>JACMOK010000122.1 GCA_014378065.1 Flavobacterium sp.
AAAGTTAGCGCTAATGAATGTTGGAATTTTAGAAAACTTTTACACAATTCCCATTTTGTAAACTAAAAACAATATTGAATGTAAGTTATGTTTAGAAATTAAATCCGAAGCGAGCCTATTAGTAAGCACCACTAAACCCCATTTGAATTGAAGCCCAATATTCTCCGACTTCGGTGTTGCCTTGATCATGCTGTTTGTCTGGATATACATTTAATAGATTGTTGTTACCAGTAGTTAGTTTTAAGTTTTTGATTATCTTAGAGTACTTGGGTCAAATTGGTAACAGTTTTGGCGTCAGACTCATCTTGTTCATCAGCATAATAAAAAGAAGGTGCTGCATGTTGTAGCAATTCGTTAATTTCTATTTTGCCACTTTGAGTCGTGACGTCTTTGATATTAATCTTGCCGCTGATTTCTTTTTGAGTAAAAAGAAACATTGCTCGAAACAGTAACAATAGCAATAAACTTTTTTCAATAATAAAAAAAAATTAGTTAGTCTTTTTTTGTTCACTTAAATGCAACGTAATATTTTTTTAACGCTCCTGTTTGCGCTCCATAAAAAAATATTAAATACTTATCAAAAAATATAAACCTTATATTTGCACACTTTTTAAAATAAAATACTAACCGTTAGCGCTATGTTAGCTGTCAACCGATGAGAAAATGAAAGCAGGAATTGTAGGATTACCCAATGTAGGAAAATCAACTTTGTTCAATTGTTTGTCCAATGCGAAAGCCCAAAGTGCCAACTTTCCGTTTTGTACTATTGAGCCCAATATTGGCGTGGTTAATGTTCCAGACTCTAGATTGGAAAAACTTGAAGAACTTGTAAAGCCCGAACGCGTACAAACCGCCACGGTAGATATTGTTGATATCGCCGGATTGGTAAAAGGCGCCAGTAAAGGTGAAGGATTGGGCAATCAATTCTTGGGAAACATCCGAGAATGCAATGCGATCATCCACGTCTTGCGTTGTTTTGATAATGATAACATTATTCACGTAGACGGTAACGTAAACCCTATTCGCGATAAGGAGACAATCGACATTGAACTCCAACTCAAAGATTTAGAAACCGTTGAAAAACGGTTGGAGAAAGTGAAACGCGCCGCCAAGACCGGTAATAAAGAAGCACAAGTAGAGGAAGGTTTTCTAAATAGAATTCGAGAAGCTTTACTGCAGGCCAAATCTGCAAGAACAGTCGCACCCAAAAACTACGACGAAGAAATATTATTGGAAGGCTTTCAATTGATCACCTCCAAACCCGTCCTGTACGTGTGTAACGTCGATGAAGATGCCGCTGTCAAAGGAAACGATTATGTGGATAAGGTTCGCGAATTGGTGAAAGATGAAAATGCTGAAGTCATTGTACTTGCCGTCGGAACAGAAGCCGATATAACCGAATTAGAAACCTACGATGAACGCAAAATGTTTCTTGAAGACCTCGGATTACACGAACCTGGCGCTTCGGTGTTAATTCGCGCCGCTTATAAATTATTAAAACAACAAACCTACTTTACGGCAGGCGTGAAAGAAGTGCGCGCCTGGACAATCAACATCGGTGACACCGCACCACAAGCCGCAGGTGTTATTCATACCGATTTTGAAAAAGGATTCATTCGCGCCGAAGTCATCTCTTACGATGATTATGTGCATTACGGTTCGGAAGCCAAAGCCAAAGAAGCAGGAAAATTTAAAGTGGAAGGCAAAGAATATATCGTCAAAGATGGCGATGTGATGCATTTCCGCTTCAACGTGTAAAAGCAATAAAAATCTGTTACATCATTAGCAGATTTTTGTTGCCCATTCCGGCTTTACTCTTCAAGATTTTTTGCCAAATCCTTTTTTGTAAGGCGTTAAAAACAGCTTCTCCGTCGCTTTTTTAACGCAACAAATAAAGGGTTTTGCTGCAAAATGCTTTACGTTCCAATCCGGGGCAGGTCGCGCGCAAATCCCTGCGCAAATGTTTAACGACAGGCCTTTCCCGTATTTTATTTTTTTGTACTTTTAAAAAAAACAGCTGCACCATGAAAATTATCGCCTTTGCCGGAAGCAACAATACAAAATCAATCAATAAAAAATTGGCCACCTACGCCGCGAGTCTCTTTGACAATGGGGAAGCGGAAATACTTGATTTAAACGATTTCCAAATGCCGTTATTCGGTGTCGACCTTGAAGCCGAAGTGGGACATTTGCCCAAAGCCGAAAATTTTCTTGCCAAAATTGGCGAAGCTGACATTTTGATAGTGTCGATGGCAGAAAACAATGGGAATTGTTCGGTTGCTTTTAAAAATGTTTTTGATTGGGCTTCGCGTATTAAAGTAAAAGTTTTTCAAGACAAACCCATGTTACTGATGGCCACTTCAACCGGAGCGAGAGGCGGAGCGAGTGTTTTAGAAATTGCCCAAACTATGTTTCCGCGTTATGGGGGCAATATCAAGGCTACTTTCTCGTTACCTAATTTCAATGCCAACTTTGATGTGGAAAGCGGCAAAATAACCAGTATCGATTTTAACGAAGCACTGCAGACACAAATCAACCTTTTTAATGACCTGTAAATTTTTTCGACTTCCCATTCTAAAATTAATTTTAAATCTTTTCTTTGTGTTATGGTCCTTCGAAGTGTATTCTCAACAATATGCAATTGTTGACCAGACGGTTAAAAGTTATCCAAAAACGTTTGCAGCACCGCAAAAATTGGCGGAAAAAATCAATGCCGACTTTGCCAAAGATGAAGACAAAGCCAGAGCTATTTTTACTTGGATGGCTTTGAATATTCAATACGATCTCGCCTATTACGCCTCGCAGCGTAGCAACCCCACCAATGCATATTCTTTTAGCAGCGAAGAAGACCGAATACAAAAGGAACAAAAATTTAAATTGGACGCCGCAAACAAAACCTTGCGTTCTAAAAAAGGGGTTTGCCAAGATTATGCGGCCCTTTTTCAAACGCTGTGTGAATTAATGAAAATTCAATGTACCACCATTATTGGAAAATCTAAAAACGACCTTTCACTTATCGGCAGGTTTGCCAAATTCAACGACCATGCCTGGAACGCGGTAAAAATAGGAAATGCTTGGCAGTTGTTGGATGTGACTTGGGCCGCAAGCGCATTAAATTCGCAAACCCAGAAAATGGAGCAGTTATTTAATGATGGCTATTTTTTTACGGCGCCTGAAGTTTTTTTTCTCAATCACTTCCCCGAAGACAAGCAATGGCTGTTTCTGAACAAGACCGAGTCTGACTTTGCCAACCTGCCACTTTATTACGGAGGCTATATTAAAGCCCCGTATCAATTTATTACCCCGCTAAACGGGCTATTTTCTAAAACCAATACCCAAAAAATAATGTTTAAAGCCATTAACTTTCCCGAAAACTACAAAGTGGCTTATGTCTTTAGCAGTGAAGGGCAACTTCGTGAGCTGGCTGCAGTGCATCAGGGAAACACAGCGCAATTTGAAGTGGTTTTGGGTAAAAAAAGTCGTGGGTATCTTACGATTTATGTCAACAATGAGTCGATTGTATCTTATAAAATTGTACCATAAAACGACGCAAATCCTGTCAATATCATCTTAATAACTTTACGCCGTTCTGCTTTCAATTTTTATTGATATGGCTTACTTTAGCACCACTCGTGGCTATCTCAAGTTTTTTGCCGAAAAGCTTCGCTTGGGCTCAATAAAACGCAGTTAATTCGATTAAAATTTTATGTCCGAACAAAATCAATATACAGAAGATAATATCCGCTCGCTGGACTGGAAAGAACACATCCGAATGCGACCCGGAATGTACATTGGCAAATTGGGCGACGGCTCTTCGCCAGATGATGGAATTTATATTCTGCTCAAAGAAGTCATTGACAACTGTATAGACGAATTTGTAATGGGCGCCGGCAAAACCATCGAGGTGACAATCAAAGAAAAAACAGTTTCGGTTCGCGATTACGGCCGAGGCATTCCGTTGGGTAAAGTGATTGATGTAGTTTCCAAAATGAATACTGGCGGAAAATACGATTCGCTCGCGTTTAAAAAATCGGTGGGATTAAATGGCGTGGGTACGAAAGCTGTCAACGCCTTGTCGCATTATTTTCGCGTAGAATCGGTTCGGGAAGAAAAACAAAAAGGTGCTGAATTTTCAGCTGGAAATTTGGTGCTCGAGGAAGACATTATTGAAACCACGAAACGCAAAGGAACCAAAGTTACTTTTATCCCCGACGAAGCCATTTTCAAAAATTATAAATTCAGAAATGAATATGTAATCAAAATGCTCAAGAATTATTGCTATCTCAACACCGGTTTGACGATCCTTTACAATGGCGAAAAATTCTATTCAGACAACGGATTAAAAGACCTGCTCGACGAAAATATTGCTTTAGAAGATATGGTGTACCCCATCATTCACCTCCTCGGCGAGGATATTGAAGTAGCCATCACCCACAGCAAATCTCAGTACAGCGAAGAGTATCATTCGTTTGTCAACGGACAGAATACGACCCAAGGAGGTACGCATTTGGTCGCTTTTCGCGAAGCCATTGTAAAAACCATTCGCGAATATTACAACAAAGGTTTTGAGCCTTCAGACATCAGAAAATCCATAGTCAGTGCCGTAAGTATTAAAGTGATGGAGCCTGTTTTCGAATCGCAAACCAAAACCAAACTGGGTTCAGCCGATATGGGCTCTGAAGCCGGAATGCCATCAGTTCGGACTTTCGTCAATGATTTTATCAAGAACAAACTGGATAATTTCCTGCATAAAAACCCCGAAACTGCCGATTTGCTGTTGCGAAAAATACTTCAAGCAGAAAGAGAACGAAAAGAATTGTCTGGCATCAGAAAATTAGCAAAAGACCGAGCGAAAAAATCGAGTTTGCACAATAAAAAATTACGCGATTGCCGTGTGCATTTGTCCGATATAAAAAATCCACGTTATTTAGAAAGTACTTTGTTTATAACCGAAGGAGATTCAGCCTCAGGATCGATTACCAAATCTCGCGACGTCAATACCCAAGCGGTTTTTAGTTTGCGTGGGAAACCGTTGAATTCGTATGGTATGAGCAAAAAAATTGTGTATGAAAATGAAGAATTCAACTTGCTTCAGGCGGCGCTCGATATTGAAGACGATATGGAGAATCTGCGTTACAACAACATTGTCATTGCCACCGACGCCGATGTTGACGGAATGCACATCAGGTTGTTATTGATTACGTTTTTTTTACAATTTTTTCCAGAATTGATTAAAGAAAACCATTTGTATATTCTGCAGACGCCTTTATTTCGCGTGAGAAATAAAAAAGAAACTATTTACTGTTACTCTCAAGAAGAAAAAAAGGCCGCGATAGAAAAATTAAAACCAAAACCCGAAATCACCCGATTTAAAGGACTTGGTGAAATTTCGCCAGATGAGTTTGTCCATTTTATCGGACAAGACATCCGGCTTGACCCGATTATGCTTGACAATAGTATTTCTATCGAAAAATTGCTCGAGTTTTATATGGGGAAAAATACGCCCGACCGACAGGAATTTATTATCAATAACCTCAAAGTCGAACTCGATGTGGTGGAAGAATTATAAAAACAATTTTAAATTTAAAGTGGTATAAAAGCGAATGAACGAAGAACAGGATTTGAATCCCGAACCTACAAAACCCGAAGGGCATTTTTACAATAACGACGCCGCGGATAACAACGATACGATTACCAAAGTCACCGGAATGTATAAGGACTGGTTTCTCGATTACGCTTCGTATGTGATCCTCGAACGTGCTGTTCCTGCCATTGAAGACGGATTCAAACCAGTACAGCGCAGGATCATGCATTCGCTCAAAGAACTCGACGACGGCAGGTACAACAAAGTCGCCAACGTGGTCGGGCATACGATGCAATACCATCCCCACGGCGACCAAAGTATTGGAGATGCGATGGTGCAAATTGGCCAAAAAGAATTGCTCATTGATTGCCAGGGCAACTGGGGCAATATACTGACGGGTGATGGTGCAGCGGCGTCACGTTATATTGAAGCGCGGTTGTCAAAGTTTGCACTCGAAGTAATTTATAGTCCAAAGATTACCGATTGGGGCGTTTCTTATGATGGCAGAAGAGCCGAGCCCAACAATCTTCCCGTCAAATTTCCGTTGCTTCTGGCTTCAGGCGCCGAAGGAATTGCGGTCGGACTCTCAACAAAAGTGTTGCCTCATAATTTTATTGAACTCATTGAGGCTTCGATAAAAATATTAAAAGGCAAACCATTTCAGATTTTTCCTGATTTCCAAACTGCCGGCATAGCCGATGTCTCGAATTACAACGATGGACTGCGTGGCGGCAGAGTACGCGTTCGGGCCAAAATAGCCCAGCTCGATAAAAATACGTTGGTGATTACGCAAATCCCTTTTTCAACCAACACAACCACATTGATTGACAGCATTTTGAAAGCCAACGAAAAAGGCAAAATCAAAATCAAGAAAATTGAAGACAATACGGCCGCTGAGGTAGAAATTTTAATACACCTTTATCCCGGTGTTTCTCCCGATAAAATAATTGATGCGTTGTTTGCCTTTACGGCTTGCGAAACCTCAGTAGCCCCACTAGGTTGCGTGATTGAAGACAACAAACCGTTGTTTATTGGCGTTACCGAAATGCTAAAAATTTCGACTGAGAGAACCGTGGGATTGCTGAAAAGTGAACTCGAGATCCAACTCAGTGAACTCGACGAACAATGGCATTTTCTTTCATTGGAACGCATTTTTATCGAAAAGAAAGTCTACCGTTTAATCGAAGAAGAAACCACTAAAGAAGGCGTGATTACTGCCATTGATGACGGACTAAAACCCCACATCAAGCATTTAAAACGCGCGGTGACCGAAGAGGATATTTTGCGCCTGACCGAAATCAGGATTATGCGGATTTCCAAATTCGACAGCAACAAAGCCAAAGATAAAATCGAAGCCTTGGAAGGCGATATAGAACAAGTAAAACACGACCTCGCCCATCTGACCGAATTTGCAATAGCTTATTTTACCCGATTAAAAGAAAAATACGGTAAAGGGCGAGAACGACAAACCGAACTGCGAATCTTTGACGATATTGAGGCCACAAAAGTGGTATTGCGCAATACCAAATTGTATGTCAACCGGGAGGAAGGTTTTGTGGGAACGGGTTTAAAAAAGGACGAATATGTTACCGATTGTTCGGACATTGATGATGTGATTGTCTTCCTTCGCGATGGAAACATGATGATTTGCAAAGTGGATGATAAGAAGTTTATCGGCAAAGATATCATTCATGTGGCTATTTTTGACAGAAGCGACAAGCGTACCATTTACAATATGATTTATCGTGATGGAAAATCGGGTCCCTCATATATAAAAAGGTTCAACGTGACGGGTGTGACCCGAGATAAATTATACGATTTGACCAATGAAACCAAAGGCTCCCAAATCTTGTATTTCACGGTCAATCCCAATGGTGAAGCAGAAGTCATTACCATTTTACTGCGTCAAATTGGCACCATCAAAAAGCTTAAATGGGATTTGGATTTTGCCACGATGGCGATCAAAGGCAGGGCATCGAAAGGAAATCTGGTAACCAAATATCCGATCAAGAAAATCGAAATTAAGGAAAAAGGAATTTCTACCTTATTGCCCAGAAAAATTTGGTTTGATGATACTGTTCAAAAACTCAATGTGGATGCCCGTGGCGAATTGCTCGGAGAATTCCGTCCGAACGATAAAATCTTGGTGATATCTCAATCAGGAAAACTTAAAGTCATCATTCCTGAACTGACCACACATTTCGATGAAGACATGGTGGTGTTAGAAAAATGGATCCCGAAGAAACCGGTTTCAGCCATCTATTACGATGGAGAAAAAGAACGCTATTACGTGAAACGCTTCCTTGTAGAGACCGAAGGAAAAGAAGAAATCTTTATCACCGAACATTCAAATTCACAATTGGAAATCGTATCAACCGATTATCGTCCGTTAGCCGAATTGGTTTTTACTAAAATAAAAGGAATTCAAAAAGAAAATCAAACCGTCGATCTTGAAGCATTTATTGCCGTCAAAGGTTTTAAAGCACAAGGGAACCAGCTCACTGCAGACAAATTAAAACAAGTCAACCTGCTCGAGCCGCTATCTTACGAGATTCCAAAAGAAATTGTGCCTGAAGAAATCGAAACGCCAGGCTTAACCGATAGTTCTGATGAAGATTTGCAGATGGATGGCGAAGGTCAGATTACTTTATTCTAAAAAAAAACTCCCTGCAAAGGGAGTTTTTTTAGCAATTTTAGTGCTTATTGTTTCTTTTTAGAATCAATGATAGCTCCTGTTCCGGCGCCAAGACCTGCTCCGGCCAATCCACCGATTATTGCTCCTTGGGCTGGTTTCTTTTTGTCGATTACAGCACCAGTGATAGCACCTACTCCGGCACCGATTACAGCACCTTTAGCTGCACCACTCCACCCTTTTCGTTTTTGCGCAACGGGTTCAGCAGAGGTAGTCTGAACAACTTGGTGTGTTGTAACTTGTCGGCTTCGCTGTTGGGCGACGATAGCTTGCATTGAATCAATAGACTTCTGCTTTGCCATGGTCACTTCTTTTTTTGCCATTTCTACTTTCATAGAATCAATGGTGACTTGCTTTGAGTCTCCAATTACTCCTGCCTCATTGGCGTTTGGTTTGCAAGACAAAACCATCATTGCGGCTGAGAAAATTAATACTAACTTTTTCATGATTTTTGTTTATTAAGAATTAGGAGCAAAGATTACAAAAATAAATTTACATGTGTTACAACTTACACGTACTTTATTATAACTTTTGGAAATCTGAAATCAAAAAGATGCAAGTGTTTATTTTAAAGCATTTTTTGCTTTTCTGTTTTTTGACATTTTCATGTTTAAAACCTCAACAAGAAGCGAAAACGAAATGGCAAAATACAAGTATCCTTTCGGAACGACATCAACGTGATTTCCAAAAAAGGAAGCATTGGCCAAATGGGCACTTTCGGTAATCAGCATAAATCCAATAAGGATCAAAAAAGACAGTCCCAAAATTTGGATCGAAGGATGCTTATTTACAAACGTCCCGACCGGCACGGCAAATTGCATCATTATTAATATCGAGATTACTACAGCAGTAATCATTATATAAATTGCACCCTCTACGCCATTGGTCATTCCGACCGCGGTCAAAATACTGTCAAACGAAAAAACCAGATCAATCAAAATAATTTGAAAAATTACTTTACCAAATGATTTCGCCGCCGATTTTCCTCTCTCTTTTTCTTCTTCTCCTTTTTCATCTACTTTTTCGCGGATTTCTTTGGTACTCTTATAAATTAAAAATAATCCCCCGAGCAGTAAAATGATACTTTGTCCTGAAATTTGTGCACTTACCCAAGTGTATTTAAAACTGACCCAAGGTTCTTTCATCGCAATCAAAACTGAAATCCCTAAAAGAAGAGCAATTCTCATAAACATGGCTAAGAACATTCCAATTTTAGTGGCTCTTTTGCGTTGCTCCACGGGTAATTTTCCGGTAGTTATAGAAATAAAAATAATATTATCAATTCCTAAAACGATTTCTAAAAAAGTCAATGTTAATAAAGCTATCCAGGAATTTGGGTTTAAAAAAACTTCCATTTACTATTGTTTTAATTAAGTTGTTTGGCTTTTCCTTTTTGTTTGGCATCGCTGCCCACAAGTCCAAATTCAAAGGTATATGAATTTTTTGAAGTTGTCAAAATTTTAATATCAATTGCCTTTTTTTCCTGCATCGTTTTCGGATTTGTTTTTTGTAACACATATTCACAGTCGTTAATCCAGCGAATCGAGGCCGTATCGGTTTTTCCATCATACGTCTCAATGACCATCGAATTGGTTCTGACCGAAAGGGTTTTCTTTTTCTTTCCATTAACCGTAATTTCCGATTCATAATTTCCGGTTTTGAAATGACCGCAATTGGGTTCGGCTTGATAACAAGAAAAACACAATGCGGGCAGCAGTAGCAATATCAATTTTTTCATTTTTATTTTTTTTTAGCAGCAATTTCCCGCTTTACACTTTATCTTTTTCGTCCCGTAACAAAAACGGCACAAAAAAGGATGCCGTTACAATCAGGGCTAGGCAATTCGTTATTTTAAACGTTTTAGCTCCGCATCGGTAAAATTTCGAAGGCCTTTCTCTTCTTTAAATTTTTCGGTATTGTACGCTGTAGAGGCATGCTTTGGGATCGACAGGCTTTCCCAGTCTCCTTTTTTCAATTGCTTGGCCACAAAAACTAGCTGTCCGATGTGGTACGGGTAATGTGCCAGTTGTCTATTGATTGCTTCTACCACCGTATGACCTTCATTTCTAATGTAAATAATTTCGGTGAGTTGTGCTGGTTTTAAAGACTCAAGCGTTGCAAAAAAGCAATTCCACCCTTCGTTCCAAAGCGTCATTACTTCGGTTTTTGAACCCAAATCATTTTCAAATTCCGCATCGCGGTTGCGCCAAACTTTCTCTCCATCGCTTGTCAAAAAATCTGTCCAACGCGACAGCATGTTCCCAGAAAGGTGCTTGATAATTGCGGCAATACTATTGTTATCGTCTTTATCCACCACAAAAAGCTGTTCTGGTTCAAGCTGGGCAATGGCTTTTTCTCCCAAGGTTTTATAATACAAAAATTGCTTTCTGACGCTTTCTAGATAGGCGGTATTAATCTCCATGCTATTCAATTTTAATGTCGTATTTGTCGAGCAGTCCAAGAATACCGATGTTGGAAAATTTTGCCTTTTTCATCGGATTGACTTGGGGATCAATTTTGTAATTGTAAGCTGTTGTAAAATCGGCTCCCGCAAGTTGGGTGGTATTGAAAATGGCGTGGTCGAGATTGGCATTTTCAAAAACGGCTCCCGTAAGGTTGGTTCCAATAAAACTCACCTCTTTAAGCGAACACGACTGGAAGCGTGTTTTCGTCATTTTTTTGTTGGCAAAAGAGGCGTAGTCAAGTATACATTCTTCAAAATCGACCGAAAAAAGAAAATCTTCACATTGGTAAAAGGGAATGCCGAGCAATTTGCAGTTTTTGAACCTGACGGTTTTCAAGCCCGTATTAACAAGTGCTAGCATCGAAAGATTGCAATCAGTAAACTCACAATCGATAAACGTATTATAGGAGAAATCACCGTTCGAGAAATCACAGTTTTTGAAAATGCAATCTTCAAACTCACGGTGGTTTATTTTCTTGCCGATGGCGAGCACTTTTTCAAAAATCTTACCGATATGAATTAAATCTTCCATTAGTTGTCAAACATGCTTTTTACGATCGTATTGAGACCTTTAAACATAAAAAAAACAGCGAAAAAGCAAACGGCAATTCCGACGGCTAGCACCAAATAATGCCATCCGTTTTGCTTGTTGACAAAGGCATTGTATATTACTGTCGGCCCTACAAAAGCCAGCGGTAAAGCCCACGCCATATATTTGATCCCTTTATTTAAAACTTCGCGATTGGTACCCATTATTTATGATTTAATATTATAGTGATCAACTGCTTTTCTGACACTCCCGTATTTTTGCAGTAATTTGCCTGCTGTTTCATACGACACCGCAGTTTCTTCGATGATCATTTTTATTCCGCGATCGACCAATTTATTATTACTCAGTTGCATGTCGACCATTTTATTGCCTTTCACTTTTCCGAGTTGAATCATCGTAGCGGTAGAAATCATGTTCAATACCAGTTTTTGTGCGGTTCCGGCTTTCATACGCGAACTTCCGGTAACGAATTCTGCGCCAACGACCACTTCGACCGGCCATTGTGCTGCAAGTGCCAGCGGACTTCCCGCATTGCAGGTAATACAACCCGTGGTAATTTTATTTTGATTACAGACTTGAAGACCGCCAATAACATAAGGCGTAGTTCCCGAAGCGGCAATACCAACTACAACATCTTTATCATTTATTTTAAAGACAGATAAATCGTTCCAAGCTTGTTCAGTATCATCTTCGGCATTTTCTACCGCGCGGCGAATGGCCTTGTCGCCTCCTGCAATGATGCCGTTTACCCATTCAAAAGGAACGCCAAAAGTAGGTGGGCATTCTGAAGCATCTACAACACCAAGTCTGCCAGATGTGCCTGCACCTATGTAAAACAATCGGCCTCCGGCTTTCATTTGCAACACAATTTGCTGCACCAAAGCTTCAATTTGCGGCAAGGCTTTTTCAACGGCAAAAGGAACCGTTTTGTCTTCTTGATTGATATGGAAAAGCAATTCCGAAACCGGCATTTTTTCTAAATGGTCGTATTTGGAGGATTGCTCGGTGGTTTTGGTAAAGGCCATGGTCATGGAAGGTGCTTAGTGGTGAGTGGCTTTATGATTTCACTTTTCAAAGTTACAAAGATTCCCGATGTTATAAAAATATTGTTGCCACGGTATCGGAATATTTTGGCTGGAATGGATTTTTACAATTAGGCAATAATTTTAGAAGCGGGACTTTGCGTTAGGGATGGTAGCCAAGTGCCATGCACTGCGTACAGCCCGACCCGCAGGGTAACGCGCCAATTATAAAAAATAAGCAAGTGCCATTCCGAGAATAATCATAGAGACTTTTGCAATATTGAATTTGTGCCCTTCGCTGCTTTCGAAAATGATGGTCGAAGAAATATGGAATAAGATGCCTACTACAATGGCCGTAATTTCGGTGTAATACTGATTTAAAAATGGGAGGTGATTCGACAATAACGTTCCCAACGGAGTCATTAAAGCAAAAGTGAGCATGAATATAAAAATGGCGGTTTTATTGAGGTTGGCCTGAATAAAAAAGGTGGTCAGGATAATAGCGATGGGCAAGTGGTGTACCGCAATTCCCAGGGCCAAGCCGTGGTGGTGGCTTACCGGCAAGCCTTCGAGTAGCGCATGGAGGCACAGACTTCCGAACAGCAACCATGGAATTTGTGTCATCGTGGCCTGACCGTGAACGTGACCATGCTCGGCGCCTTGGGAGAAAAATTCTAAAATAATTTGAAATAATATGCCCAGCATGATAAAGATGCCAATATTGTGGTTGTGGCTTTCATAAATTTCAGGAAGCAAATGCACTACGGTTAACGACAACAGAAAAGACCCACTGAAAGCCAGTAATAGCTTAAGATTGGTTTTGTTTTTGGGTTTTAAAAACAAAGCTATCCCATAACCTAGAAGTACAGAAAGCAGTGGTAAAAGATAGTTCATTTATTTAAAGATCATAATCAAACGGTCGCTCTCAGTTTTGTGGAATTTCTTGAGTTTGTAATCCCCGAAAATATCGAGCAGGTAAATTCCGGCTTCGTCCATGAGCTCTTGAAAATCGGCTAGGGTTAAGGCGCGCACTTTCTCGGTGAAGTGAAATTTTTGGCCGTCGACTTCAAAATCAATTTCTTTGTAAATGTAGCCGTCGATGTGGAAACGCTTGATGTGAAAATCGATATCATCGACAGTTTTGATTTCAGCAGCGACCAAATTGGCAATGACCTGCGTGGCATTCATAAAGTCGATCACGCCAAAGCCGTATTCAGAAAGACTTTCTTTAATGGCAATTAAGGTGGTCAGGTTGTCGGTTTCATTTTCAAAATAACCGAAACTCGTAAACAGGTTAAAAATGGCATCGTATTTTTCTTCAAATGGAATCCGCATGTCGTGAACTCTGAAATGCAGACTTTCATTCTCATTTTTTCGGGCAATGTTGACACTATTTTCAGATAAATCTACGCCAAGTACATCATAACCCAATTGGTTGAGGTAGATCGCGTGCCGCCCTTTGCCGCAGGCCAGATCTAAAACTTTCGCGCGTTCAGGCAGGTTAAGATAGTGCGTGAGGTTGTCCATAAAAACTTGGGCTTCCCTGTAATTGCGTTCTTTATACAGGATATGATAATATGGCGAATCGAACCACGAAATAAACCAATTGGAATGGGTGAGTTGCTGTTGGCTGAGCGTTGGTTTTTGTGCTTCGGACATTTATTCTTTTTTTAAGAATCCATTTAAAATGCAAATTTAGACTATTTTTGCACCGAATACTTGATTTTACAATGGAAAATAATTTTAAAATGGTGGCCAAAACCTTTTTTGGTTTTGAGGAAATTCTGGCCAAAGAGCTGCAGTTACTAGGCGCACAAGAAGTAGAGCAGGGCATTCGTATGGTGAGTTTTAAAGGAGACAAAGGGTTTATGTATAAAGCAAATTTGTCTTTGCGCACCGCTTTAAAAATTTTGAAACCAATTTATTATTTTCGCGCCAACAATGAAGAGGCGCTATACAAAGGGATATCGGGAATCAATTGGGCCCAATATATTCACCCCAATCAGACTTTTGTGATTGATACGACCGTGCATTCTGACTATTTTAAACATTCGCAGTTTGTTTCGCAGAAGAGTAAAGATGCGATCGCAGACCAATTTAGAAATAAAACCGGACAACGGCCTAGTGTCGAAAAGGAGCATCCCGATTTGCGCATAAACATTCATATTGACAAAGATCAGGTTTCTGTGGCTTTGGATACTTCTGGCGCATCGCTTCACCAGCGTGGGTATAAAACGGCGACAAACATAGCCCCCATCAATGAGGTTTTGGCGGCAGGAATGTTACTGCTTTCGGGCTGGGATGGTCAAGGCGATTTTTTAGATCCGATGTGTGGCAGCGGCACCATTTTGGCAGAAGCGGCGATGATAGCCTGTAATATTCCGGCAAATATCAACCGGAAAGAATTTGCATTTGAAAAATGGAATGACTGGGATAATGATTTGTTTGATCAAATTATGAATTCATTGTTAAAGAAAGTCAAAGAATTTCATTACACCATAAAAGGATATGACAAAGCCCCAAGTGCCGTTTTAAAAGCGAAAGACAATATTAAAAATGCCAATTTGGAAGAATACGTCACCATCCAAGAACAAAACTTTTTTAAGACCCAAAAGGAAACCTCAGGGCCCTTACAGATGGTATTCAATCCGCCGTATGGTGAAAGGCTCGATATTGAAATGGAACGTTTTTATCGCGAGATAGGCGACACTTTGAAGCAAAATTATCCCGGAACAAATGCCTGGTTTATTACAGCAAATCTTGAAGCACTTAAATTCGTTGGTTTAAAACCTTCTCGAAAAATAAAACTTTTTAACGGTAGTTTGGAAGCCCGTCTGGTAAAATATGAAATGTATGAAGGAAGCAAGCGGACCAAATTTAATTTGCCTGTTGACGAAGACACCGAACGCTCCTAAAATTAATTCATAATGTTCAAATCATGACCAAATTGCAACTAAAATCTTTTGTGTTACAACTGATATGCTTTATCTTACTGTTTACGTTAATCCGGTTTTTAGCCGCAAAATATACCAACCTAACCGGATTTTATATTCCACTGACCGCTTTTGTTGTGGGTACGTTGCTATCACCAAAATTTCAGGCCGTAAAAACCAAAGATGGTGAGAAGTTATACATGCGATGGTTATTTTTGAAAGGGGTCAGAGAGGTCGGCTAATCACTTATTGAACATTCAGATACTAATTTTTCGCTATTACTTTTTTTTCTTCACGATGGCCGTTGTTTTTTTCTTATAAATTGGAAGAAAATAAGAAACGGTATAATTGAAACCGACGCCAAAATCGCCGTCATAAGTCCGATTGAACCCCGGAATGTAAAGGTTGTCGAAATTTGCAGGTTTTTTGTTTGACACTAATTTGTTGGCCCTAAAACTAAATCCGACATAAAAGTTATTAAATACTTTGGCATTAACTCCCACTACGACTTCGAGCCACTGTGCCGACAATCCGGTAAATTTTTGTCCTGAGATGATTGTATTGGTCTCGTTAAAGTAATCATAACGATTATAATTAGAATATGAATTCAGGGTTTGGCTAAAGGTGCTTACGCCATACCGAAGCCCTAGGAATACCAAATTTTCCATATTGAGCCAGTTTTCATATAGATTGTAATCGAAACCTGCTTTAAAATATGTTCCTTTTGTAGTAAAATTTACGCGATCTCCATCGACCGTTTTGTTTTCATTTCCCAATTCTCCAGCAAGAAAGTATTTTTTTGTCAGTCGATAGTCGCCAACAATTTCTAATCCTTTATAATCTTTTTCATAAAAGGACCGCGAAGGTTTAAACAAATCAATCCCGATGCGCAACCCGTAACGGCTTGTGGTGACAATAGTGGTATCGGTTTTCTTTTCTTGGCCCTGCATTAAAAAAGAAAACAGCACCAATATAATACTAATGCGATATTTTGAGGTGTGTTTCATTTTCGTTAAGAATATTTGATTGTACAAGCGTTACGCTTTTTATCCATAAATTATCCGGTATGGCGGCATCGGTCAGTACAAACGGATTGGATGTATTTAAAATATAGGTCGTTTTAAATCCACAGGCACGCGAAACAAAAATATTATTTCTGGTGTAGTTGAATTGCAACTGATCTTCATTTACAATTTCTGGATTGATGGTGTTGCCATAATTGATGATAAATTTGTATTTTGAAAGATCGGCAGTAGTTTTTAAAGGCAGTTGAATTTTGCTCACATTATCAAACTTGATATAGGTGGTCAAACCTTCGCCAATTACAGCAAGACTGGTTACATTTTTTGGGATGGTCGGATTGGTGACGTCGTAAAAATCAATAATTAAACGCGGCGTGGTAGCGGTATTGGCATCGCAAATGTCATCTTTTTCACAACCATAAAAACACCAAGCAACAGCAATGAGTAATAAAAATATTTTTTTCATAGATAAAAAATCGAAAGTCACCATCTTATATATTTTCTCTTTTTTCCAAAAGTACAACATTTTCAACGTGGTGCGTTTGCGGAAACATGTCGACCGGACGAACGCGCGTTACCTTATATTTTTCATCCAATAAGGCCAAATCTCGTGCTTGAGTGGCTGAATTACAGCTTACGTAAACGATTTTTTGCGGTGCAATTTTCAAAAGTTGTGCGATCACGTCTTTATGCATCCCATCTCTCGGCGGATCGGTAATGATGACATCGGGTTTGCCGTGCCGTGCAATAAAACTATCGTTAAAAACAAGTTTCATATCCCCGACAAAAAATTCACAATTGGTAATTTTGTTACGAAGGGCATTTTCTTTGGCATCTACAATGGCTTCGGGCACACTCTCCACACCGATTACTTTTTTGGCATTTTTGGCAACGAATTGGGCGATGGTTCCTGTTCCGGTATACAAATCATAGACGAGTTCATTGCCGGTTAGTCCAGCAAAATCGCGTGTAATTTTGTACAATTCATAGGCTTGCTCTGAATTGGTCTGGTAAAAAGATTTGGCATTGATACTAAATTTTAAACCTTCCATCTCTTCTAGAATGTAAGAGCGACCTTCGAATAATATAATTTCCTGGTCGTAAATCGTATCGTTGGGTTTTCCATTGATGACATATTGAAGGGAAGTAATTTGCGGAAATCTTTTATAAATGTGATTTAAAAGCAATTCGCGGTTTGTCTTGTCTTCTTCAAAAAATTGCAGCAACACCATTATTTCTCCGGTTGAAGCGGTTCGAATCATTAATGTGCGCAACAAACCTTCGTGGTTTCTCGGATTGAAAAATGTTAAATGGTTTGCGTTGGCAAATTCCCTGATTTCGTTCCGAATGGCATTTGAAGGGTCTTCCTGCAAATGGCATTTGGTAATATCAAGAATTTTATCCCACATTTTAGGAATATGAAAACCCAACGCATTACGGTTTCCCAGATCGTCTGTGCTGTCAATTTCCTGTTCGGTGAGCCAACGAGCATTCGAAAAGCCAAATTCCATTTTGTTTCTGTAGAAAAATTGTTTTTTAGATCCTAAAATCGACTCAAATTCTGGTAGCGCTACTTTTCCGATACGTTGCAAATGATTTTTGACTTCATTTTGTTTGTATTGCAGTTGCTGGTCATACTTCATGTTTTGCCATTTACAACCGCCGCAAACGCCAAAATGATCACAAATCGGTTCAATGCGGTGTTCCGAAAATTCATGGAACCGTATCGCTTTGCCTTCGTAGTAAGCCTTGCGCTTTTTAAAAGTTTGCACATCCACGACATCGCCTGGTACGACATTGGGAATGAAGATAATTTTTCCGTCGGGTGCCTTGGCTACTGAAACCCCTTTTGCACCGGCATCGAGTACTTTAATGTGATCGAAGATAATTTTAGCTGTAGTTTTCTTTGCCATGGCGCAAAAATAAGAGATTGTAAAGATTTATAAATTTAAATTTGGAAATTTTTTATGAAATCATTTATTTTAACAAATATTAAAAAAGTTTAAATCCCAATTTCGTTTTCTTTAGTAGATAAAGAACCAATCATTTTATACACTTATGAAATTATACCAACAATTGTCTCAAGTTAGTTTTCTTCAAAACAGCTATGCTTTTAAATTTCTTTTTATCACTTTTTTAGGTATCCACATTCCATTGATCGGAATTTTATTTTTTGTGCTGTACTCCAAAAGTGCCATTCCACCCGGTACGCTGCTGCTCTTTGCGTTGGTAATGACTTTGGTCGCTACTGGAATTACATTGGTTATTTTGAAAAAATTAATTATGCCTATCGAAATTGCTTCGAAAGCCTTAAACAATTATCAAAATAACAGAACGGTCACCATGTTGCCGACAGAATTTAAGGATGAAGCAGGTTTGCTGATGAAAAATATCCACAGGTCTATTCAGGAAACCGAAGATTTCATCACAGAAAAACAAGATTTGATGTATTTGCTGTCGCATGATTTAAGAACTTTTTCTGGAAACTCGCAGTCGCTATCGAAAATGATCCTTGATGAAAATCCATCTTCGGCAGTTAGGGAGTTGACTGAACTAATCTACGAATCGACAACGCAGCAGTTTCATTTTATTGATAGTTTCATAAAATTGATTAAAGAGCAGGATGAAATATCAAAGAAAGAGATTCATTTTAAAAAGATAAACCTTCATAAAGTGCTATCTGATGTGGCAGATCAAGTCGGGCAGCAGTTAACCAAGAAAAATATTGAATTGATCTCATCGGTTAAAATAGCGGAGGCTCAGATTCAAATTGACGCCGAACTGCTGATTCGTGTTTTAGTAAATTTAATTGACAACGCCATCAAATTTTCGTTTGCAGAAAGTGAGATTCGCTTAGACGTCTACACTGACAAAACAAAATTAGTTTTAACGGTTACTGATAGTGGTTTGGGTTTTGATCCGTCACACAAAGACGAATTATTTAAAAAGTTCACCAACAAAAGTAAACTAGGGACTGCAAATGAGCATTCGACAGGAATTGGTTTGTACCTCTGTAAAAAGATAATTGAACGACACCAGGGGGCTATTGTGGCCAAAAGTAGAGGAATTAACCAAGGAGCTCAATTTTCTATAATTTTGCAAAAAGGAAAATAAACACAGCCAAATATTCGTTAAAAGTAGCAATTTACAGTGTCGGTTTTTGCTATTTCCGTAAATTCGACTTCAGTTAAATATAACATTATGAAAAGAAATGCAACCGCTGTTTGGCAAGGAACAGTAAAAGACGGCCGTGGAAAAATCACTACGCAAAGTAAAATTTTAGACAATGCTCAGTATTCGTTTAAAACCCGATTTGAGGATGGTATTGGCACCAATCCAGAAGAATTAGTAGCTGCGGCGCATGCCGGATGTTTTACGATGCAGCTCTCGGCATTTGTAGGCGAAGGTGGTTTCGAAATTGAGAATATTGAAACGCGTTGTGAGATTAACTTAGTAGATTTTACCATCATTGGTTCGCATTTAACGGTGACTGCCAAAATTAACGGCATTACAGATGATGCTTTCCAAGAATTTGTAACAAAGGCCGAAAAAAATTGTCCCATTTCTAAATTATTCAATACAGAAATTACGTCGACGGCCACACTGGTTTAAATGAGTAACAAAAAAGTCCCGATTTTTCGGGACTTTTTTATTTTAAAATTGACTAAAAAGTGATGTCAAACGTGCCATTTGTTACCGTAGCAGTATCGCCATTGAAGTCTGAAAGTGTGCCTGAATAAGTGCCTTTAATATTGTTGGCAGTACTTTGAGTGATGTTAATGTCAAAAGAGTTTCCTGTTTCGATGTCATATTCGACGTCATCTACTTCGTAGAGAAAATAATAACAAGTGTCAGGCCCAGTCTCCATGTAGGCCAACTTAAAGACAATTTGCGGGGAGATTTCGTTTTGCTTGTTTGCACTAACAATTAAATCCGTGTACGTAACGCCATTGTTTGTAATTTCTTGTTTAACAACATTTGTTTGATTAAAGGCCACATTAACGCCATTTATTTCTGCTTTTACAAAATTAGTAATTGGAATGGGAATGACAACGTCAGTCGGATTGTTGTTGGAATCACAAGAGGACAGTAGAATACATCCTAGGATTGTTAATGATAATAATAGCTGTTTCATAATTCTTCTTTTTGATTTTGTCAAAGTTAGCGAAATAAAAAAAAATATTCTGTAAAAAATGTTAAATGACAGCCAATGTTTAGATACGCATAATTTTAATCGCACTATTTGTTTTTCAAATTACTTAACATCTTGTTTACTAGCGTAAAAGTTACTTTGGTAAATAATTAGCACTGATGCAGAAATTACGCTTTAACCTACAAAATTCTCAATTTTATCGCTAATTTTGTGCCAGCATTGGATGATTTCTCTCCATAAGCAGGAATCGTAATTCAACATTTTATATACAATTACCATGTCAGTTTTAGAAAAAATAGATTCTGAGGCCATTATTGCGTTAGAGAACAAGTATGGTGCGCACAATTATCATCCATTGCCGGTGGTATTAAGTAAAGGGGAAGGTGTCTTTGTCTGGGATGTAGAAGGTAATAAGTATTACGATTTTTTATCGGCTTACTCGGCTGTCAATCAGGGCCATTGCCATCCTAAGATAATTGATGCGATGTTGCATCAGGCGAAAACACTTACATTAACTTCACGGGCATTTTTTAACGATCGACTTGGTCCTTACGAACAATACTTGACAAAGTATTTTGGTTTTGACAAAGTTTTACCAATGAATACTGGTGCTGAAGCTGTTGAGACGGCTTTAAAACTGTGCAGAAAATGGGCCTACGAGGTTAAAGGAATTCCTGAAGACAAAGCGGAGATTATTGTTTGTGATGGTAATTTTCACGGGAGGACAACTACAATCATTTCGTTTTCCAATGATGAGAATGCTAGAAAAAATTTCGGTCCTTACACCGCTGGTTTTATAAAAATACCTTACGACGCCATAGACGCCCTAGAACAAGCGCTTCAGTCGACTCAGAATATTGCAGGGTTTTTAGTAGAACCCATCCAAGGTGAGGCGGGCGTTTTCACGCCCGCAGATGATTATATGATCCGGGCTAAAGCATTGTGTCATAAATATAATGTGCTGTTTATCGCGGATGAAATTCAAACAGGAATCGCGCGAACCGGTTCGCTTTTAGCAGTTTGCGGAAATTGCACTTGTGAAAATCACTGCGAAAAACAAAATACCTATGTTGCTCCTGATATTTTAATTTTAGGAAAGGCGCTCTCCGGTGGTGTATATCCAGTTTCTGCGGTTTTGGCAAATGATGCTATAATGAACGTCATAAAACCCGGTCAACATGGTTCGACATTTGGTGGAAACCCGATTGCTGCTGCGGTAGCAATTGCTGCATTAGAAGTTGTTGTGGAGGAAAATTTAGCGAAAAATGCCAGAGTTTTAGGAAAATTGTTTAGAAGCAAATTAAACCAATACATTCAAACCAGCGCTATTGCTACTTTAGTACGAGGAAGAGGGCTGCTTAATGCTATTGTGATTAATGACACAGAAGAAAGTGATACCGCATGGAATATCTGTTTGGCGCTCCGTGACCATGGATTATTAGCCAAACCTACGCATGGCAACATCATCCGCTTTGCGCCACCTCTGGTAATAACCGAAATGCAGTTGCTTGACTGCGTTGCAATTATCATTAAAACGCTTAGACAATTTGAAAAATAAAAAAAATCCTCCAAATGGAGGATTTTTTATTGTTGCTGCTCTTGTTCGTATTTTATTTTGTCCATTAAATTTTCTTGAAAATCCTTTAAGCCTTCTTCTCCAACCACGGCATAGAGATAGATGGTAAAAATCAAATAGATACTGCTGAGGGTAATTCCGATGATCGCCAAAATTCTTCCAGTATTGATGTTGGAAAAGCCTTCGTAAAGTTCCGGATTTTCAATATATATTGTTAGGTCTTTCTTTGCCAAAACCAATGCAACGATTCCGAGGATTAAGCCCACGATTCCGTAACAACAGCAAGTTAATATCGAGAGAATGCCCAAAATTAATACTGCCGTAGCATTGGGTAATTTTTGTTTTTCCATTGTTAATTTTTTAAAGGTGAGTCATTTTGTAAATATATGAAACAATCATCATTACGGCATTTACAATAGCAAGACTTGAAATGGCGACATGATAGTTTCTGCTCCGGTCAATAAAGTGTAGTGCTATAAATCCAAAAAATAAAAGGGTGGTGTAGATAGCCGGAAAAACTTCAAAGGCTGTTTTAAAGTCGCCATGTAAAATTAAAATGAATGCCCGTTGGGTGCCGCAACCCAAACAAGCCACCCCGAAAAGTTTTTTGTTCATACAAGGCAGCATGTATTTTTCTAAATTCAAAACCAGGATATTTTAGACTGCAATTTTACAAAAAAATATTCATAATAGAATTAAGGTCGTATTATTTTAAAGTTTGTTACTTTTGAAATGTAATTTGTTATATATGAAAAAATTTTTAATTCCGATCATGACCATAGCTATTGCAGTAGCTTTTTACCAACAAAGTGTGCCTAAAAAAAACGTCTACATCATAGTGATTGCTATCGTCGTTTTTATGTTTGGCATGTTGGTATTAAGCGCAAAAACACCAAGTAAAAATCAAAGTAAAAAAGAGGAAGATGTTTAATATAGGAGATAAAGTTTCGGTGTTGGATGATGCTATTAATGGTACGGTTTTTTCAATTAACAGCGATCAGATTACAATAGAAACCAATGATGGATTTATGATGACTTATTTTGTCAAAGAGTTAATTAAAAATAACGTAACCAGTGAATTAGATAAAAACATAAGAAGTTTTAATTCACAACAAATTCAGCAGCAAAAGGAAATCGAAAAACCAAGAAGTTTTATAAAAGAAAAGAAAACAAAAGGGGAAATTCCACCTCCAGAATTCGATCTGCATATTGAAAAATTGGTCAAAAATTTTAGAGGGATGAGCAACTACGAAATCTTGACATTACAGGGGGAAACGGCAAAAAGACATATTGAGTTTGCTATTAAAAATAGGATTCCAAAGATCGTTTTTATACACGGAGTAGGCGAAGGCATTTTAAAATCTGAATTGGATTTTTTACTGGGTCGGTATGAAAATGTATCGTTTCAAGATGCTAATTATCAAAAATACGGGATCGGCGCCACCGAAGTTTACATTCGACAACGATAGCTGGCTTTCAGTTTTAAAAGATTAGTTCACCAAGTAAAATATCATTTCCATAGTAAAACGTGCTGCGTCCTTTGCGGAACGTCACT
Organism: Flavobacterium sp.; assembly: GCA_014378065.1. Classification (GTDB taxonomy): domain Bacteria; phylum Bacteroidota; class Bacteroidia; order Flavobacteriales; family Flavobacteriaceae; genus Flavobacterium. Next base: position 23,552 of record JACMOK010000122.1, read on the forward strand.
CCTTTTAAACGAATGGTATGTTTGTAGACATTTTGAGCAGGGGTGTTTGTTGTCGTGATTTCAATTGCACCTAGTATGGATGAAACACCTTCATCTGCAAGCCATTCTTCGTTAACCGCTGGCATGTCAGGAAAAACAGCCTGACAAAAATAATCTGGATTGGATCCGGTGATCAATGCGGTGGTAAATAACCGATAGCTTAGTTTGTTAGTTGTAGCGGTAATTAATCCTGTTTTAGGGGTATTTAAATTGGTTGTCGCTAATAACGCAGGGTCAATATTTTGAATAACTAACGCTTCAATACCGCCATCTGCTGCATTGTATATGGTATTGTTCGACGTACATATTCTGACATTATCTGAGACAAATCCTAAGGGAAGGTTCGTGGCTGTTGTCGCGTAATCTCCAAATGAAAAAGTGTCGTATCGTTGTTCTCCCGAAGTTTTCGAGAAAGTTATGTTGGTAAAAACAATATTGTGGTTGTATTTCAGCAGCGTCGTTGCTCCGGTTGCAGCGTCGGGAGTTGAATAAATTGCAGTGGTCGTAATTTCAATATTTCCAGATGTGGCAATCCACTCAACGGTGACCACGGGACTGATCGGCTGGATGACGTCAGGACATACATTATCCGACGTCACATTGCCACTGTAAGCGCGATATCTGACAATAACATTCGCAGTGATCGGAATTATTCTCGGCGCATCGGGTGGCGTTATTTCATTTTTGAACGCATTCGCTGTAGCTGGAATTTTTAGGAATAAAGCCTCGCTTCCTTTTAACTTATAAACTATTTCTCCACATGAAGAAGCATTAACTTCACCAAAACTTATGTTTTCTACTGTCAAATTACCATCGTCGCAATCAGTAAGCAGTAAAATTAGGACCAGTAATCCCAGAAATTTTTTCATGTTTTTGTAATTTGTAACAAAAATAGAATTTTAATTGACAATCGACAATCATTTGTAATCCATTAACAAGGCAAATTCCTAACTTTGCACCAATGAAAAAAGTATATCTCGATAATGCCGCTACTACTCCGATGCGATTTGAAGTGATTAGCGAAATGGTAAAAGTCTTACATGAAAATTATGGAAATCCGTCATCAACACATAGTTTTGGTCGACATGCTAAAAATAATATAGAACTTTCTAGAAAATCGATTGCTAAAGAATTTAATGTTTCTGCTCAAGAAATTATTTTTACTTCAGGCGGAACCGAAGCCAATAATTGGATTTTGCGGAATGCGGTGAAAAATCTGAAGGTCGAACGAATCATCACCAGTAAGATCGAACACCACGCCGTTTTGCATGCGGTCGAGGCTTTGCAAAGTGAATTTAAATTAATCGTACACTACGTAAAAACCAAATCAGATGGCGCAATTGATGTTGGCGATTTGGTAACATTACTTTCCGAAGAACAAACCACTTTAGTTTCTTTGATGCATGTTAATAACGAAATCGGAACAGTATCGGACCTTCAAAGTATAGCGAGGATATGCAAACAGCATCAAGCTTACTTCCATTCCGACACCGTTCAGTCGATTGGTAAGATATCGCTCGATTTACAACAAATTCCAATAGATTTTTTGGTCGCTAGCGCGCACAAATTTCACGGACCCAAAGGCATCGGTTTTGCTTTTATCCGAAAGGGTCTTTCAATGCATCCATTATTTTATGGGGGAGAGCAGGAAAAAGGATTGCGGCCTGGAACAGAATCGATACACAATATCGTAGGCATGGCAAAAGCATTGGAGCTTGCTTGCGCTGAAATGGCGGTTCAAAAAGAATACATCCTTTCCTTAAAAAAATATTTACTAGAATTGCTAGATATTCATTTTCACGGATTTAAAATCAACGGAAATCCTGAAGGTTTTTACAATCTGATTAATGTACTGCTGCCTATTGGGGCTGATAAAACAACAATGATTTTATTTCATTTAGACATGAAAGGAATTGCGGTTTCAAGAGGAAGTGCCTGTCAATCCGGAAGCACAAAGCCGTCTCACGTATTAGCCGAAATGCTTTCGGAAGAAGATCTGAAAAAACCAAGTTTGCGAATTTCATTTAGTCACTACAATACAAAAGAAGACGTCGATTGTTTAATCGAAGTTCTCAAGACATTATAAATTGTTTTTCTGATCTTTATTTTAGCAAAACCAAATATTTCCAGGGTGGCAGTGCGATGACATCTTCGCCTTTCAACGTAAAATTTACATCAGAAAATAATTCTTTGTAATTTCCTTTTTGGTATTTGGAATTTAGTTTTACCGTTGCCGCCTTGTCGCTGTAATTGATCACTACAATGACTTGCTGGTCGTTTTTGCTTCTCGAAAATGAAATCACTTGATTGGGTTTGTCATTAAAAATACGAATCATCTCTCCTCCGGAGTTACCATTCCATAGCGCCTGATTGCGGTGTTTCAAATCAAAAAGTTTTTTGTAGATTTTCGCAAATGGGTGGGTTTTCCATTGAATTTGGTCTTTATCAAAGAATTTTAGCGACCGATTCAGTCCTGCTTCCTGCCCGCTATAAACTAACGGCATACCGTTAACAGTGCCCGCCAGGACCATCGATGCTTCTAGTCCGTCACCAAAATTAGAATATTGGTTTCCTTCCCACGAATTTTTATCATGGTTATCGGTAAATGTCATTCTGTAGGCGCCTCTAGGAAAAGTATTGACATCATGCGCCATATACTCGATCAACCCCGCTAAACTTTTGTGGTCTGTGGTTACCGAATGCATTTTGTCCCACAGGCTCCAAGAATAAGTCATGTCGAAAGCTTTTTTATGTAAGTCTCTTGATTCCCATTCTGCTAACATAAAAACGGGTTTGACTAGGTCCAGTTCAGCTCTTACGTTCTCCCAAAAATCAATCGGAATAAATCCAGCCACATCACAGCGGTAGCCATCAATATCAAAATTCTTTACCCAGTATACCATTGCCTCTGTCATGTATTTTCGCAATCCAGGTTGGTTGTAATCAAAATCGATAATGTCTTCCCAATCATACCACGGGGTGGGTTGAAAGTTTCCTTCTTGAGTTTTAGAATACCAGTCCGGATGGGATTTTACCAAAGTATTGTCCCAGGAAGAATGGTTAGCGACCCAATCTAAGATTACGTGCATCCCCATACTATGAATTTTCTTGACCAACGCTCTAAAATCTTCTTTACTTCCGAATTCTGAATTGATGCCGTAATAATCTTTGATTGAATAGTAGCTCCCTAAACTTCCTTTTCTTTTCTCGACGCCAATGGTATTAACCGGCATCAGCCAAATGATATCAACCCCCATGTCCTTGAGTCTGGGCAGGTGGGCTTCGAAAGCTTTAAAAGTACCTTCGGAGGTAAATTGTCGCACATTGACTTCATAAATGGTGGCATTTTTACTCCATTCCGGATGTGTGATATCGACGTAATTTTGCGGTTGGTAGTGCGATAAAGCTCGCGACTTAATTTCGGTAGTCTTCTTGTTGGTATTGGATTGACATGCCAACAGTAAAAGAAAAGGGATTAAAAAAGGAATGCTAGAATTTGTCTTCATTCGGAAAATTATTAGTTTTATAAAGATAAATACTTTAGCCTACAAAAAATCCGAAGGATTTTCTTTTTTAAGAAAGTCCACCGGATTAAAAAGCTTCGACAAATCAAGCAGCTACAAATTACTTCGCCAACGGCATATCCGAGTTGTAGCAATCTCTATGTAATTTCCATTTGCCATTTTCCATTTTAAATAATTCTAACGATTTGCCTTTGTCTAGGACTTTACCCTCATTATCCGAAAACGTCCATTCTTCCTCGGCCATCATTTCATTTTCATTGCCCCAAACCTCCACTGTTTTCATGGCAAATTTAGGTAAACCCGCTTTCATCCACTGCCCAAATACTTTTTGAATATTTTGTCTTCCGACTGTCACGTTGGCATTGGGTTGCATTAACTTTGCGTCTGTAGTATAACAATTTGCTATTCCTACCGAATCTCTTTTGTTCATTGCGCTTACAAAAATTTCTCCTTGAGTTTCAATCGCAGTTTTGGCCGAAATCATATCAAAAGACAAGTTTTTTTCGGCGTTTGGTGGCGGTGCATCTGTTTTTTTACAGCTCATTAAACATGAAAATCCTGCAATTGCAAGAACAGCCAACGAATACTTTTTTTTCATAATTAGAAAATTAAAGGTTATTAAAATTTATCAAGTAAACTTAACTCATTCTTTTTTAATATGTTAGGTTTATTTTAAAAATTTACATTATCCTTATTCTGTGGCTTTTTAATGAATTATGATAAGTTTTTTTACAATCGTCATATCGTTTTCGAAATAAAATTTGCAGCTGTATATGCCATTTGCGAAATGCGATACATCAATGGTACAGCCCCAGGTAATATTTGTGTTTTTAGTTACTAATTTTCCACTTAAATCGTAAATAGCGACAGACTTTGGAGAAATATTAATATTGTCACTCGAAATATGGAGATGATCATCAACTGGATTTGGGTATAAATAAAAATTTATTTTTTGATTAGGTTGGTTCGTAATTAAACTACAATTCAACGTGTTTCCCGGAATATTAGCATCTAGCCAGTTCAATCTTAAGTTGATCCAGTTTTTAAATTGGTTTAACTGTCCTTCAAAGGTTGCTGGATCGGCTTCGATTTCTGGTGTACCTGAATTTACCCCCAAATTGCCCCATTTTTCAAAATGGCGTGCTTGAGCTTGGTATAAATAATTGGACTGTGTGTTAATGTAGGCATTCAAAGCAGTATTGCTTAATATTGTAGTTCGTAATGCTTCCCATCGGCACCGCAATTGGTTTTGAAAATTAGTGTCTTGCATAAGACGAACATACCAACCTGGCGAATTCACATCAGGACCACAGTCATTAATGTGATGTGCCCAACCAGACCCATCGGTGGCTGAGAAAATCGAACATTCGTTGATGTTTTTCCAGGCCCAATCAAAATCCCACACCGGACCGGCTTTCAGTTTGGCTATTGTCGTTGGAGAATCTTTATCTTTATGAAAATAGCTGCTTTTCTTAAATCCGTCGTTGTTTCTTGCCAATTCGTTAATAATTAAATAATCGATGAAAGAATTCGTGTCGATAAATTTATTGTATCCGTTAACTGGATCTGTATAATTTGGACTGTAGAGCGCAGTTTCAAAATCATTTATAAAATTTTGAATGTAGCTTTGCTGTTCAGACGTGATAACATTCAATTTCGGGTAGTCGTAAACTAAATGTACGTCTAGTTCAGGATGGTCAATTGGGTGGAAATTGGTAAGCCAACTATTGCTAGCGTCCCAATAATCATTTTTAATAATATAGCCGCCGGTCAAATTTATTCCGGAGTTTTCAGTAGATTCTAATTTTGCAATATCGACTCTGTCATTGTCTCTTTTAATACTCTCCATCAACAAATAAATTCCTTGATACTTTCCATTAAGCACCACTTCACAATACTTGCTTCTTGCTGCGTAATTTCCCATTTCAGAAAATAAAGTATAGGCTAGCGTGTTTCGCATAAAAACTTTGTCGTTATAATTGGCAATTAAAACCCAATCATGTTCTGCTGGCATACCCAGTAAAGAAACATCCTGCTGAAGATTGTTTGCATCTACGGTTTCAATTTTATAAGGTTTTTGAGGAAGCGATTGAGAATAAGCACCACGAAATTCGATTGAAATTCCTCCGCTATAATTGTTTGGAGCATCGGTAACTGTGTTTAAATTTCCTTCTCCATTAAAAATTAAACCCATAGAGGCATTAATTGCAGGATCATTTTGAATAAGAATTCCGCCTGTGTTAATTAATAAAATTGGAAGATTTGATGAGGTAAGCACAAATGGACTTACAGCATTTGCTCCAAAGGTGATACTCCAGTTATCGACCGTTCCTTGGTCTTGTGCATAAGTATCTAGTATTCGTAACTTCCAAATTCCATTTCCGTCCTGGCCATTATTGCAATCCCCAATATTTTCCTGCGGTTTAAATGTACCAGTAAATGGTGCCACACCAGTATTGATGGAGTTTGCTGCGGATTGATTCAGACAGGTATCGGAAAAGTTGTCGTCGCTACCGCCAATTCCTGCAAAGAGGTTAATAGAAGTTCCGTCTGGTGCAATTAAGAAAACGTTTAAATCGGAGTCGTAGCTGTGCGTAATATTCAAACAGACTTGTACCAATCCCAAAGAAGCGTTGAGTTGATTTGAACTTAATCCTGATGCGGCCAACGTAAAGTCGTTGGCTTGACCATCGTCGGTAATAATCCCAACCGTTCCCGAAAACGTCTGAGAATGCGTTACTGCAGTTGCGAACAATAAAAAAAGGAACAGTAATTTTGGTTTCATTACAATTGATATTTTAATTTTTGGCAAGTAAAAGCGGGTTAAAGATATCTATATTGAAATAAAAAATCCGTTCTGCTTTCACAAAACGGATAAAGTTTGTATTTTAAATGTAATTTACAGAAAAAGCCCTTCTATGCTTAAATACCGCTCGCCAGTATCATAGCAAAACGTAAGTACTTTTGCATTTTCCGGAATTTCAGAAAGTTTCTTAGCCACGGCTGCAAGGGAAGCTCCTGATGAAATTCCTACAAAAAGCCCTTCTTCTTTGGCGGCTCTTTGCGCATATTCAAACGCTTCGTCTTTGCTTACCTGAATTGTTCCGTCCAACAAGGAAACATTTAAATTCTTAGGTATAAAACCAGCGCCAATTCCTTGTATAGGATGCGGAGACGGTGAGCCGCCACTAATGACTGGAGAAGCCTCAGGTTCTACCGCAAATACTTTTAGATTGGGAAAGTGTTGTTTTAAAATTTCGGCACAACCGGTAATATGGCCGCCTGTTCCAACTCCGGTGATTAAATAATCTAACCCGTTGGGGAAATCGTTTAAAATTTCTTGTGCTGTGGTTTTTTTATGGATTTCTATATTTGATGAATTTTCAAATTGTAAAGGCGACCAAGCTAATGGAATCTCAGCAGTTAACTCCTGTGCTTTTTCTATCGCGCCTTTCATGCCCTTTTCTCGGGGTGTAAGGACAAATTCTGCTCCGTAAAGACTCATTAAACGTCTTCTTTCGACAGACATTGATTCGGGCATGACTAAAATTATTTTGTATCCTTTTACCGCTGCGACCATGGCCAATCCAATCCCGGTATTGCCAGAAGTAGCTTCAATGATGGTGCTTCCGCTTTGCAACGAACCGCTTTTTTCAGCATCTTCAATCATGGCCACCGCTATTCGGTCTTTTATGCTGGCACTGGGATTGGCGCGTTCTAACTTCATCCAAACCTCACGGTTGGGCCCAAACAAACGATTTATTTTTACGTGTGGCGTGTTGCCAATAGTCTCTAAAATATTTTTGTACAACATATTTTTGTATTTTAAATGGAAAATAAATTACTATCGTTAACTTCTTGCTGGTTGATTATTGTATTTCTGGTCGATTGCATGACCAGTGAATAGGGATTGACACTTTTGGTAATAAATGTATTTCCGCCAATCACACTGTGGCTTCCAATTACTGTGCTTCCGCCCAAAATAGTGGCATTAGCATAAATGACTACATTGTTTTCTACGGTGGGATGGCGTTTTTTTTCTTCCATACTTTTATCCACTTGCAAAGCACCTAAAGTTACCCCTTGATATATATGGACATTTTTGCCGATGACGGTACTTTCACCAATTACGATTCCGGTGCCATGATCAATTACAAAAGGAACATCGATTTTGGCATTTGGATGAATGTCGATGCCCGTTTTGCAGTGTGCATATTCTGTAAGCACTCTGGGTAATAAACCGATGTCCTGTTGGGCTATGGCGTTCGCAATTCTGTATACTGCGATAGCTGTAAAACCGGGATAGGAATTAATGACTTCTTGAATACAATCTGCAGCAGGATCGTTATCAAGTATGGCTTGAGCGTCTTTTTGTAAGGAATTATATAATCTTGGAATGGCTGCATAAACCAACTCCGTAATCTCTGAAAGGGTGTCGTTAGACTTGTCTTTTACAATTTTGGTCAAAAGGGTATTAAAATCCGTTTTGTTTTGATTCCAAAGCATTTCCATCGTTTTTGTAGCAATCGCTTTCTCTGGAAACAGAATTTGAAATAAATTATCAATCCAAGCTATTATTTCTTTTGAATCAATTGCCCTCACCCAGTTTTGAGTTTGACTTTTGTGCAGACTTTCAAAAAAAGGAGTCATTTGAGCTGTCATGGAAATTTATTTCTAACAAATGTAGTACACAAATTTGAATTTAAAGAATGCTATTTTAACAACTATTTGTTAAATTTTGGTCTGGTTTTTAGCGGTTTTATGGTACAAAAAAATCCGCTTTGCTTTCACAAAACGGATAGTATTTTTTGAACTAAATAGTTTATAATGAATTATTACAAATGAATGACCTCGCCATAGGCATCAGCAACGGCTTCCATCACCGCCTCACTCATCGTGGGATGCGGATGAATCGATTTCAGAATTTCATGACCTGTAGTTTCTAATTTACGGGCTACAACCGCTTCGGCAATCATATCGGTGACACCGGCTCCAATCATATGGCAACCCAACCATTCGCCATATTTGGCATCGAAGATTACTTTTACAAATCCATCCGGAGTTCCCGCAGCTTTGGCTTTTCCTGAAGCTGAAAACGGAAATTTTCCAATTTTTAATTCGTATCCTTTTTCTTTGGCTTGTTTTTCGGTTAACCCAACAGACGCAATTTCCGGCGTGGCATAAGTGCAACCCGGAACATTGCCATAATCGATGGGTTGCACGTGAAGACCTGCAATTTTTTCAACACAATTGATGCCTTCCGCAGAAGCTACATGTGCTAATGCTTGACCTGGCGTAACATCGCCAATCGCATAATAGCCCGGAATGTTAGTTTGGGAGTAGGCATTGACTAAAATTTTATCTTTATCGACGGCGATACCAACTTCCTCCAGACCGATGTTTTCAATATTGGTTTTGATTCCCACAGCAGACAGTAACATTTCGGCTTCTATAATTTCTTCGCCTTTGGCCGTCTTTACAAAAGCTTTTACGCCAGAACCTGAGGTATCAATTTTTTCCACAGAAGCACTAGTCATGATTTTTATTCCTGCTTTTTTGAGGGAACGTTCCATTTGTTTTGAAATATCTTCGTCTTCAACCGGAACTACATTGGGCATGAATTCAACCATAGTTACCTCAGTACCCATGGCGTTATAAAAATGAGCAAATTCAACCCCGATAGCACCCGAACCAACAATAATCATAGATTTTGGTTGGGAACCTAACGTCATTGCTTTGCGATAGCCAATTACTTTGACCCCGTCTTGTGGAAGGTTGGGCAATTCGCGTGAGCGCGCACCCGTGGCTATGATAATATGATCGGCATTATATTCTGTTACATTTCCGTCGGCAGCAGTAACGTCTATTTTTTTGCCTGGTTTTAGTTTCCCAAAACCGTCAATGACATCAATTTTATTTTTTTTCATTAAAAATTGTACGCCTTTGCTCATGCCATCGGCGATGCTTCTACTTCTGGCGACCACCGCACTAAAATCTTTGTCGTAAGCAGCGATGGTGAGGCCGTAATCTGCTGCATGTTTAAGGTAATCAAAAACTTGTGCCGATTTTAATAAGGCTTTCGTAGGAATACAACCCCAGTTAAGGCAAACGCCACCAAGACTTTCCTTTTCGATTATAGCTACCTTAAAGCCCAGTTGAGATGCCCGAATTGCCGTAACGTAACCCCCAGGGCCACTTCCTAAAACAATAATATCGTATTTCATTTTAAGTATTTTCTAGATTATTTTCAGTTAGCGAAATTAAGCAATATTTGTTTAATTAAAAATTATGAAAGGCCAATTATAGCGGCGAATTGTTGGCTACTAAAAACTGCGAATAGTACAGATTTTTATAGTAGCCGTCTACGCGATTTAACAATTCTAAGTGGGAGCCTTCTTCAACGATCAGTCCTTTGTCCATCACCACAATTTTATCAGCATTGACAATAGTGGCCAGGCGGTGGGCGATAACAATGGAAGTACGTCCTTTGGTAATGGTTGTCGTGGCGCGTTGAATCAATTCTTCGGAATACGTATCAATTGAGGAAGTGGCCTCATCCAGAATTAAAATACTGGGCTGACTCACATAAGCGCGCAAAAATGCAATTAGTTGACGCTGGCCGGACGACAGCATCACACCGCGTTCTTTGACATTGTAATCATAACCTCCGGGCAAACTCATGATAAAATCGTGGACGCCAATTTTCTGTGCTGCGGCAATCACTTCTTCCCGGGAAATGTCAGGATTGTTTAAAGTGATGTTGTTTAATATCGTATCGGCAAATAAAAATACATCCTGCAAGACCACCGCAATCTGTTTTCTAATCGACGTCAGGCTATAATCGTTGATGTTTTTGCCGTCGATGGAAATGGTTCCTTTGCTGATTTCATAAAAGCGGTTGAGCAGATTGATAATAGTTGATTTCCCAGCGCCCGTAGCGCCGACAATGGCGATGGTTTGTCCGGCTTTGACCTCGAGATCAATGCCTTTAATAACTTCCTCATTCTCGATGTAACTAAAATGAACCCCTTCAAATTTGATGTTTCCTTCAAACGTAGGCGCGTCGATGGTGCCGGTATCCTGAATTTGATCTTGTGTATCTAGAATATCGAACACGCGATTGGCAGCGATCATACCCATTTGCATCTCATTGAATTTATCCGCAATTTGGCGTAGCGGATTAAACAGCATTCCGATAAACATCGTATAGGAAAACAGATCTCCGAATGTCGTAAAATGATCTCCGTTTAAAATTTTAATGCCTCCATAAAGTACCACAAAGCCTAAAGTTAGCGACGAGATGATGTCTGCAATCGGGAAGAAAATCGAGTTGTATAAAATCGTTTTAATCCAGGCCCTGTTGTGTTTGCCATTGATTTCGCTAAATTTTTCTGCCTCGATGCCTTCGCGGTTAAACAGTTGCACGATCTTCATTCCGGTAACGCGTTCTTGTACAAAAGTATTCATGTTGGCAATTTGGGTACGGACTTCTTCAAAGGCAATTTGCATTTTGCGTTGAAATACCCGGGTGATGATGACCAAAATCGGCATGGCCACAATTACAATCCATGTCAGTTTCCAGTTCATATAAAACATAAAGAGCAGCACCACCAGCATTTTCATCAAATCGCTGATAATCATAAACAGGCCCTGGCTGAAAATGCGCGCAATTTGCTCGATGTCCGATACAGAACGGGTAACCAGTTGTCCCACGGGCGCGTTGTCATAATATTTCATCCTAAAACTCAGCATGTGCTGGAACAATTTGACGCGAATGTCTTTGACGATATCCTGACCGAGCCAGTTGGCCCAAAACACGAAATAGAATTGCGAAAAGACCTCCGAAAGCAGTACAATTCCCATGATAATGACATACAGCAACAAGCCGTGACTGTCGTGATTTTTAAGGTAGTTGTCAACGGTTTGTTTGAGTAAATACGGACGCAAAGCGGCAAAAACCGACAGCGATATGGCGAAAAAAATCACACCGTTGAACCGCAGCTGGTAGGGTTTGGTGTATTTTAAAATTCTTTTAAATACGTTGGTATCGAATGCTTTTGCTTTCATTTTTTAGGAGCTGTTTCCTGCTATCCATTGCAATCTTTTTAATTTTTTTGCAAAAAAAACAAAAAGGATTTGCATTGCTATCAGGGCTATGGAATTATATCATCGTATTTTATTTCAGTCAAATATAAACCGTGCGCGGGAACCGAAAATCCGGCTTCGCTGCGGTTTCTGCTTTCAATAATCGTTTCAAAATCGGCCACCGAAATTTTGTGCAAACCGACGTTAATTAAGGTGCCCACGATGGCCCGAACCATGTTGCGCAGAAATCGATCGGCGGTAATGGTAAAAACAAGTTGTTGTTTTTTGGCTTGCCAATGGGCGGTTGTTATTTTGCAATTAAAAGTATTCACATCGGTATTGACCTTTGAGAAACACTGAAAATCAATATGGCGTAATAGCATTTTTGACGCTTGGTTCATCAAATCGATATCGAGTGGTGGATGGTGATACCAACTTTGGTCGTTTAAAAAGACATTCTTAAAAGTATGAATATGGTATTCGTATGTTCTTTCTTTGGCGTCAAATCGGGCATGCGCTGTGTCTTGCACCGCGATGATTTTAAAGACAGCAATGTCTGGTGGCAGATAAGCATTGAGCCTGTGAATAAGGCTCTGGTCGTTAAGATCATTTTCAAAATCGAAGTGCGCTACCATTATTTTGGCATGAACGCCCGTGTCCGTGCGGCCGGCACCCATCAATTCGACTTTTGAATTTAAAAGGGTAGACAAGGCTTTGTTCATGGTTTCTTGAACGGAAGTGGCATTCGGTTGGTACTGCCAGCCATGGTAATGGGTTCCGTTGTAAGAAAATGTGATGAAGTAACGCATGTAAATGATTCCGTATTGCGGTAATGGTTTTGCAGCAGCAAAGATACTTAATAGGATGCGATTTTGGATATTCAAACAACTAACAAAATGTTAATATGAAATAGTTTAATTTTACTGCAAACGCTAGCCCTGATAGCAGTGAAAATCTCCCGATTTTTTATCGGGAATTGTAGCGGATAGCAGGAAATAGCTCCTCAAAAAATGACAAAAATACTTTTGCTTTCCGATACGCACAGTCATATTGACGATACGATTCTCAAATATGCTGATTGGGCCGATGAGGTCTGGCATGCTGGAGATATTGGCGATTTGTTAGTCACCGATACTTTGAAAAAACACAAACCGCTGCGGGCGGTTTTTGGCAACATTGATGGCGATAAAGCGCGGATGGAATTTCCGCTGCACCAGCGGTTTTTGTGTGAAGGTGTCGACGTTTGGATCACACACATTGGCGGATATCCCGGTAAATACAATCCGAATATTCGCGCGGCTTTACAGGGAAATCCTCCAAAATTATTTATCTGCGGCCATTCGCATATTTTAAAAGTCATTTTTGACAAAAAGTTGAATTTGCTGCACATGAATCCCGGTGCGGCGGGCAAAAGCGGTTTCCATCAGGTACGGACGATGTTGCGGTTTGTGATAGAAGGAGATAAAATTAAGGATCTCGAGGTGGTAGAAATTGGCGTGAAATAGGCTGTTTTTGAAAAGTAGTAAACAAAAAAAACCCGAACTCTCGTTCAGGTTTTTCTTCGCACTAAATAAACTAAGTTTATAGGTTTATCTCAATCGGTCCACTGATTTTACGAGATCTTCATCCTTTTTGATGGCTTTATTGGCCAGCACTAAAAAAACGATAGCAACAATAGGTAGAAACATCCCAATACCTTTCTCCGAAACAGTGACTGTTTCTCCAGATATATTTAGCGAACGATATACAAACAAGCCTAATAAAATTAAATTTAATATAATATTCAATCTGCCGATAACAAATTGATGTTGTCTTTTTTTATAAAATAAAATAGCCAGTAGCGAAAGCGAGGTACTCAAACCGAAAAAAGCCGCATAACTTTGATTGGCCATAAAAAGGTATTTGTCTCCGCTTTCTAGTGTCCACAATGGAAAAATAAACGGCAATATACCAGTTAACACTAAGGCAAGAATTAAATACAGGGTTTGAATTCTTTGAATCATAGGATTTGTTTTCCGGCACAAAAATATATTTTCTTTTTTATAAATACTATTGTATGATAAATTTTTATTCGTATTATTGCATGACTGATTCGTAAGCACTTCATTTTACGACCTTTTCAAGAATAAAAATACACTACCCATTTTATATCGTATATCGTATCCAAATCAATTAAATTCGAGTAACATTCATGTTTGATATTTCTGTATTAAAAGAAATGAAGCTTCCTGAGCTTCAAGAAATAGCTAAATCAGCTAAAACAATAAAGTTTAACGGTGTCAAAAAACAGGTGCTGATTGCCCAAATCCTAGCGCATCAGGTTGACAATGCATCGATTGTCGGCGCTGAAATGGCCACAGATGACAAACCGAAAAGAGCACGCATTGCTGGGGATAAAAAACCCGAAATCCGAATCAAGAACCGCACAGAAACCCTTTTTTCCGAGATTGAGCAAAGCCCTCAAACCCCTAACGCAATTTCAATTCCAGAAGAGGCAGTAACAGAAAAAAACGATGCAAAAGTAATCCGATTTAAAAAATCAGATTATGAAAAAAAACTGGCTGGTAAAGCGGTAAAGGTCAAGACAGAATCTTTAGTGGCAGCGCCAGATTTGCCGCTAGCATCCGAAGAAACGGAAATTAAAGATCCGGAAAAGAAAATCAATCCCAACCAGCTTCACAAACAAAACCAAAATCAAAACCAAAATTCAAACGGCAATAACAATCCAAATTCGACTGGCAATCCCAATCCGAACCAAAATTCCAATGGGAACGGAAATAGTCATCCAAACCAAAACGGGAATGGAAATGGCAACGGCAATTCAAACCCCAATCAAATTCCGAACGGCAATCAAAATCCAAATTTTAAAGGCAAGAAAAATAATTTCCGCGATGCCGATTTTGAATTCGACGGGATTATTGAAAGCGAGGGCGTTTTAGAAATGATGCCTGACGGATATGGTTTTTTGCGTTCTTCAGATTATAATTATTTGGCTTCTCCAGACGATATTTATCTCTCTACTTCACAGATTCGATTGTTTGGTTTAAAGACCGGCGATACCGTAAAAGGAGTTGTGCGGCCACCTAAAGAAGGGGAAAAATTTTTCCCACTGGTTCGCGTTTTAAAAATCAACGGGCATGATCCACAAGTGGTTCGGGACCGAGTATCGTTTGAACATTTAACGCCCGTTTTCCCCTCTGAAAAATTCAATATTGGTGGGAAGGGAAGTTCGATTTCTACTCGGATTATTGATTTGTTCTCGCCCATTGGAAAAGGACAGCGTGGTATGATCGTCGCCCAGCCGAAAACAGGGAAGACGATGTTATTGAAAGACATTGCCAATGCGATTGCGGCAAACCATCCTGAAGTTTATCTGATCGTGTTATTGATAGACGAACGTCCCGAAGAGGTTACCGATATGCAGCGCAGTGTTCGAGGAGAAGTCATTGCTTCAACTTTTGACAGAGAGCCACAAGAACATGTAAAAATCGCAAATATTGTTTTGGAAAAGGCCAAACGATTGGTAGAATGTGGTCATGATGTGGTGATACTGTTAGACTCGATTACGCGTTTGGCAAGAGCCTACAATACCGTTCAGCCTGCTTCCGGAAAAGTATTGAGTGGTGGAGTGGATGCCAATGCATTGCAAAAGCCGAAACGTTTTTTTGGTGCAGCACGGAACGTTGAAAACGGAGGATCGTTGAGTATTATTGCTACCGCGTTGACAGAAACCGGTTCAAAAATGGATGAAGTGATTTTTGAGGAATTTAAAGGAACTGGAAACATGGAATTGCAATTGGATCGGAAAATTGCCAACAAACGAATTTTCCCAGCGATCGATCTGACTTCATCTAGCACCCGAAGAGACGATATGTTGCTAGACGAAAAGACATTGCAGCGCATGTGGATTATGAGAAAATACCTTGCGGATATGAATCCGGTGGAAGCGATGGATTTTATCAACGACCGTTTTAAGAAAACCAGAAATAATGAAGAATTTCTGATTTCGATGAACGATTAAATATTATATTTTGGTATAAAAAAGTCCCATAATTGGGACTTTTTTGTTTTTATGATTTAGTTTTTTATAATCTTTAAGGTTTTTGTTTTGCGATGTTCGTCGGTCAGTTTGAGAATGTAGCTACCAGAGCGCCAATTTTGCATGTCAATTTCAAATTTTTCTGTGTTGATTTTTGCTTCTCTAATTTGTTTTCCCTCAATAGTGTAGATCGTATATTTTTTTACTTTTTGATGCGCATCGATTGTCAGCATTTGGTTGACAGGATTGGGATAATATTCTACGGTATCCAAAGAATCAGCGACACTAGAAACCGATAAATTACTACAATCAATTGTAGCATCCCATCCGCTTGTATTGGCGCTGCCGTCTGAATGGAATTCAAAAGTTAAAGCTCCGGAGCTATCGGTTGAAATGACCGTTCCCGGAGAATCGTATCCACCACTATATAATAGTGCGTAAGTGGCATTTGGGCCGTTATAGATTCTTAAATAATCGCAACAGCCTTCCAGATTGAAACTGTTAAATATTGCGCTAACCTTATCGGCGGCATTTGCTGGAAATATTATAGTGGTTTTGTTTTCGTTGTTGAAATAATTTCCGTTGAGACCGCCGCTATCATAAAAGTGATCGCCGCCACAATAATCTGGCGCTGTACAGAATGCAATGGGGCCCGACCAACCAGTTGTGCCTTGGGGGCATAAGGATTGAACATAGAAATCATAGCAGGTGTCGGTTTGCAGGTTAGTACATTGGTAAGTAGCATTGTTTATTTCCGTGCCTACGCCCGTTGGCAGATTGCCTTTGGGAAGTATTTCTACATTCCAAGAATTGGCATTTGTATTGTCAGTCCAACTCAATAACGCGGTGGTGGTGGTCACCGATTGTACGGTCAGTTGCGTTGGAGGTTCAGGGCAAACAGGCATAGGTTCGCAGATGATAACGGCATCCCAACCACTTGCATTGACATTGCCGTCAGCATGAAATTCAAAAGTCAATGCGCCACTGACTGCAGTGGAAGCTACTGACCCCGGGGAAACACTGGCATCATTATATAACAGTGGAAAAGTAGTATCTGGACCGTTATAGATTCTTAGATAATCGCAGCAACTTTCCAACTGGTAAGCATTAAATATGGCCCGGACCCGATTGCCGGGTTGTGACGGATATATTATGGTGGTTTTGTTTTCTCCATCAGGATAGTTGCCCGCCACGCCACCGCTGTCATAAAAATGAGCACCGCCACAGTATTCAGGTTCGGTGCAGAAAGTATACGCTTGTGTCCACTCAGAAGGCACTGTACCACAAATTGCACGCACATAAAAATCATAACAAGTACTGGGAAGTAGGCTAGAGAAAAACTTGGAATTGGAATTGGTGAGGCTGCCAGAACCTGTTGGCGTTGTGTTTTGAAGGGTAATTGCTACTTCCCAGGAGGTGGCATTTGAGTTTTCCTGCCATCCAATTGTAGCACTAGTTGTAGAAAGGTTGATCGCGGTCATAGCCGATGGCAGGTTGGCGCAAGGTGGTAGGGTTTCACAAGAAATAGTGGCGTCCCAGCCGCCTTGCGTATTTTGTTCATTGGAAATAAATTTAAAGGTCAATGCACCAGAATTATCCGTTGAGACAAGTGTAGCCGGCGGATTTGGATTACTCGTATTGGTATACAATAATGGATAAGAAGTATCAGGACCATTGTAAACTTTAAATCGATCACAACAATTTTCTAAATTGAAATTATTAAATACAGCGCGTATTCTTTCGCCGGGTGCATCGGGAGTGATTACCGTTATTTTATATTCGTCGTTTTGATAATTACCGCTTGCACCACCTGAATCGTAAAAGTGATCTCCCGCGCAAAAATTGGCTTGCGTACAAAAACGAAATGGCATAGACCAACCAGAGGCGCCACCTGATCCACAAATTGATCGCACATAGAAATCATAACAACTATTAGACGTTAAGCCTTCAAACAAATAGGCATTTGTATTGACAGCCATCCCAGCGCCTGTTGGTAAATTTCCCTGAGGCAGCAGTTCTATTTCCCAGGAAGTAGAATTCGAATTTTCCTGCCAACCAATCTGGGCAGACGTGGTATTTAGCGTCACTACAGCTATCTCACTCGGAGTACTTGCGCATGGTGGAAGGCTTTCACAAATTATCGTCGCATCCCAACCTATGTTGTTATTGAATCCATCAGACGAAAAAACAACCGTCAAGGCGCCAGAAATATCAGTAGAAACAAGTGTTGCTGGAGGATTAGGATTGTTTTCACTATTGTACAGCAAAGGGGCGTTTTGATCTGGTCCGTTGAAGACCATAAAAGTATCACAGCAGGAATCTATTTCAAAGTTATTGAAAACCGCTCGTACTCTTTTGCCTGCTATATTTGGGGAGATTACGCTTATTTTATATTCGTAATTCTGGTAATTGTCATTAATTCCGCCACTATCATAAAAATGATCTCCTCCACAATAATTGGCTTCAGTACAAAAAGTAAAAGGGCCTGCCCAATCTGAAGTTCCTTTAACACAAACCGAACGCAAATAAAAATCATAACAGGTATTGGAAAGTAATCCAGTAAATTGAAATGGATTGGTGGTGAAGTTGGTTGTGGCTATTCCGCTTGGCGCGGCATTATGAGGCACCAATTCTGCTTCCCACGCGGTTGAATTGGCACGGTCATTCCAACCGATAGTAGCTGAAGTGGTGGTCGCATTTATTAGATTAAATCCGTCAGGGGCGTTCGGACAAGCTGGCAATAATTCGCAAATTACTGTGGCATCCCATCCGCTAAAGTTACTATTGCTATTGGAATGAAAAACAAAAGTCAAAGCGCCTGAACTGTCTGTAGAGGCGATAGTTCCGGGCGAATTGTTTCCGTTGGCGAAAGTTAAGAAAGGATAAGTATCATTGGGGCCGTTAAAGACCACCATATAATCACAACAATTATCAAGTTGGAAATTATTGAAAACAGTACGAACCCTTTGGCCAACACTGTCGGGATAAATGACTATTGTTCTGTCTTCTGCATCGGCATAATTTGAGTTAGGACCGCCGCTGTCATAAAAATGATCGCCTGCACAATAGTCGGGCGTTGTACAAAACGAGAAAGGCGGTAACAATGTGGCAGGAGCGGTAGAACATTCGGCCAGCAGATAAAAATCATAACAGGTATTGGGGATCAGATTTGTAAAAACGGTCGGGTTTGTAATGACTACTGTTCCATTTCCCGAGGGGATATTGCCTTGTGGCACTATTTCTACGGTCCAATTGCTGGCATTGTCGTACCATCCTATTGTCGCTGTTGTTTTAGTAACATTTACCAAAGCAATATTGGTTGGCGCTGTGCAGGCTGTTGTGAAGGTATTGCCATTAGAATAACTTCCTACTCCACAGCTGTTGGTATTTCTGACGCGCCAAAAATACTGACGGTCATTGTTTAATGCGCTTGAGCGGTAAGAATTGGTGGTTATGGAAGCCGATTCGACTATAACGGTAAAGTCGCTATCCGCGGCAACTTGGATCTCATAATTTTGTGCATTGACATCGGTTTGCCAATTGAATAATACGGGATTGACGACACTTAAAGCGCCATCTAGCGGTTGCTGCAATGTTATAGGGATGAAATTTGAAGATAAGATGGTCAGATGGATCGTCGTTTCAAATACGTCAGAATCGGATTGTCCTCTTATAATAATAGGATATTCTCCGGGAATTAAATTGGTTAAGTTGCCGAGTGTAACCGAAAAATTGCCGGGTGCATTCATTGTGACGGGACTGAAAACCGCACTAACGCCCAGCGGAAGATTAACTGCTGAAAAACTGATGGGTTCATTAAAATCAGTTTTAGTGTTCATTGCGAACGAGTAGGTAGTTTCATCACTTGTATTGCAGAGGCTTTTCGAATTTTCGAGGGTTGTAAACCAAAAATTCTTTAACGTAATCCCTGATATAAGTAATGAATAATTTTGACTGCCATTCTGCAAATTACCTTTGTGCGACACACTAACGGTGTAGCTTCCTGTTGGGTTGTTGATTTCGGTTTTCTCTACATTATCTACAATATTATCGCCTGTAGTGCCCGGACTCCCCGGATTGGCAGGATTTAATTTCCAAGGATAGTAAGTAGTATCAGATTTTGTAACGCGTACATCAAGATCATTAACCAATGCCGGGGTCGCGTCGTCAACATTAAACGAATGAATTTCGCCCTGTGGATCTGTCCAGCTTAAAGTGACCACTAAAGGCTCAGATCCTAAAGCGTTGACTTCAAGAGTAAATGAATTGTTTTGGCTCAATGTATTTTCTAAAATATAGGATTCTAACCCTTTACGAGTAATCAGATTGGCGCTTCTTTCCGCATTAATCAAGCCCCAACCGAAGGTGTAATCCGGACCCGGATTCGATCCAGCCTCGTCTGCAGTATGAATCATCAGCCCTTTCAAAGTGGCTGCTTTCATGTAGGAGCCATTTAGTTGATTGTAATATTGTTGCAACAGCAGCAGGGTGCCGTTTACACTTGGTGCTGCCATTGAAGTTCCCGACAAATAGCCATAACTGCTGTTGGAAGCGTCTGTAGCCGAGAAAGTATTCACGCCTTTAGCAGCAATATCGGGCTTGATTCTTCCGTCGTCAGTCGGCCCCCAGCTGCTAGTTTCAGAAATTACAACGGCGTTGGGTCCGGTATAATTTAGTACTTCTTGTACGGCCGCGACCGTGATTCCGTTTTTACTTAAGCCATGGCCTGTTATTAAGTCATATCCATTTTTGGTGGTGTTGAAACTTCCCCTGCTATTTCCGGCGGCGCATACAAATTGATAATAGGGCGCATTGAACATGATGTCGTCGAAGGCTCGGGATTTTGAGTCGTATTTTCCCCATTGAAAATCCTGCATTTCAAACGGACTGTAGCCGTAGGAATGGTTAGACAATAACAACCCATTGGCTGCGGCATTTGCTACTTCCGAGACATCATTATTCCAATCATAGCAGTTGACATTGCCCTTAAATGCCATACCTCTCGCGCGGCCGCTTTGAAACAAATCACTACCAATGATAGTTCCAGCTACATGGGTCGCATGAGGATGGGTAAAAGGGGAATTGTCTAACGATTGCAATCTTCCGCTAAAAAGTTCATGGGTTGTTAGGCTCGATCCTGCATCCCAAACGGAAGAAAGCATATTTTCACCTTGAATGTTAAGGCCCAAACCGCCACCGGTGTACAATTTGTTGGCCCTTGTAGTAATACCCGCACCTTCATTGTAAGTCATATAATAGATAGGCCGATTGTTGGGTGTCACGCCAATTAATTCTGAGTACGAACCGTTTTTATTTTTAATTTTTGGCCAACCATAGATTTTGGATAATTGTTGCGCAAGTTGTTTGTTCTGATTGAATTCTTTACTGTATCGTTCAGCACTTTCGTTTAGACTTTTCGTATTTGATCTTTGAATTATAACGCTTTTTTCAGCAGTAGACTGCGAGAAAACCAAACAAGGTATGAATAACAGAAGGCATATAATTTTTTTCATAACAAGAAGGGAATGTTTGAGGTAGATACTATTTGCAATCATTGAAGATTTTTACTTTTTGGCCGATCACAAAATTGATGTTCAGCGCGTTATGATCTTCAGAATGCCTCAAAAGTATAATAATTTATTCGAATCCGCTTAAAACTACTCCCAATAGATATCAACAGAATCATAGAATCAAGAGAAGGCAACATTTTCACCAAAAAAAAGCCTTTGAGCAAGTGCAAAAAGGCTTTTTAAAGAAAGCGTCGTGAAATTAGTTCACGATTATTTTTTTTGTTATGACCTGATTATTTATTGTTAGTGTTACAAAATAAAATCCTTGTGGTAGATTGTCTATCACATAGCTATGATTTTGAGGTATCGGATTTTTAATCTGTTGCATCAGTTGGCCGTTTACATTGATCAATTTAATTTCGTCAATAGTTGTTTCGCTCTCGATCGTAACTTTATGAATACTTGTAGGATTCGGATAAATGGAAACTGCATTTAAGTCTTCAAAAGTATTTGTTGCAAGTGGCGCTCCCCAGATAGAAGTTACGTAAATATTGTTGTCTATGTATGGATTTCTGTTGCCCTGACGCGCATAGATGGCATTATTTCTGGCAATTTCTCTCTGACTTACTGGATCTATCTGGTTCCAGGTTAAAAGGATATTGAGAAAAGTAGGCGTAAAGACTTGCGTACTGGTTCCGTTAAACATGGTATAATTCCATCCTGTCACTTGTGTTTCATAACGGGTAGCAAAATAAAGCAGGCATCTTGCAATATCGCCTTTAAATTCATCAATTGGTTCAAAAACACTTGCAGCGTAACCAGATGAATAGCCAGAATTTAAATTGGATCCCCTCTTAGTGCCATTGGTAGAGGTAAAATTGGCAACATTTACTTTTCCAAAAGGCAAATCTCCTCTTACCGCATTTACATGTTTGTCTGAAGGAAGTACAAAATGCGCATCAGAATACATTGGCGTTGCAGAACCAAATACAGATTGCGGAATGGTGTGTTCTCTGTTATAACGTTCACATTCATTGTTTCCTAAAGTACCATCATCTTGGTTGATCCCATAAGTGAATTCACATTCAGGCCCTGTTGGATTTTCAGAATAGACGTCGAGCATGGTGCCGTCATTTTCATAATAAAAATCTTTATCTGAAGTGGTATAGGTAACATATAATCCAGAGTAACCTCTGTCATTGTGGCCTTTGATAATATTGTAGAGTTGTGTTTTTAGCACGTATCCTGAACTAGTTGCAGTATTATAATATCCAGCTGGTGGCTGCGCAATGCCAATAGAAACAAAAAATAAGAAAATTAAAGCGTAATGTTTTTTCATTGTAGGTGATTGGTTAATTTTTTCTTTCTAAAAGCGCCATATAAAATCCATCGAATCCAGATTCTGAGGCTAGAATTTTTGAATCTTTGACAAAGGTAAAACTTTTACCTATATCGGTTGTTAAGAAACGCTTAATTTGTTCTTGGTTTTCGGAGGGTAAAATAGAACAAGTGGCGTACACCAACTTGCCTCCGGGTTTTACTATTTTGGAATAGCTTTCCAAGACCTCCGCTTGAACTTTTTTGATGTTCTCAATGAATTCAAGTTGTAACTTCCATTTGGCATCCGGATTTCTTTTCAAAACACCTAGACCACTACAAGGCGCATCAATTAGCACGCGATCGGCTTTTTCATGCAGTTTTTTGATGATCTTGGTAGTATCTATAATGCGGTATTCAATGTTGAAAGCACCGTTTCTTTTTGCTCGTAATTTGAGTTGCTTGAGTTTGCTTTCATACAAATCCATCGCAATCAATTGGCCTTTATTTTCCATTAGCGATGCAATATGCAAAGTTTTCCCCCCTGCACCGGCGCAAGTATCAACGACGCGCATGCCCGGTTTTACATCTAGAAAAGCAGCTACGAGTTGCGAATTGGCATCTTGAACTTCAAAAAAGCCTTGCTTAAAAGCATCAGTCAAAAATACATTGGCCCTTTCTTTTAGTACCAAAGCATCGGGTTGGTCTTTTAAAAATTCGGTTTCAATGTTGAGGTCCATTAAAATGGCTCGCAGCTTTTCTTTGGTGGTTTTAAGGGTATTGACTCTTAGAATCACTTTCGCGGGTTGATTTTGGGCTGCGATTTCGATGGCCCAGACTTTTTCGCCCAATTCTTTTACGCCCAACTCATCCATCCAGTCCGGAATAGACTCTTTGAGTGCTCTAATTTTGGAAAGTTCATCGAAGCGACCTTTTATTTTTCGTTCTGGTGTTCCTTCCAGTTGTTTCCAGTCAGGAATAGGATATCCTCGTAATATAGCCCAAACCGCAAACATTCTCCATAAGTTTTCTCTGTTAAAGGGTTCTTTCACTTCCGCAATTTCAGCGTATAAGCGTTTCCACCTGACGATTTCGTAAATAGTTTCAGCAACAAATTTTCTATCGGAAC
The DNA here is from genome assembly GCA_014378065.1 of Flavobacterium sp. Classification (GTDB taxonomy): domain Bacteria; phylum Bacteroidota; class Bacteroidia; order Flavobacteriales; family Flavobacteriaceae; genus Flavobacterium. Next base: position 47,195 of record JACMOK010000122.1, read on the forward strand.
TTCCCCAACGCTTGTCTTTTTTCAGCGCGCGAGCCACTACTTTATCTGCATATTCCCCTTCATTAAAAATCGCATTTAGGGAGTCGATAGTGGTGTAAACTAAATTTCTGTGTAATCTCATTATGATTTATTGAGGTGCAAAGGTATCACTTTTTAATCTTGAATTTGGCGCAAAAAAAAACACTGTTTTACACAGTGCTCTTTTTTTATTCGATCCGGTTAAGACATATTTTTTCAGGCGGATGCAGTACCAATGGAAACTTTTCTATTTTTACGGAACTGCTGTCTAAACCGAAGGCCTTCTCTTCAGACAAACTGAATTTCTTTATTATAAAGTACGAGTTCATGATGATTTTTTCGTGCCAAAGCATGTCGCTGTCGTTTGAGAGGAATTTTTCAGAAAGCACAAATTTAAAGTCACCAATAATGTTGTTTTTACTGAGAGATTCATAACGGCTTGTTACATCGACTTCGCCTTTTTTTACCATATCTCGCAATACTTCTTTAAACATCAAATTAATTTTGGTTGGCTCGCGGAACCCCAAATTAAAGTCTACTCGAAACAAGTCGTCTTTAATAATTTCGGTTACTTTATAATCTGTTCTGTAGGGTTCACTTAAAATATTGACGTGAACAAACCAATAAATATCTGCTCTTTTGGGTCGTTTTTGCAGAATGGAGTACATTACTTTTTCTTCAATTTCGTCAGTTCTTCCGGCATTGGTCATGTATACCAAATGGGTTGCGTATTTTGGGATCGATAAATCGACGCTCAGTTCTCCCAATACTTTTTTATAGTTTTCTATTTTTACGATTTTAGTGTAACTTTTGCTGATTTTTTTAGCGATAAACCAGATCGCCATAATTCCGATAAGGCCGATCGCGATAAGTACCGTAACGTAACCACCGTGCGGGAACTTCTTGAGATTGGCGATTAGGAAACTAAATTCAATAATCAAATAAATAGTAATTACGGGTGCGATAAAAAACCACGAAACCCGTTTCATGATCATAAAATAATTGAGTAAAATAGTTGTCATGATCATGCAAAGCACTATCGCCAAACCATAAGCGGCTTCCATATTACTGGATTCTTCAAAATGAACTACAATCATTATACAACCTGCCAGCAATAGCCAGTTTATTGATGGAATATACAACTGACCTTTTAATTCGGTTGGATATTTGATTCGCACTTTGGGCCAAAAACTCAACCGCATGGCTTCGTTAATTAAAGTAAACGAACCACTTATCAAAGCCTGGGAAGCGATCACAGCTGCTAAGGTTGCGATAACAATTCCGATAGGCTGAAACCAGTCGGCCATAATTAAATAAAACGGATTTCCATTACTACCACCTAAACTTTGCAAAGTGCGCCCTTCGTGATGTATTAAATAAGCTGCTTGTCCAAAATAGTTGAGGACCAAAGCGATTTTTACAAAAATCCAACTGATTCGGATATTTTTTCGACCACAGTGACCCATATCGGAGTAAAGTGCTTCGGCGCCGGTGGTGCATAGGAATACAAAACCCAAAACATAAAATCCCTCGGGATGAATTTGTAACAATCGATAGCCGTAATAAGGATTGATCGCTTTCAGCACTTCCACGTGTTGCATAATTTGCAAAAAGCCTAGAATTGCTAACATACCAAACCATACCAGCATCATTGGGGCGAAAAATTTACCCACTAATTTGGTTCCGAATTGTTGGATTGTAAATAAAATGCAAAGAATGGCAATAACAATGGGAACTGTATTAATATCTGGATAGAAAGTTCGGATGCCTTCTACTGCTGAAGCAACAGAAATTGGAGGTGTAATAATACCGTCGGCAAGTAAGGCACTTCCGCCTACTATAGCGGGAACGATGAGCCATTTGACTTTTGTTCTTTTGACCAGTGCATATAAGGCAAAAATTCCGCCTTCGCCATTATTGTCGGCACTCAGCGTGATTAAAACGTACTTTATGGTCGTTTGTAAAGTTAGTGTCCAAAAAATACAAGAAACCCCACCTAAAGCAATATCAGCACTTATGGCATGGGAACCAATGATCGCTTTCATTACATATAGCGGCGAAGTTCCTATGTCACCATAAATAATTCCTAATGTAATTAATAATCCTGCGAAAGTTAATTTGTTATGTAAACCGTGATTTGAAGCACTCATAAAAAGACGATAAAAGTGTACAAATCTATCATTAAAAAACAAATTATCTAGGTTTAGGTTCTGAATTTCAAAAAAAGGATAAAAAAATATTTTGAAAAAATAAAAAAACACTGTAAAAGCAGTGTTTTTTTATTAGGCATTAAGTTTAAAACAATCCCTATCGTCTTTCTGCAAGTTGCTGGTTGTTTTCTCTTGATGCCCTGTTATCTTGCGACTCGTTTTGTCTTGCAAAGGCACTTTGCATTTCGTGATTGCTTAGTGCAAATTGTCGTGTGCTGTGAGAATTATCTCTGCTAGGAATATTGCTGCTTCTATTACTTAAATTCATTTTTGCGATGTTCTCAAAGCTCGTAATTCTATTTTCTCTAGGGTAATTAGAACTGGTCCTAGCACGACCTGTAGTTCTTGGCGTATTGTTTTCTAATACAGAGTTAAAACTAGTTCTTACGTTATTGTCAATTCTTGGCGTACTACTTTCTCTTATGGAGCTAAAATTGGTTCTTACATTGATGTCAGTTCTTGGTGTATTGTTTTCTCTTACGGAGCTAAAATTGGTTCTTACATTGATGTCAGTTCTTGGTGTATTGTTTTCTCTTACGGAGTTAAAATTGGTTCGTACATTATTGTCAATTCTTGGCGTATTGTTTTCTCTTACGGAATTAAAATTCGTTCTTACATCATTGTCAGTTCTTGGCGTATTGTTTTCTCTTACGGAGTTAAAATTCGTTCTTACATCATTGTCAGTTCTTGGCGTATTATTTTCTTTAATAGCGGTGGCGTTTGTTCTGGTATTGTTAAAGGCCATTTCATCGCGGGGCGCTCCAGTTTGTAAGTTTCTGGTTTTATCCAACTCATATCTGTTGCTAACATTGTTGTTGCGATAGGCAAAAGAACGGCTTGGATATTGTCTTTCACAATAATTTGATCTGCGAATCGTATGCAAGGCAATAGCTCTTTCACTTCTCCTGACGCTTACATAATCATAGTGATTATAAAAATTAATATAGATATCGACATTGTTTCGATACCTAAAAACTGGATAGGTGTTCCATGAATAATAATAGATTGGATAGTAATTATAATACCAAGCAGAGCAATAGGGAATGTAGCTGTTAACCCAAAACGAATTGTAAATTATAGGAGTTTGAACATACGCCGGCTCGTAAATATAGTTATGCCCATACATGTAAACATCCCCAACTACTTGAATCTGGACTTGATTGTATCGGTCTCTTTCTACTTCGATCGTAGCTACATCTTGAAAATTATTTTGACCCAAAACGGATTGTACGATGATCAAATGGGTGTATCCCTCCACCGATTCAATAACCCGTAAATAATCGACACGGTTGTCATTGTTTAAATCGAGATTTGAGATCTGAATTTCAGGGTCATTTAACTTTCTTTCAAAATCCTCAATATTTTTTGCTTCTCCAAAAATTGAAGCTACCGCTCTCAGATCAAGATTGTCGCTAATTTCTGAACTAGTAGCGTTTACAAAGGTTCTGTCTTGTGCAAAAAGGGGTAGAAAAAAAAGGAAAGCAAACAGGGCTGGGGTAATGATCTTAGTTTTCATGATTTATATATTTGGTCGTTAATAAACATTTTGAAGCATCAATTTTATCTGTAGAAAGGCTCGTTGCGCCGCGTTCCAATTACTATGCCAATAAATAGACACCATAATGTACAATGACTTTTTGTATTGCAATTGTTGTAAGTTTGCTTTTAAAAAAGGATTATGGCAAGGAGTTTAATTTTTTTATCGTTCGCAGCTGCTTTTGTAAGTTGTACATCCAAAAAAAATACACTTAGCCACGCTTATCAATCGGTAATGGTGGATACACTTTTAAATAGCAAAAGAACCATTCGGGCGATGGTCATCGAGAAGGAAACAATTTGGTATGCTGCCGACAATGGATGCTTTGGTTACTACAATATTTCCAACAACGAAAAGTTCGAAAATAAAATTGATGCCGGCAACAACGCTGAATTCCGAAGTATCGCCAAAACTTCGAAAGACATTTTTTTATTAAACGTAGGCAATCCCGCAAAACTTTACCAAATTTCAAAAAGCTCGAAACAACCAGAATTAGTGTATCAGGAAGATCATGAAAAGGTGTTTTACGATAGCATGCAATTTTGGAATGAGCTTGAAGGCATCGCTGTTGGTGACCCTCTCGAGGATTGTCTCTCAATCATCACCACGCGTGATGGAGGCGATTCGTGGCAAAAAACATCTTGTCCACTTTTACCTAAAGTCGTATCTGGCGAAGCGGCCTTTGCGGCAAGTAACACTAATATTGTAATCAAGAAAAACAAAACGTGGATTGTTTCGGGTGGGAAAAAAGCCAGGATTTTTTACTCTCCTGATAAAGGAAGATCATGGTCCGTTTTCGAAACACCCATAACACAAGGTTTGGAAATGACCGGAATTTTCACTGCTGATTTTTACAATACCAAAATGGGTTTTATAGCGGGTGGCAATTATGAAATTCCGAACCAAAATTTTAACAACAAGGCGATCACGGCTGATGGCGGACGAACTTGGCGCTTGACTGCTCAACATCAAGGATTTGGTTATGCCTCTTGCGTCCAGTATGTTCCCGAAAGTAGCGGTAGACAGCTCGTCTGCGTTGGTGCTACTGGCTTACAATATTCGTCAGATTCAGGAGAAAATTGGATACAGTTACTTGACAATAAAGATTTATACACCATTAGGTTTTTAAAACCCGATACTGCTGTTGCCGCTGGCAGAAACATAATGCTGTTGTTGCATTTTAAATAAGCAAATTAATCCTTTGAAAATTTGTCGCGGTACTGCTTTAAAAGTTTTCTGTTGAAACCTTCTTCGGCTCTCTTGAGTTTTATTATTTTTACAGGAGCAAGGACACTTTTTAGATTTGTGATAAACTTTTTACGACGCTGATAAATTTCCTCTTCTGTGTTTTCCATTTGATTCAGGAAATTCAAGGCATCTTTATCGCTCATTTTTTCTACCTCGCCACCGTCAAGCCGATCCATGTATGCCCGCAGTTTGTCCTGCCGCAATTCTTTTTGCTTGCTCTCAAAAGCATTGTATAACGGCCAAAACTTAGTAGCTTCGTCGGAAGTGAGTTGCAATTGATCGGTAATGTAAGCCACTTTTAAGGATTTTAGCTGTTCTCGTTTAGGCTGTGCAAATAAATTTACACTGATCAAAAGTAAAAATAGTACAAGAATTTTGTTTGGTTTCATAGGTGTATTTTTAAAAACATCATTTTAGTTGACAAGGTATTCTTCTAAATTGTCATTGGTGGAAAGCAAGTCTTCAATTGCTTTGTCTTCAATCGCAGAATTTATGTCTATTTTTTGAATATCAGATTCATTTAAAAATTCTGCCAAATCATCGTCTGAAAAATCGCTACTGTGGTTAAGATAATTTTCTAAAGTATCTTTATCCAATTCGGCAGGCGCAGATGGAGTAAGATGGAAGATCGGAACTGTCAAAGCAACTACGACAACGGCAGCGACGGCAAAAAACCACGTTTTCTTATTGGCTAATAATGCAATCAGTTTCGGTTCTTTTTCAGGAAGCTGCTTTCTTACTTTTGCTGAAAAATCCTCAAAATATTGCTCAGGGACTTTAAATCCGGAAGCTATTTTACGGTCTTTTTCTAGATTGAATTCGTTCATTATTTTTGGACAAAATTAAGATTAAATGGTTTAACTATGGATCATAAATTTTTCAATTTTCTTTACTGCGTGATGGTACGAAGCTTTTAAAGCGCCCACAGACGTTCCTAAAATCTCCGACATGTCCTCATACTTTATTTCTTCAAAATACTTCATTTTAAAAACGAGTTGTTGCTTCTGTGGCAAAAGAGATATGGCTTTTTGAAGTTTTAATTGAATGGCATCACCATCAAAATAACTGTCTGCTTTTAAATTATTGACAATCTCAGTCTGTAACGCTTCACTTGTACTACCATTTCGTTTGGCTTTCAAATTAAGAAACGTAATCGCCTCATTGGTCGCAATGCGGTACATCCATGAAAATAATTTGCTTTCTCCTTTAAAATTTTTGAGATGTCGGAAAACTTTAACAAAAGTGTTTTGCAAAACATCATCGGCGTCATCATGATTCAAAACAATATTTCGAATGTGGTTGTAAAGGGGCCTTTGGTAGTCTGACAACAGTTTTTGAAACGCCTCATTCTGCGTTTTTGGATCTAAAAGTTTTTGTATGAAATCTTTTTCTTCCAAAGAAATATTTTCTGTTAGAGTGTAGCCTACTAAAAAGGTTTAATACCACTAAAGAAATAATTAAGGCTCTGGAGTTGGAGTCGGCACCACCGGAGTAAGAGGTGCTGGAGTGATATATTTTGGCTTGATCGGAAGCACCGGTTTTGCACTTATCGGAAAATAGATGTCGGTAATCCATTGGGAAGGATTTGCAATCTGATTGGCACTTTTGGTATACATTTCGAGAGTAGCGGTCGCTTCATTTCGATTTAAATTATGTTTAGAAATGTATTCCAGCGTTTTACTCCAAGCTTCTTTGCTATGCGAATAATCTCCTTTCAATGTAGTTTTTACAGCTTTAAAGCCAATCAATGTCCCGGCCGTAATATCACTTCCTTCACGAATAAAAACCTCCTCTTTTATCGGAATGCAAACAGATAATTTTGCAATTCCTCTAGAAACATCGTAGGTGTGATATAGCACAAATGGTTTGCCATGCATTACCAAATTATTTTTTCTAAAAAAATGCATCAGCCTTGGTAGCATGATCCTAAGATTTTTCGGAACATTGGCAATGGTACTGGTGATGGTTTGCTTCATATAAAAACATCCGGTTTTTTGAACAATACCATTCACTTTTATATTGTAAGTGTTAAGTTCGTAATCAAGTGTTTCGTCGAGATTGGCCAAACTTTTTTCATACAGGTTTCCAATAATTTTATCGGCACCGCCTTGAAATACACTGTAAATCTTGAAAGCAAAACCCATACTGCCTTTTGAACGCCAACTTACTTTTGTTCCTCCAACGGTATCTTTAAAAGTCCAATACACCTGCGAAACGGATCCATTAAAATTCAGCTGCTGATGGATACTTTGATTTTCAATTAGGGCAATAGTTTCTATACTTCCATCGCCTTCTGTACCTTTCCAGGAATATGAACCGCCCTTGCCAACAGTATTTTTAGGGTAGTAAAAAACCATTTTAGGATCTTCTTTCTTCCATGAGCCAAAGGTTTCCCAGTTTCTGTAATCGTTTACATAGTTATAAATAATCGATTTTGGTGATTTAATAATGGCAGTTCGCATAACATCGAAATTTCCTTTTTGGGTGGCTACAAATACAGTTGCTGCAAATAAGGCGAGCAACAGCAAAAGGAAAATATATTTTAAAATTCTCATACAAAGTGCGTTTGGTGGATTGGTAAAGTTAAAAATTTAATCGACAATTTTACATAATTTTGAATGCTAGCAGTAGAATTATTAATACTAAGATTGTGTACATTTGTTGCTGTAACTAAAAATTATTTTAAGAATGAAATTACTAAAATATGCAGCGATTATAATAACTGTAGGCGTGACATGTGTTTCCCAAGCCCAACAAAAAAAACTGACGAAAGATAAAAGCAAAAAGGAGGTGGCGTTCAATTATGTTGTAGAGCAATTTGCCGATATTAGGGTCTTGCGATACCAAATTCCAGGTTGGGAAAAGCTGACCTTAAAAGAACAGAAGCTAGTGTATTATTTGTCGCAAGCTGGAACCGCGGGGCGCGATATTATGTGGGACCAACATTATAAGTACAATCTTAAAATCAGAAATGCATTAGAGCATATTTATCAAAATTATAAAGGAGATAAAAAAGCCACAGAATGGAATAATTTTGAAATTTATATCAAACGGGTTTGGTTTGCTAACGGCATTCACCATCATTATTCAAGTGATAAAATTAAACCAGCTTTTTCAAAGACCTATTTTCAAAAGTTGCTGGCTGCTACCAAAACGGTTTTGGAAGTCAATATAGTAGCCGTTATTTTTGATGATAGCGATGCCAAAAAGGTCAATCTCGACGAATCGAAAGGTTTGGTTGAAGGTTCTGCCATTAATTTTTACGACAAAGGAATTTCGGCCAAAGAAGTGGAAGATTTTTATTCAAAAATGACCAGTCCGGATCCTTCAAAGCCCTATTCGTATGGTTTGAATTCTAAATTGGTCCGTAATGTCCAAGGAAAATTAGAAGAAAAAATTTGGAAAAGTGCTGGGATGTATGGCCCAGCAATTGACAAAATCGTTTACTGGTTGCAGAAAGCCAAAGGAGTGGCGGAAAATGATAAGCAGGCCGATGCGCTTGGTTTGCTTATTGATTTTTACAAAACCGGCAGCTTGAAAACTTGGGACGATTACAATATCGCGTGGCTACAAGCAACTGATGGCAATATTGATTATATCAATGGTTTTATTGAGGTCTACAACGATCCTTTGGGCTACAGAGGCTCTTACGAAGGAGTTGTTCAAATTAAAGATTTTGACATGTCGGCCAAGATGGAAGTAGTGTCTAAAAATGCACAGTGGTTTGAAGACAACTCCCCTTTAATGCCCAATCATAAAAAGAAAAATGTGGTCGGGGTTTCCTATAAAACAGTTGTTGTTGCAGGAGAATCGGGCGATTCCTCTCCGAGTACGCCCATCGGGGTAAACTTGCCGAATGCCGATTGGATTCGTTCTGAATATGGATCCAAATCTGTCTCGCTAGGAAATATTATCGACTCGTATGCCAAATCTGCGGGAAAAGGAAAACTCAACGAATTTGCCAATGACGAGGAAGAAATTGCTTTGGCTCAAAAATATGGAGAAATTGGAGACAAACTCCATACGGCCTTGCACGAAGTGGTGGGTCATGCTTCGGGACAAATCAATCCTGGTGTAGGTACTCCAAAGGAAACGCTAAAGAGTTATGCCTCAACCTTAGAGGAGGGCCGTGCCGATTTGGTTGGTTTATTTTATTTATACAGTCCGAAATTACAGGAATTGGGTTTGGTAGACGATTGGAAAAAGGTCGGTATGGAATCCTACGATAGTTATATACGCAACGGTTTGATGACGCAATTGGTAAGATTAGAATTAGGAGCCAATATTGAAGAAGCGCATATGAGAAACCGGCAGTGGGTGAGTGCTTGGGTTTTTGAAAAAGGAAAAGCTGAGAATGTTATTGAAAAAATTTCGCGAAATGGCAAAACCTATTTCAATATTACCAATTATGAAAAGTTACATGATTTGTTTGGACAATTACTTCGGGAAGTGCAGCGCATAAAATCAGAAGGAGATTACATGGCCGGAAAAAATTTAGTTGAAAACTATGGCGTAAAAGTCGATCAGAAATTACATGCGGAGGTATTACAACGCAACAAGCAATTTACGTCGGCGCCTTACAATGGTTTTGTCAATCCGGTTTTGGTTCCTAAGACAGATGCAAAAGGCAATATTATTTCTATCAGTGTAAAACAGCCTAAATCTTTTGCCGAACAAATGTTGAGTTATTCAAAAAACTTTGGTTTTCTGCCTTTAGAAAATTAAAAGTACCATGGCATAAATTTTTAACGCCGACTCTATCAGTCGGCGTTTTTTACAACAAAATTTAAAATCACCGCTTGAAGAATATTTTGATTACAAACAGCAAAGCAATAAAAACGAAAAATCCAATCAAGACTTTATAGCTCCCTTTGTAAAACTTTTGGTGAATCTGAATATCTCCTCGATAAGAAAAGATCATGATAATAACAAAAGCGACTAAAAATAAAGCGGCAAAAATCCATTGTCCGGTACTAAACATAGTGATAATTATTTTTAGCAAATTTATACAAATGTGATCGAAAGTTACTATTTTGCAACGTCAATTAATCAAATAAAAATATGCAAAAACAACTCGATGCTGTAAAGGAATTTCATAGCGCTTTTGCGATTGGTCACAGCGAAAAACCCAAAGCCGATTTGGGTGAAGCTAAAAATTTATTGCGTTTCAACTTAATGAAAGAAGAGAACGAAGAATATCTTGAAGCGGTTCAAAATAAAGATTTGACGGAAATTGCTGATGCTTTGGGAGACATGATGTACATTTTGTGCGGCACCATCATAGAACACGGATTACAACATATTATCGAGGACGTTTTTGATGAAATTCAGAGAAGCAATATGAGTAAATTGGGAGCAGACGGCAAACCTATTTATAGGGAAGACGGTAAAGTGATGAAAGGCCCCCATTATTTTAAGCCTAATTTTTCTAAGATGTTGAAATAAAAAATTATTAGAGTGGATTAAAAAAA
>JACMOK010000123.1 GCA_014378065.1 Flavobacterium sp.
ACCGATATTCCATTTGAACATGGAATGAATGAGCCTAAAGATGCAACCAGTTCAGAAAAAAAATATTTTGAAGCCACAAAAAAATGGCAGATGACAGAAGGTGCTTACTCTATGATACAAAGTACCAAACCTCAAACGTTGGCTTATGGATTAAATGATTCACCTGTTGGTTTGGCTGCCTGGATTATAGAAAAGTTTAAATCATGGAGCGACAATAATGGCGATTTAGAAATTTGTTTTACAAAAGATGAATTGTTAACTAATCTTACAATTTATTGGGCAACACAAACCATCAATTCTGCAATGCGTATTTATAATGAAGCTATGAAAGCAATGATAAATGCGATGTATAACCCATTAGTAAAACTTAACCCTTTTGATAAGACAGGGAATAAATCGGAAGTTCCTGCTGCTTTTGCAATTTTTCCAAAAGATATTTCAGCACCACCGAAAGATTTAGCGAACAGATTTTTTAATGTTCAACAGTGGACAGAAATGTCTGAAGGTGGACACTTTGCAGCAATGGAACAACCTGAACTTTTAGCAGAAGATATTAGAAGATTTGTAACTGCCGTACAAGCTCAACCACAACTATAGGGATTTTTAGAAAGTATTTTAGAATAAAAAATTTAATACCGGATTCGGGAACCTCATTAATAAAAGCTACCGTTACAATGCATTTCCAAAATTTGGGCAGACGGAATAAACTTCATCATTTCTGCAAAGACAAACATTAGTGCCAGCAAATGGAATTCTGTTTGGCTATTGTTGTTGCCTCAAAATTCAGTTTTCTATTTAAATTATTTTACCAACTTACACAAACTGATTGACAAAAAGGAACAACGAACCGCCAACATTGCATTGCCGCAAGTGGGGCTGAACAAACGAAATTGGACGGCAGTTCGCTATCAGCTTTGGTACGGGCTTAACCGGAACGGCATGGCATGGAAGTTACCCTCTGCGTTGGCAAATTTACCAAGCATGCCAAAGGTAAAAAGACGGATGTAAAATACTGATGCTGGATACAAAAAATACCTACCTTAGGGCTATTGACCAGTAGTTTTTTACCCGACCAAACCACCGAATAACTGTGTACTTTTTGCAGACAAAGAAACAATGCGATAGACCTTGCTGCACAAGCCTCCCATAAAATGCAAAAGTATTTAAGGCTTTTAAATTTTAGGTTAGATGTAGCGTTAAATGATGTTTGTGAGCTTACCGGACTTGCAATCATTGCAGATATTTGCAAAGGAAATCCTGACCCCATCAGCCTTGCCAAACACAGAAATGGAAACTGCAAAAAATCGGAGGAAGAAATTGCAGAAGCTTTGAAAGAAAATAATAGAACCGATTTTTTATTTGGATTAAAACAAGAATACGAAGCGTATCTTTTTTATCAAAAACAAATTGAAAGTTGCGATAAGCAAATCAATACATTTCTAAAGCATTAGATAAATACCGACCCTCAAAAAAAAATTAAAAATCGGCGATAAAAAATATAAACGCATCCACAAAAACGCACTCAAAGGAATAGACCTCAACCGGGCATCCTATCAATATTTTGGAAGCGTAGATTTAATGGCCATTGAAGGCTTGAGCCATGCAACAGTACTTACCATTATGAGCGAAGTGGGACCGGATGGTTTTGAAAAATTTAAAACTGCAAAAGAGTTTACCAGTTGGTTGCGGCTTGCTCCCAATAATAAAATAAGTGGTAGAAAAATACTTTTAAGCAAAATCCCCAAAGGATGTAACCGGTTAAAAATTGCATTACGCCATGCAGTCAATGCCATCGGCAATTTAAAAGATACCCACCTCTTCGATTTTTTTAGAAGAATTACTTACTGAAAAGGAAGTGCGACAACCGTAAGCGCTACAACTAGAAAATTGGGCGTAGTTAGTTGGACAATAATTATCCAAAAAGTGGCTTACAAACCACCCACTGATTATATTTTACTTGACCAAAAAAGAGCACCCAAAATTGTAAAAAAAATACGTAAAACAATTACTAAATTTAATCTTTTTAAAAAAGATATTGGTTTTGCAACTAATTGATTTTGAAGAAAGAAAAAACCTTAATCAGAATTGTAAAACAGTACGCAATAAATAAATTTGAATCAAATTAAATGACTTATTATGACAGAAAAAAAAGGCGATTTTAAATTAGTAGGACTACAACTAAACGGTAAAACAACCAATCAAAACAATCAATCAAGTAAAGATTGCGGCAACTTATGGCAAAAATTTGAAACGGGTAAAATTTTCGACCTTATTCCAGAAAAATTATCCAATAAAATATTTGCTGTTTATTTTAATTATGAAAAGGACCAAACAACGCCATTTTCATATTTTATCGGGTGTAAAGTAGATAAGAATTCAGAAACACCAAAAGAGCTTGAAGAAATAATGATCCCTACTCAAGAATACAGCAAATTCAAAGCAAAAGGTGTTATGACAGGTTGTATAACTGATACTTGGAAAGAAATATGGAACTCTGACATAAAACGAAAGTTTGGATTTGATTTTGAAGTGTATGATGAAAGAAGTCAGGATTGGAGTAATGCAGAAGTAGATATTTATATATCGACAATAGAATAAAAAAAAAATATTTAAGCTACTTAAAAAAACAACGAACAGCTAACAGCGTGTATCAGCAATAAAACATATTAATTGAAGAAAGAAAAAATAATTTATTGGATATCAACGACAATCATCGCATTATTTGAAGGAATAATGCCAGCTCTGACATCACAAACCGAATTGGCAAAAGAAGGAATCAGACATTTGGGTTATCCCGAATATTTTGGAAACGCCTTGGTAGTTTTTAAAATACTGGGAGTTTTAGTATTAGTTATTCCCAGGGTTCCAAAAAGAATAAAAGAATGGGCTTATGCAGGTTTTGCTTTTGAATTCATATTTGCAACAATCAGTCACGGAGCAGTTGACGGAATAAACGCACAAACCTTTCTTCCATTAATCATATTTGGAATTTTAGCGGTTTCTTACATTTACTATCATAAATTAAACTCAAGCAAAATTTAAATCATTATGTCCTTTCAAGCATACATAGACAACATCAAAGCCAAGACTGGTAAAAGCCCTGCTGACTTTAAAAAACTTGCAGAGAAAAAAGGTTTTTTAAAAAACGGAGAATTTGTAAAAACTGTGAAAGCTACCGAAATTACAAATTGGCTTAAAAGCGAATTTGAATTAGGGCACGGACATGCAATGGCGATTTACGCAATATTCAATGGGAAAACGGAATAACGACACGACAAACAACGAACCGCTAACATCGGTTTGGCAATATAGCGGGGCGACGAATATATTCTCAGTTTTTTTCGCTAATCGGCTTCAGTTCCAGCCGACGAAATACTAATGAGCAGCAGAATTAACAATGAACTTTTGTAACTTAATTCAGCAGCAGTTACGGGCTGACGATTTTAAAATACCGCCACATCGGCAAGCCATATACGCTAGCAACAACTGTAATGAAAGCCACGCCGGGACAAGTCTCCTCACCCTCAATGTTTCTCCGGCGATGTGTTTACCAAAAGCTTCGTAGGGAAGCATGCAGCATTCGCCGACTCATGGAAACGAACTTGTAATAGTTACCTATCTGTTCTTTAATCATCTAATTTTTGGGGCAGGTATCCTCCAACCCTGACATTACATGCAGCATAACCCATGTAGCTGCAAATGGTTGCTTTGTGCTAACCTGCATCTTATCCTCATGTTAGATATTGCAAAATTTTATTTGACTGGTAAGCAGGAGTTTTTCGGGTGCTTAACTTTATAGAACTGGATGTTTTTGATGTTGGCATTCCGCCCGGAATCGGCATCAATAAAACTACAGCTATGATGATTGGTTTTTATAAAGCGGCGGGTACTGCATACTAGTACAAAAGGCCTTTGCAAACAAGTCGCTTGGAAAAAGTTTAAAGAAGGAAAAACTTGTTCCGGAAGCAGGCTG
>JACMOK010000124.1 GCA_014378065.1 Flavobacterium sp.
AATTGCGTTTTGACTGCCTTTCCAAAATGCAACTTCATTTGCGACTTGCTACCGATTTAAAAATGCAAATTCAATTGCGAAAAGCTACCAACCAATATATTCTAATTCAATTGCTACTTGCTACCGATTTCAAAATGCAAATTCCAATTGCGTTTCTAATGCAAATGCAAAATTTTATTCGAGTTGCTTTTAGTTACAAACAACAACATTTCCATTTCAATTTGTCTTGCAATTCTGGAATTTACTCTTTTAAGAATGATTTGAATTTCCATTGTGATCCGGACGCGCAGCTGTGTTGCATAACTTGTATATACCCTCTATAAAGTAGCGCCTATCCCTGCTTGTTGGATACGGTTGTACTTATTTTGGTTTCGCTAATGTAGGAATAAATAGCACAAATAGGGACAATGAACAAACCCTACAAAGGTAGGTTTTAGCAACTCAGTAATTGAGGTCGCCTTTTTTCCTTCATAGGTATTGGAAATGAAATTTAAAAAATTTTGTCATTAAGTTGCAAATTATATAAGAAAACTGTTTGATCTCGCACGAAATTGAGTTTATTGAAACTTTTGACCTAATTGAAATGGAATTATAATCATTTAAAAAAATGATTATATTGCGGTTTAATTTGAGTACACGAAACGGTACACGATTTTCTATATATCAATAATATAAAGGGTTTAATTTCGATAAAATATGAAATTCATAACCCTGAGGTCGCGGGATCATGCCCCGCTCTCGCTACGAAAATATAAATCCCTAAACTCATTGTCTAGGGATTTTTTATCTTAAAATCGGTACTTCTGATTGCTTTTTTCACTAAAAATAAATTTAGTTAAAACTACCTCTACATTTTAATCGCAAATGACGCGTCTTATCAATTCGAAATAAGCAAAATTTATCTAAAAATCAATGCTCTTTTTGATATTGGTATTTGGTGGCACTTTTATATGCTTGGTGTTTTTTAACCAGCTGACTCTTAAACGCTTTATTGCACACTCCCACAATTTTTTATAAAAAAAACAGGCTAATTAAAAAATTGATCTAATTCAATATTAATGTCGTATTACAATACTTACAAAAAACAATAATAAATGTATTTCATCGATGTTTTATGTATTTTGTCGGTGAAATATTTTTTCTTTTGGGAAATAAAATTTAGTTTTGATCTGTAATTTATTTAGACATCAAAAGCACAGTTATAAATCAAGTTAAGTTATGAAAACAATTACTTTCAAAAACTACAAAAAAATTTTAATTCCATTGTTCCTGCTCATGACGATTATAAGTCATGCTCAAACTCAAAGAACTTACACAACTTCAGGAAGCTTCGTAGCTCCTGCTGGAGTAACTAATATCCAAGTCGAAGCTTATGGCGCCGGTGGTGGTGGTGGTTATGGCGGAACATCTAACAAAGATGGCGGTGGCGGTGGCGGTGGCGGTGGCTACTCTAAAAACGTTTCTGTTTCTGTAACAGCTGGAACAACTTACACAGTAACTATTGGTGCTCAAGGTACTGGAGCTACAACTAGTGGTACTCCAAATGGAACATCTGGTGGTAATACAACTGCTACTTTTGGAGCAACAACTGTTACTGCTAATGGTGGTATTGGTGGTTTTGGTTATACTAACGGCGGTGCGGGCGGAACTGGTGGAACTGGTTCTACTTTTATTGGCGGCTCTGGTGGTGCTGGACTAAATGGAACTGGAAGTGGTGGTGGTGGTGGTGCTGCTGGCTCTTCAAGTAATGGCGGTAATGGCTCAGTCCCAACTGGAGGAACAGCTGGAGGAGGTAGTGCAGGTGCTGGAGGTAATGGTACTATCGCTACAAGTGGTAGTGGTTCCTCTTCAATTACTAATTATGGTGGTGGTGGTGGTGGTGGAACAAAAAATTCTGCAGGAGGAAATGGTGCCGGTGGGTACATAATAATTACTTACACTTGTCCGACGTATGCTCTAACTAATACTAC
This sequence comes from Flavobacterium sp., assembly GCA_014378065.1. Classification (GTDB taxonomy): domain Bacteria; phylum Bacteroidota; class Bacteroidia; order Flavobacteriales; family Flavobacteriaceae; genus Flavobacterium. The sequence goes on from JACMOK010000124.1 coordinate 1,971, forward strand.
ATCTTCAAATAGTCCCTTGTGTGGAGCTTCTTCAGCTTCTGTTACTCTTAATTCTTCTTCTTTGGCTTCGGGAACTTATACAGTTACTTACAATCTTAGTGGTGCGACAACTGCAACTGGAAATACTTCTACAATGAGTTTTACCGCAGGAAGTCTAGGATCTGGAACTTTTTCGACATCAATTTTAAATCTTGGATCAACGACTGTAACAATTACAAATTTAACATCTTCATATTGTAATAATAGTATAAGTACTTTTAACAGCACCAATGTTACTGTGAATTCATCGCCTAATGCTATTTCAGGAACTGCGATTACTGCTTGTTCATCAAATACAGCTATTGCAATAACTGCAGGTGCTAGTGCTACAAATTATACAACAGTAACATGGACATCTAGTGGAACTGGTGTCTTTACAAATGCTAATTCCTTAACAACCTGTACATACAATCCTAGCGCAGCAGATATAATGGCTGGAAGTGTAATCTTAACACTTACAGCTTCGAACCCAGGCTGTGCTAATGCAACTTCAACTAAAACGCTAACACTAATTACAGCTGCTAATGCTATTGCTGGAACAAATCTAAATACTTGCTCAACTTCAGGTGCTGTAAACATAACTGCGGGCTCTAGTGTTACAAACTATATTTCTGTTGCTTGGACATCAAGTGGAACTGGTACTTTTGTTAACGCAAATTCATTAACAACTTGTACTTACACTCCGAGTGCCGCTGATATAACAGCCGGAAGTGTTATTTTAACTTTAACTGCAAGTGGTAATGCTCCTTGTGGCAATGTAACTTCCACAAAAATACTAACTATAAATAGTCCAATGACAGCAATAGCTGGAGCTAATCTTAATACTTGTTCTACTTCTGGAATAAATATTACTGCTGGATCTAGTGCTACTAATCAGACTACCGTCACTTGGACATCAAGTGGAACTGGGACTTTTACAAATCCTAATTCTTTAACAACTTGTACTTACACTCCTAGTGCTGCTGATTTAACAGCCGGAAGTATAACAATTACACTAACAACTACTAATGCCGGTTGTGCGATTGCATCTTCATCTAAAACATTAAGTATTCAAACGCCACCAACGTCAGTTGCCGGAACAGCATTGTCAACTTGTTCAACAGCTGGAGCGATAAACATAACTGCGGGTTCAAGTGCAACTAATCAAATAGGCCAAACTTGGACTTCAAGTGGAACAGGAACCTTTGTTAATGCTAATTCATTAACTCTATGTACTTATACTCCTAGTGCAGCTGATATTTCTGCTGGTAGCATAACATTAACATTAACTGCTACAGGTAATGTGCCATGTAGTAATGTTACTTCTTCAAAAACATTAACCATAAATAATCCAATGACTGCAGTTGCAGGATCAGCAGTTACAACTTGTGCTACTTCTGGTGCGGTTAACATCACTTCTGGTTCTAGTGCTACTAATCAAACTCTTGTAACTTGGACATCAAGTGGAACAGGTACTTTTGCAAACCCAAATTCATTAACAACATGTACCTATACTCCAAGTGCTGCTGATATTTCTGCTGGTAGCGTTATTCTAACACTAACTGCTTCAAATTCTGGGTGTGCGAATGCTACTGCTTCAAAAATGCTAACTATTAGTCCGCTACCTACAGCAATTGCTGGAACAGCAGCAAATACTTGTTCAACTAATGGTGCTGTAAATATAACCGCAGGTTCTAGTGCTACAAACTATACTTCTATTGTATGGATTTCAAGTGGAACGGGTATTTTTGTTAATGCAAACTCTTTAACAACTTGTACTTATACTCCAAGCGCTGCAGATATAACTGCTGGAACTGTTACATTAACGCTTACTGCCAATGGAAATGCTCCCTGTTCAAATATAACTTCTACAAAAACCTTAACCATCAGTAACCCAATGACAGCTGTAGCAGGCTCAAATTTTTCAATATGTTATTCTGGAGGAGCTGTTAACATTACTGCGGGTTCTAGTGCTACTAACCAAACTCTTGTCACTTGGACATCAAGCGGAACAGGTACTTTTGCAAACCCAAATTCATTAACAACATGTACCTATTCGCCAAGTGCAGCTGATATAACTGCTGGAAGCGTTATTCTAACACTAACTGCTTCAAATTCTGGCTGTACGAATGCTACTGCCTCTAAAACGCTAACTATTAGTTCGCAACCTACAGCTATCGCTGGAACGGCAGTAAATACTTGCTCTATTAATGGCGCAGTAAATATAACCGCGGGTTCTAGTGCCACAAATTATACTTCTATTTCTTGGACATCAAGCGGAACGGGTACATTTGCTAATGCAAACTCATTAACAACTTGTACTTATACTCCAAGTGTTCTTGATATAAGTGCTGGAAGCATAACTTTAACGCTTACTGCTAATGCAAATGCTCCCTGTTCAAATATAACTTCTACAAAAACTCTAACTATCAGTAACCCAATGACGGCTATTGCTGGTTCAAATTTTTCAAATTGTTATTCATCAGGTTCAATCAATATTACTACAGGTTCTAGTGCTATTAATCAAACAAGTATAACATGGGCATCAAATGGGACGGGTACTTTTGCAAATGCTAATTCTTTAACAACATGCACCTATACTCCAAGCGCCGCTGATAGAATAGCCGGAAGTGTTATTTTTACACTCACGGCTTCAAATGCTGGTTGTACAAATGCTACTGCTTCTAAAACACTAACAATTAGTACACCGCCAACACCCGTTGCGGGAACTACAATAAACACCTGCTCTACTACCGGCGCTGTAAATATTACAGCTGGTTCTAGCGCCACTAATTATACATCTACTGCTTGGACATCAAATGGGACTGGGACTTTTACAAATGCTAGTTCTTTAACGACTTGTACTTACAATCCAAGTGTTGCTGATATAACAACTGGTAGTGTAACATTAACTCTTACTGCTAATGGAAATGCTCCGTGTGCAGCAGTTACTTCATCAAAAAATTTAATTATTAGTCTTCCACCAACAGCTGCAGCTGGATCAAATTTTTCAACTTGTTATTCATCTGGTTCAATCAATATTACTTCAGGTTCAAGCGCTACTAATCAAACAAGTGTAACTTGGACGTCAAACGGAACGGGTACTTTTACTAATACTAATTCTTTGACAACATGCACCTATACTCCCAGTGCAGCTGATATCACTGCCGGAAATGTAATTTTTACACTTACCGCTTCAAATGCAGGTTGTACAAATGCCAATGCTACTAAAACGCTAACTATTCGTTTGCTTCCAACAGCCATTGCAGGCACAGCAATAAATACTTGTTCTAGTAATGGTGCGGTAAACATTACTGCAGGTTCTAGTGCTACAAACTATACTTCTGTTGCTTGGACATCAAGTGGAACTGGGACTTTTGCAAATGCTAGTTCTTTGACAACTTGTACTTACAATCCAAGTGCAGCTGATATAACGGCCGGAAGCGCAACATTAACGCTTACTGCTAATGGAAATGCACCATGTACGGCTGTAACTAATACTAAAACTATAAACATTAGTAGAGTGATGACAGCGGTGGCAGGATCAGCATTTACTGCATGTTCTTCCAATACAGCAATTAATGTTACATCCGGATCTAGTGCTACTAACCAAACAAATATTACGTGGACTTCAAATGGAACAGGTACTTTTACTAATCCAAATTCCTTAACAACCTGCACCTATACTCCCAGTACTGCTGATGTAATAGCTGGAAGTGTAATAATAACACTTACAGTTTCAAACACGAGTTGTCCAAATGTAACTTCCAACAAAACGTTAACCTTCATTGCTGTCCCAGCAGCGGATGCAGGTTCAGATGTAGCGACATGTTCGACTTGTGGCACAGTAAATATTACGGCTAATTCAGCCGCAACAAACTATACCTCTATTGCCTGGACATCGAGCGGAACAGGAACATTTACAAATGCAAATTCATTAACAGCCTGTACTTATACTCCAAGTGCCGCTGATATTACAAACAGTATGAATCTCGGAGCTATAGTTTTAACTTTAACTGTTACAGGAAATGCACCTTGTTCAACTTCAACTTCAACAAAATTACTAGGAATCACAAATCAAACCTTTACTTCATCGGGAACCTTTACTGTTCCATCTGGTGTCTACCAAGTAACTGTAGAAGGTTGGGGCGGCGGCGGAAAAGGTGGTGATGGATTGAATATTGGAAATGTTGGCGGCGGTGGCGGTGGTGGAGCTTATTCTTCAAAATCTATCGCTGTGGTACCCGGTACTACCTATATAGTTAATGTTGGATTAGGAGCAACAACCGTTTCAGATGGTGGTGATTCTTGGTTTATTGATACAACAACCTTGCTTGCAAAAGGTGGTACTACGGCTCTAAATAATGCCTCTACTGGAGGTGCTGGTGGTAGTGTGGCTGCTTGTATTGGCGACATTACCTCACGCGGTGGAAATGGTGCGAACGGTTCAAGTGGTAACTATGGCGGTGGTGGTGGCGCTGGAGCAGAAGCTAGTGAAAATGCCGGAGTAGATGGAACCACAAACTTAGGAGCAATAGCTATCTGTAATGGTGGAAATGGTGGAAATGGATATACTTCTTCCAATGGTGATGGTTCTCCTGGTTTAACTCCCGGTGGCGGTGGCGGTGGCGGACGTAGAAATGGTAACAATGGTGTAAACCAAGGAACAGGTGGTTTTGGCGCAGACGGTAAAATAATAATTAAATGGCCAATAAACCCATTGATTTCAACCGTAACCAATGCTCCTGGAGGCGTAACATCTAATTTACAATTATGGTTGCGTTCTGATTTAGTAAATGGAACCACTACAATGGCAGATAATACGCCAATCTCTACATGGTATACACAAGCCAGAGGAGCTAATGCTATTAAACCTTCTGCTGTAGGATCACCTATATATCGTAATAATGCTGCCTATAACATCAATTTTAATGCGGTAGTGGATTTTACCAACCCTTATAACTCTCCTTCTCCGGTTACTACAGATTTAAACAGTTCAAGACAATATTTGAAAGGAACAAATGGTTACTATTCTGAAGACACTTTTGTAGTTGTTATTCCTGATGTGACTGTTACTTCTGCTTTAAACAATATGGATGTATTTTCTGGAAAAAGTACTGTTTGTGGTGTATCTAAATCTGGTATTTCCTATGGTAATGTTGATAGTCGATTTTCTAATGAAGTACTTTCCTATACTTTAGGCGCCACAACATCATATGGTACAGCTCAAGTAAGTACAACTTCTCAATACAATAATCCTGGAATTATAAACATCAGAAACAATTCAGGAAATACAGGAATGCAATTATATTACAACGCAAATAATATTGCAACTACCGAAGTGAATGCCTCTAAACACAGAATTGTTTATGACAGCCAGTATTGGATTGGAAGAAGTGAACAATGGGATGGAAGCTTAGACGGAAGAATTGCTGAAGTTATTACGTACAGCTCCAGAAAAAATGATGCAACGGAAAGAACCAAAATTGAAAGTTATTTAGGCGTTAAATACGGAATAACTTTGGGAGTAAATGGTACTTCAAAAAACTATCTTGCCTCTGACGGTACTGTCATTTGGGATGCATCGGCAAATGCAGGTTATAACTATGACATTGCAGGAATTGGAAGAGATGATATTTCAAAACTAAATCAAAAACAATCTAAAAGCGTTAATACTAATGCTAATTTAACAATTGGATTAGGAGCAATTGCTACCACAAACACTGCCAATACTAATGGTTTTGATACCGATAAAAAATATTTAATCTGGGGTGATAATGGGGGAAATATGAATAACTCCGGAACAAATTTAACCATAACTTTTGGTGGTACCTCAAGCGTTACGACACTAACAGATATCCCAAATAAAAAATGGAAGATTGTAGAAACAGGTGGTGATGTCGCCACAGCTAAAGTAGCTATACCAACCTCAGCTTTAGCAAGTTTACCAGCTTTATCAGGGAATGATGCTTATGTAATGATTGTTGCTTCTGACGCTGTTTTTACAACTAATTTAGAAACAATATTTATAGGTGTCAATGGCTCTAACTATGAAACTGATTATGACTTTGACGGAACTAAATTCTTCACATTTGGAGTAGCTCACGTAAGTACTTATTCAAGACATGCCTCTTTTGATGGAATTGATGATAGTATGAAAGTTAGCAATTCTAACAACTTAAACAGTACTTTTTCAATGATGACATGGGTTAGACCAACGGGTGCAAACACATTGGCAAATGACAGAACAATTGTTTCGAAATACAATGGAACAACTGGTTATAGAGTATATTTATCTACAACTAACAGAGTTGTTGTTACTTGGGCTGGTGGAACAACTTTGACTTCGGCTACTGCTTTACCAAGTTCTGAATGGCATAACATCGCTATCATTTACTCAAGTGGTTCTATCAAACTTTATATTGATGGTGTTCTAGATTCAACTGTTGCCTCTGCAGCTCCTGCTTCAAGTACAAACACGTTCTCAATTGGCGCTGAATACAGATCTAAATCAGATACCCGTAATTTCTTTAATGGAGATATTGATGAGTTCAGATTATGGGATAAAGCGATAACACTAACGGAATTAAAATTTGTAATGAACCAGGAAATACTTCAAAACGCTACTGGTACAAAAGGTGCCGTTTTACCAACAGCAATAACTAAAAATGACATTAGTACTTTAAATTGGAGTAATCTTCAGGCCTATTATTCTATGAATTCTTTCATTGGAACACACATTGATGACGATTCTCAAAACAGCAATAGAGGAAATGTATTTTCACCTAATAAAACAACGATAACTACACAATCTTCTCCACAGCCATACCAAAGTTCCGCTGATGGCGCATGGTCTAGCACAGGTACTTGGTCTAATGGAACTATCCAACAATTACCAAATAGTCTTTCAATTGTTGATGGAGTTACTCCAATCGACTGGAATATTGTTAAAACAAGTAATAATGTTGGTTCTGCAGGAAACAAAACGGTCCTTGGATTGTTTGTTACTGCCAATACTTTAAGCGCAACAAACGATACAAAAATCCAAGTATCTCACTATTTAAAAATTGACGGTAAAATAGATTTAGTTGGAAAATCTCAATTAATTCAAACTATTAATAGTGATTTAGATGTAACCAGCGCTGGATCGATCGAAAGAGATCAAAAAGGACAGTCGAATAGATTTAATTACAACTATTGGTCTTCTCCGGTAGGCTCGTTGAGTACGACCAGCAATAACAATTCATTTACCGTAAACGGAGTTTTAAGAGATGCTACCAATCCGGCCAGTATTCAAAATATCACATGGACTACAGGTTACAACAGCGCGGCTACCACTCCTATTACTTTAAGCAGCTATTGGATATTTAAATTTCAAAATCTGACGCCACAGTATGCCAACTGGGCTTCTGTCGGACCAAATGGAACACTCCAAACTGCACAAGGATATACCATGAAAGGAAGCGATGCAGCCACGGCGACTCAAAATTATACCTTTGTCGGAAAGCCAAATAACGGTCTGATCACCAGCCCTATCGCGCCCAATAATGCTAATTTAAGTGGTAATCCGTATGCTTCTGCATTAGATGCCAATGCATTTATTACTGCCAATTCGGCTTCGACCACAGGCGCTATTTATTTCTGGGAACATTTTCCTACCAACGTCTCTCATAATTTATTAGAGTATCAGGGAGGTTATGCTGCAAGGACACTTGTTGGTGGCACTCCTCCGGTTTCGCCTGCAGGTGTTAGCGGACTTGGTTCAAGCACGAGGGTTCCGGGCAGGTATATTCCTGTTGGTCAAGGGTTTTTACTTTACGGAAGTGCGACCGGTGGAAACATCACCTTCGACAACAGTCAGAGAGCTTTTATTAAAGAAGACAGCGGCAGTTCAAACCCATTGTTCAGACAGAGTCAGAACGGCCCAACGGTAGAACATGTGCTAAACAACCAAGAGGATGTAATTGCTGAAGATACTTTCGCAAAAATAAGATTGGGTTTCAACTCGGCCAACAGTTTTCACAGGCAGCTTCTGCTTGGTTTCATGAACGAAAATGCGACCAGCGGCTATGATTTGGGTTACGATGCACCGCAAATTGACCAACAGCCAAACGAAATGGTTTTCTTAAATGGAGAATCCAGACTGGTAATACAAGGTGATGGTTATTTTAACAGCGACAACATCTATCCGTTGGCAGTAACTACTAGTGCATTAGGAAACATCAACTTCACGTTGGATGCCACAGAAAATTTTGATGACAATCAGGGAATCTACATCTACGACAGTCTTACCAGTCTTTACCATGATATTCGTGAGGAAGCTTTCACATTGGAATTACCGCAAGGTACGATCAGCGACCGTTTCTCCTTAAGATTCAAAACCGGTTCGCTTGCGACCACTAATTTTGAAGCGGAGGCCGATGTTGTAGTGAAGTTTACCAACGCTGATAACATGATCAACATTCAAAACAAAAACACAGACCTCAACGTAAACGCGGTGACTTTGTTTACTTTGTTAGGACAAAACATAGGCAGTTGGGATGTAAAAAATGATGATCAGAGCAAAATCCAAATCCCGGTAAAAAACCTAAGTACTGGCACTTACATTGTAAAAGTTACCACCACCAAAGGCGACATTACTAAAAAGATAATTATCAAATAGTTCCCCTTTTTTCCCCAAAAAAAGTGAAGAAGCTTCTCGTAATGAGAAGCTTCTTTTATTTAAAAAGAGCTATGATATTATTAAACCTATGATAAGGCTAATTTTAACTCCTGAAAATCTACGGTGATTTGTTCTCCGGAAAGTAAATCTTTCAAGCCAAATTGGTGTTGCGCCATTTCGGTTTCACCTGCAACAACGGCAAATGGAATTTCGCGTTTGTCGGCATACATCAACTGTTTTCCGACTTTAATCGCATCGGGATACAATTCTACTTTTATTCCAGCAGCTCTCAGTTTCATCATGGCTTGTAATGCATAAAATGCTTCCTTTTCTCCATAGTTGACAAAAAGGGCTTTTGAAGTAGACGTTACCGTTTCAGGAAACAAATTTAACTCTTCCATTACCAGATAAATCCGATCCAAGCCAAATGATATGCCCACGCCGCTCATGTCTTTTAAACCAAAAATACCGGTTAAATCGTCATACCTGCCGCCGCCTCCAACAGATCCCATCGCTACAGATTTGGGAGGAGAAACTTCAAAAATCGAACCCGTGTAATAGTTTAATCCACGCGCCAAAGTGACGTCGAGATCTAATACCGATTGTTGCATGCCCAAATTCGAAACTTGCTCGCAAATGAATTGCAGTTCCGCAACGCCTTTCATTCCCTCTTCAGAACCGGCAAGCAAAACAGATAATTTTTGGATTTTCTCCGAAATGGTTCCTACAAATTGAAACAAAGGCTGCACTTTTTGAAGCGCACTTTGCGAAATTCCTTTTTCCCGCATTTCTGCTTTTACGCCCTCCTCACCTATCTTATCCAATTTATCCAGCGCCACGGTAAAGTCGATTAGTTTCTCTTTGGCTCCGATCACTTCAGCGATTCCTGAAAGAATTTTACGGTTGTTGATTTTAATGGTGACTTTTTCTAAACCCAAAGCGCCGAATACCGTATCGTATAATTGCACCAACTCGACTTCTTGCCATAATGAAGTAGATCCTACTACATCGGCATCACATTGAAAGAACTCTCTGAATCTGCCTTTCTGAGGCCGATCGGCACGCCATACTGGTTGGATTTGATAGCGTTTAAAAGGAAAAACAATATCACTTTGGTTTTGAACGACATATCGCGCAAACGGAACAGTCAGGTCATAACGAAGTGCTTTTTCCGAAATGGCCGCGGTGAGTCTGAGGCTGTCTTTATTTTGCAAGGCAACAACATCGGCTTTTGCCAAATAGTCACCTGAATTCAATATTTTAAAAATCAATCGATCGCCTTCTTCTCCATATTTTCCCATTAAAGTTTCCGAATTTTCAAACGAAGGGGTTTCTATCGGTTGAAAACCAAACTGCTCAAAATGGGTCTTGATAATACCAATAATATATTGTCGTTTTGCTACTTCAATCGGTGAAAAATCTCTTGTTCCTTTGGGAATACTGGGTTTTGATGCCATCTTAAAATGCTGTTTTTAGATTTGAATTGTAGCTGAATTATTCGTGGATAAGTAACTTCAAATTCTTGTAGCAAATATCCTGTTTTAAAAATAAATAATTACGGTTCCAAAACAAACTTGTAACAAAAATTGTAATTTCGTGTCAAACTTCGACGATGTTCAAATTATTCAAAGAAAATGTCCGAATTGCGCTGGGTTCAATCAGAACGCAATTGCTACGAACCATACTAACTGTATTAATTATTGCAATCGGCATTACCGCTTTGGTTTGTATTTTAACCGTAGTCGCTGCCTTAGAAAATACGCTTTCGAGTGATTTTGCGTCGATGGGTGCCAATACTTTTAACATCAATCAATACGCTTTTGAAACCCGAAACCGCGGTGGTGGCGAGAGAGAAATCATCAATCCTATCCTATCCTATCCTGAAGCTGTCGCATTCAAACAAAAATACAATTATCCTCTTACGCATACCTCACTCTCTTTTACTGCCGTTTCGAACGCGGAAGTCAAATTTGAATCCAAGAAGACCAATCCAGAAATTACCGTTCTCGGCATTGATGATTATTTCTTGGTCAATTCGGGTCTCGAGATTACCAAAGGCCGCAATTTTACGGGCTTTGATATTGCCAACAACACCTATTCATGCATTGTTGGTTCTGATTTCGAAAAAGATTTACTAAAAGACGTCAATCCGATTGACAAAGTGATCTCAATTCGCGGTGCCAAATTCAGAGTCATCGGAGTTTTAAAAGAAAAAGGCTCCACCTTCGGCAACAGCCAAGATTTGCGGGTTTTGATTCCCATTCAAGTCGCTAGATCACTATTTACAGCACCCAATATCGACTACACGGTCAGCGTGATGATTGATAAAAAAGAACTGCTGGACCCCGCTATTGACAATGCCAACAGTACCATGCGCAGGGTAAGGAAATTAAGTCCGGTCAAAGAAAATAATTTTGGAATTTCGAGAAGCGACGACCTGATCAATAAAATTCTAAGCATTACCCAATATCTTGGCCTTTCGGCCTGGGTGATCGGAATCATAACTATTTTTGGCTCCTCGATCGCATTGATGAATATCATGTTGGTTTCGGTTACAGAAAGAACCAGAGAAATCGGTGTTCGAAAAGCATTAGGCGCCAAACGAAGTACGATTGCCATTCAATTTTTCATAGAAACTTTAGTCATCGGACAATTGGGCGGGCTCTTGGGAATTATTATCGGAATTACTGCCGGATACGGAATTGCATCGCTGTTAAAATTTGTTTTCGTCATTCCGTGGAGCGCTATTTTTGCTGCCTTCGTCACTACCTTTTTCGTGGCCATTGTTTCTGGTTCTTACCCCGCTTTAAAAGCTTCAAAATTAGATCCAATTGAAGCCTTGCGGTATGAATAGTTAGCGGTAAGAGGCTCTAATCATGCGATCATTTCCATATATGTCTTTGCGCAACACGACATTCTTAAAATTAAGATTTTCGAGCATCGCCAACATTTCTTTTCCTAAATATTGATTGATTTCAAAATATAACCGGCCATTCTCAGTTAAATTTTTCTGAGCCAATCGGGCTATTTTCTTGTAAAAAAGCAGTGCATCATGATCTTCTACAAACAAGGCCAAATGTGGTTCGTTGTTTAAAACATTTTTTTTAATTTCTGCTTTTTCCAGTTGGCGAATATACGGAGGATTTGAGACGATAAGATCAAATTGTTGTTCTAAATCAACACATTTCAGGATGTCTTTTTGAATAAACACTACCTTAGCTTGATGCAATGCAGCATTTTTTGTTGCTGTAATCAATGCATTTTCAGACACATCGAGCGCAAACACACTGGCCTGGAATAGATTTTTGGCTAAGGCGATTGCAATACAACCGCTGCCGGTACCAATATCTAAAATTTTTACAGGATTTGTCGACGGCAAGGTCTTCAGGTCGGCAATTATCCAATCGACGAGCTCTTCCGTTTCCGATCTTGGAATCAAAACATTCTCGTTGACTTCCAATTCCAATCCATAAAAGTGAGCCGTTCCAAGCAAGTATTGAATAGGGATTTCCTGTTTCAACTGTTCTAAAATAAAATTCCAATCTTCCAATGCGGTTATTGAAAAAGTCAGCTCGGGCTGCAAAGCCAAATCGGTTCGTTTCAAGTGGTGCTTGTTTTCGAGAATCAGATAAAAAAAGTTTTCTGATTCCGCCGCATCATACATCGGTAAAAGCGAGGCTGTAAAATGAGTTCTGTATTGTCTGATCTGCATCTTAAAGCACTTTTATCATCCAAACCGGGCATGAAGTATGTCCGGTATTTCCTAAAGGTGCGCAAAGATAGTCAAATCCAGTTTTGGTGTAGAGCTTTTGGGCATCGTTCATATTGGGCATCGTCTCAAGATAACAGCGTAAGTATCCAAACTCTCTTGCCGCCTGTAGGCACTTTTGCATCATTTGACGTCCGATTCCTGAGCCGCGGGCCTCCGGTAAAAAATACATCTTTTGCAGTTCGCAAACAGAAGCCAACTCATTTTCGAGAGGACCAATGCCTGCTCCGCCAATAATTTTTCCGTTATTTTCTACGACAAAATACAGCGATTTGGCTTGCATGTAAGTTTCATACATACAATCCAGTTGTGGGTCAGCATACGCTGTTCCGACTTTTGGCACCTCAAGTTCAATTAAAACGGCTCGGATTACTTTGGCAATTTCAGCATTGTCGCTTATTTCAATGGGTCTAATATTCATAGATAACGGCATTTAATAATAAATGTAAAAAATCCAAAGTTCGCTATTCGTCTTGAATAGTTAAACATTTATTTTTGCAATGATGGGCACCAAGTAATAGTGATTAAATATCATAGACCAATCCACAGCAAAAAATACTATTTTTGTGTTATGACTATTGCCGAAAAATACATGTCGCGCTGCATCGAATTGGCTCAAAATGGATTTGGAACTACCTACCCCAATCCGATGGTGGGCGCCGTTATAGTTCATGAAAATAAAATAATAGGGGAAGGCTGGCATCAAAAATCAGGCACGCCACATGCGGAAGTGCACGCCATTAATTCAGTTAGAGACAAATCGCTTTTAAAAAGTGCGACCCTGTATGTGAGTTTAGAACCTTGTTCCCATTTTGGTAAAACGCCACCTTGCTGCGATTTCATCATTGAAAATGAAATCCCAAATATCGTCGTTGGAACGATAGACCAAAATCCAAAAGTAGCCGGAAGCGGTATTCAAAAGTTAATCGAAAACGGAAGAAAAGTTGAAGTTGGCATTTTAAAAAACGAATGCAACGCCCTTAATAAACGCTTTTTTACTTTTCACGAAAAAAAAAGACCTTATATTATTTTAAAATGGGCGGAAAGTCAAGATGGCTTTATCTCCCCTTCTAAAAAACAAGCACAAAAACCCGTTTGGATCACCAACGATTACTCGCGTCAATTGGTTCACCAATGGCGCAGCCAGGAACAAGCCATTCTTGTAGGGACGCAAACGGTTATCGATGATAATCCGTTCTTAACTGTACGAGATTGGAGCGGAAATAATCCTATTCGAATAGTTTTAGATCAAAATAATCGAATTCCAAAACAAAGTCATATCTTTGATAATCAATCTAAAACCATCGTATATTCCGCTACTGATATCGATTTTAACAAAGATATTGGTATTCAGATTGCAGGTAAATTATTTGAAGAAAATATCCAGTCCCTGATTATAGAAGGCGGGAGAAAGACCTTGCAAACTTTTATTGATGAAAATCTGTGGGACGAAGCCCGAATTTTTAAAGGGGTATTGAGTATGGAATCAGGAACCAAAGCTCCCGTGATTCACTCGACATCGGCAGTGAGAACATTTATTTTAGACGACGAACTTTTAATTTTAACGAACCATGATTAAAACAATAATTTTCGATTTTGGCGACATTTTTATCAACTTGGAAAAACAAGCTACCATTGATGAATTTAAAAAATTAGGTTTAGATGGCCCCAATCCCGAATTATTAGAAATGAATGATTTGTTTGAAAAAGGCCAGATTACCGAACTTCAGTTTATTGAGACTTTTCAAAAGTACCTTCCAATGGCCGATTTTGATGATATTAGAAAAGCTTGGAATGCGGTGATTGGGGAATTTCCACTATACCGCTTGGAATTTTTACAAATGCTTTCCCATAAATACCGTTTGTTTTTACTGACCAATACCGATTCTATTCACATCAGCCGGTTTGAACACAAAGTAGGCGCTTCCTTTTTCAGCGATTTTTACCAGTGCTTTGAAAAAGTATACTATTCTTTTGAAATGGGCATGCGCAAACCGAGTGCAGATATTTTCAATTACATTCTTAAAAAACACGATTTGTCTCCCAAACGCACTTTATTCATCGATGATAAAAAAGAAAATACCGATGCTGCAGAAGCTTTAGGCATTCAGGTTTGGAATTTACAAGTGGGCAAAGAAGATGTTGTTAATTTGTTTGAAAAAAAGATATTGTAACCGCTTTTACATCTCGACGACAGTTACAAGCCAATTTTAATTCCTTCAGAGAAGGTTTTTTTAAAGAAAAAAATAGCAAATTCTTCGGTTATGCTTTTCCAATGTCTTCCGAATCGGAAATCAAAATGCTGCTATCGCTGTCACGCAAAAAACATTCATAAAGTCAGTCGCGTCGTCAGAAAGAAAAACCGCGAAATTATTTCACAGCAGATCGATGACCTTTGTGGGTTATAAATAGCGACCAGAAGAAAAAACGCGCAAATTGTGTTTTAAATTTTTGATTCTATGTTCGAAATTGAAATTAAGAAAAAGGAACTATAAAACTATTCTTCCATTTCTTCCAACAAGCTTTTAATATGATTTGGAGGAAGGATTGGCCGGCCCGTTTTAAGGTCTACAAAAACCAAAATAAAATGGGCAGTTGTTAATAACTCGTTTTGCTCGCTCCAAATTTCACAGTCGAATTCTATCTTCACCGAACTGTGTTTTTTAAACTTTGTTTTTACCAATAATAAATCATCATAACGTGCTGGTTTTTTGAAATTTAAGGTCATAGAAACTATCGGAAGTGCGATGCCATTTTCTTCAAGACTTTTGTAAGAAACTCCTTTGTTTCTCAACCATTCCACCCTTCCGATTTCGAAATAGGGAATGTAGTTGCCATGATATACTACGCCCATTTGGTCTGTTTCTGAATAACGAACCCGCACTTCTATTTGATGTTCTTTCATATTGTTTATAATAAAATTATACTATCTTTATGGTTCGAAAAACACTCGTCTTACAACAATATTTTTGAAAAATCAACCGCTATTTTATTTTTTTTTAACGATTTTTGTTCACATATTTGTTACCCCAAAAATAAGTTAAATACCCGCTATTTTTCTTGTAAGAGAACCTTTAATAAAAACACAAATTTAGTAAATTAGTATGAGCAAAACTGCGCAATCAGTCTGGGAAAATTGTCTGTCTTTTATAAAGGACAATATCCAGGATCAAGCTTACAAAACTTGGTTCGAACCGATTAAGTCTGTTGAGCTAACCGATAATGCTTTATACATACAAGTTCCCAGTAAATTTTTCTACGAATGGCTCGAAGAGCACTACGTTAAATTGTTAAAAGTGGCGCTCACCAAAGAACTCGGAAAGAATGCCAAGTTGCTGTACAAAATCAAGATGGAAAATACTTATGGCAACAAACAACCTTTTACAGAGCAGTTGCCTAGTGCCCACAGAAGTTCAATGAAGCCTCAGGAAGTAGATGCTCCGTTTAAAAATTTAAGTCCCGAATTAAAAAATCCATTTGTAATTCCCGGAATTCGAAATTTGAAAATCGAATCACAACTCAATGCCAATTATAGTTTTGATAATTTTCTCGAGGGCGATTCTAACCGATTGGCGCGCTCTGCGGGGATGGCCGTTGCCAACAAACCAGGAGGCACTTCTTTCAATCCACTACTGATATTTGGTGGTGTTGGTTTGGGAAAAACCCATCTGGCCCATGCTATCGGCGTGGAGATTAAAGATAAATATCCGGAAAAAACCGTACTGTATATTTCTGCAGAAATCTTTACCCAGCAGTATATCGATTCGGTCAAGAAAAACAACAGAAACGATTTTATACATTTTTACCAGCTGATTGATGTTTTAATCATTGATGACGTTCAATTTCTATCGGGCAAATCAGGTACGCAGGATGTGTTTTTTCATATTTTCAACTATTTGCACCAAAACGGCAAACAGGTAATTCTGACTTCCGACAAGGCGCCCGTAGACATGCAAGACATTGAGCAGCGTTTGCTTTCGCGTTTCAAATGGGGACTTTCAGCCGAATTACATCAGCCTGATTATGAAACCAGAATTTCAATCTTAAAAAATATATTGTATCGCGATGGTGTAGAAATGCCAGATGATATTATTGAATATGTTGCTCGAAACATCAAATCAAATGTGCGAGAATTGGAGGGTGCCATTATCTCTTTGATAGCGCAATCTTCTTTCAACAAAAAAGAAGTTACTTTAGAGTTGGCGAAACACGTTGTCGAAAAGTTTGTTAAAAACGTAAAACGCGAAATTTCTATTGACTACATTCAAAAGATTGTGTCTGATTATTTCCAACTGGATTTAGAAACGTTGCAATCCAAGACCAGAAAACGTCACGTTGTTCAAGCCAGGCAACTGGCGATGTTTTTCGCTAAAAAATTCACCAAAGCGTCGTTGGCCAATATTGGTTCTCAAATAGGCGACCGCGACCATGCCACTGTTTTACATGCCTGTAAGACGGTTGACAATCTAGTGGCTACGGACAAACAATTCAAGAAATTTGTGGAAGACATTCACAAAAAACTATCCTTGTAAATGCCTGTTAAAATTTTGATGGTTTGCCTCGGTAATATCTGTCGTTCTCCCTTGGCAGAAGGGTTACTTGAGTCCAAAATTCCAAAAAAAGATTTTATTGTTGACTCTGCCGGTACGGGCAATTGGCATGTGGGCAAACAGCCAGACGAGCGTTCGATAGCGGTAGCTAAAAAAAACGGCATTGATATATCGTATCAACGAGGCCGACAGTTTGTACCGACCGATTTCGAAATTTACGATTACATTTACGTCATGGACAATACCAACTTTATGGACGTGGTAGCGATGGCGAAAAACGAAGACCAAAAATGTAAAGTTCATCTCATCTTAAATGAACTTTTCCCAGGCGAAAATGTAGATGTCCCCGATCCCTATTTCGGTTTGCAAAATGGCTTCGATACGGTGTACGAGATGCTCAACGAAACTTGCGATGCTATAGCCAAAAAGCTAATGGCCAAACATTCTTAAGCTCGCTTTATGAAAATGAATGGAAAACTATATTTGATTCCGACTACATTAGGAGATTGTGATCCTTTGGATGTATTGCCGTCAACTGTTAAACGAGCCATTGAATTTATCGAAGATTACATTGTCGAAAATGAAAAAACAGCCCGCAAAGCTATAAAAATTATCAACCCTCAAAAAGTGCAAGCTACCTTGCGCTTTCAGATGTTAAACAAACACACCGAAATTTCCGAGCACAATAAGATGATCCAACCTTGTCTTGAAGGTAAAAACATCGGATTAATGAGTGAAGCAGGTTGCCCCGGAATTGCTGATCCCGGGGCTGTAATGGTAAAACTAGCACACGAAAAAGGAATTCAGGTGGTTCCATTGGTGGGCCCCTCTTCCATTTTACTGGCAATGATGGCCTCGGGTATGAATGGCCAGCGTTTCACTTTTAACGGCTACCTTCCGATTGAGAAAAGCGATAAAAAAACAGTCTTAAAAGCCTTGGAGAAAACTTCGCAAGATAAAAATGAATCGCAACTGTTCATCGAAACTCCTTACCGAAACAATAAATTGTTAGAAGAAATGCTTCAAACCTTGCAGCCTAACACGCATTTATGCATCGCGGCTGATATAACGTTGCCAACCGAATACATTAAAACGTTCCGCATACAAGATTGGAAAAAAGTAAAAATTGATCTGCACAACCGACCCACTATTTTTATCATTCATAAAATCTAAACCAAAAAAAACCTGCCGTAACGACAGGTGACTTTTAATTCAGTAAATCTTAATTTGCCTTGGCATTTTGATCGGCAATAATTCCTTCGGTTTCATAGCCTCCAAAATCCCTCATATATGTTTTTACAGAAGTACCATAATCGTCTTTACATTTTTTGGCGCCATTGCTATTCAAGAAACGTTTGACAGATCCCGCACCACCTAAATGAGCCGCTGCCAAAATTCCAGATTCGGTTATCTTTACGCCACTCACAATACTACCTGAAAATTTTTCTATTTCCGCTTTTAACTCCCATTTGTTTTTCGACAATAACGCAACAAACGCTTTTTCCTGCAATTTAGGACTGTTGAGGAAGGTCAGACTATCATCAATACCTACGGTTTTCAAAGTTTCTAGACCAAATTGGTATTTGCCCATGTAGCCCAGCGAATTTATTTTTTTGTACTTGCCTTGTGATTCCTTGTAAGCTAATGCCTCTTTAAAACCGATAAAAAACTTGCCGGTAAAAGGAATATTTAAATAAGCGTAATCTTTTTGTTCTTTGGAAGGAAAACGATAGGAAAGCTCTTCATTATCAGATTGAAACCAGTTATGAAATTGCAATTCGAAAGGTTTAAACCCCGAACTTAAGTAAGCAATAATTAGAGCGAGAATAGTGTAAAAGGACCATTTTTTAAACATACATTGTTTTTCTTCTCAACCTGTCACCCGAGAAATTTCTGCGGTGCAAATCTAAGACTAAAAATTACAATATTGAATATCAATCAGTTAAAGTTTTCTAAAAGTATAAAGCGCGAAACTTTACATCTCCTGAACCACTGATTTCAATCGTTGGAGCTGGGATTTTGACGGTGTTAAAAATAGCAAACACCGTTTTTAACAAGTGGGAATTTGTTTTTATTTTAGTCAAGTCGGCGTCGAAACTGACATAAAATTGTCTAAATCTTTTAGATTCTGGGAGAAAAATAGTGTTAATAAATTCGTCATTTCCTGTGATCATGCCCTCTGCTCCGTAACCAACAGCTACATTTAACCATTGGGGAATTTTGGACTGTTTGAAGAAAGAATGCACATTTACAGAAAGCCAGTAGGTTTGTCCGTTATAATCTTTTAAAATTTGTTGTGGTAAATTCCTACCCAATACATTGGGTCTTGCAGACGCATAAGGCGTGGTGTGAAATGAAAATTTTGGAACAATGCGTTGCTCTTTCCACAGCAATTCTTGCGACACAAACAAAGCCGTTCCAGAGGCATTGGCTACAACATCGCCTACCGACGCACCCCAATTCGAGGAATAACCGTCAAAAACTTCAACTGCAGACAAAAACACAAATCCTAATGTAGCGCCGTAAACCAACTGGCTCCTGCGGCTTGCTCCACTCCACTGCAATGCATTTTTGCCAATGCTTCCCAATTGATATGACGAAAAAACATGACCAGCCTTATCCATCTGCAACCATTCGGAGTTGTCATTGATAAAATGAAAATCTGATTTAGGGTAATCGGCGTACCAGAGTTGGTTTAATGCAACCAGCGCTCCTGCCGAAAGTATGCTTTCAGAAATAATCACGGCATTTCTTTTTTTGACATGGAGCGAGTCTGACGGTTTTAAAAACTGCTCAACCTTCTCTTGTCCAAAAACAGAGATACCAATTCCAATAAAAAGGAATAAAAAAAAAGGTGTTTTAAATTTCAAAATCTATCGTTTTATACCTTGACTATTCACCCATGCCACATACTTCTGGCGATTGACTTCATGCTGCGCCGCAGTAACAGCAAATTCATGATAGCCAAAATTGGTCACACTTGCACAAAAATAAATATAATGGTGCTTTTCTGGATTTAACACAGCATCTAAAGCAGTAATGTCGGGCATGGCAATAGGCCCGGGTGGCAATCCTTCATATCGATATGTATTGTAACGTGAATCGGTCTCGAGATCCTTATACAAAACCCTTTTAATGACCTGATTGAAATCGTTCGATTGCAATTTAACTGCATAAATTACGGTAGGGTCAGCTTCTAGTTTCATCCCTTTGGCCAGTCGATTGAGATACACGCCCGCCACTTTTGGGCGTTCGTCATTTTTAACTGTTTCTTTGTGCACAATTGAAGCAAGGATTGCCACTTGGATAGGCGTAAGATTCAAATCTTTGGCTTTCGCTAAACGGGCTGTTGTCCAGAACATCCGGTATTCCTTGGCCATTTTGTCCCTAAACTTCACCGCACTGGTATTCCAGAAAAATTCGTAAGAATTGGGTATACACAGCGCCAAGACATTGGCTTCCGTAAAGCCATTCGCTTCTAAAAATCGTTGGTCTCTGAAGGCCGTCAAAATGCTCAAGCTGTCGGCTTCTATTTGGAAACCAATTCTGCCGGCGAAATTCTCAAGCCTTTCCTGATTGTTAAAGGCTAGTTTTACTGGTACATTTTGTCGTAAGGCATTGATGATATCGTTGCTGTTCATTCCTTTCTTCAATAAAAATTGCCCCGACTTATCCGCTTTTTGCGGGTAAGATTTTTTCTCTGCCACGGTTTCAAAACGCGACATGTCTTTGACATAGGCACTCATGATTTGTTTTACTTCCACATAATCTGCACCCGTGGGTATGGCTACAAATACTTCTTTGTCTTGGAATTTTGTGTTTCCGGAAAAGATATCGCGATACAGCAAATAGCCATAAATAATCAGCCCTGTAATGAGAACAACCGAAACAACACCAATAATTTTTTTAATGCTCAAAATTTAAAAGTTTTAAAATTGCTGTGTCAGTTCGCTGACACTCGTTGGCTGATGGACTAATTGAAACAGCACTTCGTCATGGTAAATGCCTCTAACCAAATTCCATTGCTTTTTGATACCGATTTTTTCAAATCCAAAATTAGCAAAAAGGGCGAGACTGGCTTGGTTTGCGACATCAATATTGGCGTACAACTGATGTAAATTTAAATGAGCAAAAGCATACTGAATTAGCAGTTCCAACGATTCACTGCCAACACCACTATTGCGATGAACAAGATCCTTTATCAATATACCGATGCCCGCGCGATTGTTCTTAGGATCAAAATCAAACAAATCAATCAAACCAACTGCCGGAAAATCTTGTCCTTTGCAGATGGCCAAGCGCAATTGCTTGGCTTCATAAATATCTTGATGCGCATTTTCTAAATATTGCCGAACCAAAAAACGACTGTAAGGAGTGTGAGTATTGCTGACCTGCCAAATGCTTTCGTCATTTTCAACTGCATAAACAAACTCCAAATCATTGGGTTCGAGTGCACGCAAATAAACCGTTTTTCCTTTTAATGTTAACATTCAATAGTACCTTTAAAAACGAAAGTGGCCGGACCAATTAACCTGACATTAGTGTAAACCGTTTCTTCTTTATCAAATAAAACTTCTAGTTTTCCGCCAGCTACATCTATGTTTATGGCGTTGGCATGGGTTTTTCCTGTAGCATGCATCGCAACGGCGACTGCAGTCGCCCCGGTACCGCACGATAAGGTTTCGTCTTCGACCCCTCGCTCGTAAGTTCTAATGGCAAAGGTGTTTTCGGAAATCTGTCTCACAAAATTGACGTTGCTTCCCGATTTACCATACAGATCGCCATGTCTTATGGTACTTCCCAAAGTCTTAACATCGAGCGAAAACAAATCGACTTCCATTTGCACATGATGTGGGGAACCTGTATCTAAAAAAACAAAGTCAGGATGAACGGCTATATTTTCTACATCACGCATTGCAAGGGAAACAGTACCATCCTCAAAAATCGTAGCGTGGTGCAGACCATCAATAGCATGGAAAGAAGCAGTACTTTGAATTATTCCAAGTCTTTTAGCAAAGGCGGCAATACACCTTCCTCCATTGCCACACATCGAGCTCAGGTTACCGTCTGAGTTGTAATAGGTCATTATAAAATCGGATTTGGTGTCGTTTTCGAGTAGTATCAAACCATCGCCACCAATTCCAAAACGGCGATCGCACAACTTTTTTACGAGATCGATATTTTTTTTGGGAAAGAAATCTTGACGATTATCAATCATCACAAAATCATTTCCAGTGCCTTCGTACTTGTAAAATATAATTTGCATCGGTAATTTTTCAATCGTAACAAATGTACAAATAATATACAAAAATGCTATTGCGTACTAAAGGGTAAAATAGAGGCCAAGCGGCACTCAAAATTGATTTGCTAAAAAAACGTTAATCCTTGTTAAACGGGAGTTAAACTCGATTATCGAAAACAATACTTTTATAATTTTACGGTTATAATTAGCCTAAACAAATGTTTAATTCAAAATTGAAATAAAAAATGAAAAAAATTTCGAGTTTATTTTTAGTGTCATTGCTAAGTGGTGCAACAACACTTGGAGGTTACAAACTGTTTATAGACGATGACGGACTATTTTCAAAACAAAAAAATATAGTCACTTTAGCCCCTTTAAATTATTCCAAAAATGTTAGTTTGGGAAATGAGGCGGTTGACTTTACAGATGCGGCCGACAAAACGGTACATTCGGTAGTTCATGTTAAAAACGTGTCTTACAGAACAGTTTCGAACCCGATGATGGAATTTTTTTACGGATATAAAGGCGGACAGCAACAAGAGCAAGTAGGGACTGGTTCTGGTGTAATCATTTCCGAAGATGGATACATCGTCACCAACAACCATGTAGTACAGGATGCTGCTGATATCGAAATTACCCTCAACAACAAAAAAACTTACAAGGCAAAATTAGTTGGCACCGACTCTAAAATGGATATCGCATTGCTTAAAATTGATGCGACAGAAAAATTGCCCTATACCGTTTTTGCCGATTCTGATAATGTAAGAGTGGGAGAATGGGTTTTGGCGGTCGGAAATCCGTACAATTTAAATTCTACCGTGACTGCGGGAATCGTGTCGGCCAAAGCCCGAAACCTAGACACCAATGGTATTCAATCGTTTATTCAGACAGATGCCGCAGTTAATCCAGGCAATAGTGGCGGGGCGCTTGTCAATACCCATGGAGAATTGATTGGCATCAATACCATGATTTCTTCACAAACTGGCTCTTATGTCGGTTACTCGTTTGCCATTCCATCAAATATCACGCGCAAAATAATTCAAGATATAATGGAATTCGGAAATGTACAACGAGGCATCCTAGGTGTAGAAGGCGGCGAACTAAATGGCAATGCGTCTAAAGAATTGGGTATCTCAGAAACCCAAGGGTTCTACATTAGTAGAGTAACGAAAAATTCGGGGGCCGAAAAATCAGGATTGACCAAGGGCGACATCATTATCAAACTAGACCAGCAAAATATTTCTTCTTATGCCGATTTATCTGGATTTATCAATACAAAAAGACCCAATGATAAAGTTGTAGTAACTTATCTCAGAAATGGAAAAACTTTAGCTGTACCAGTAATCTTAAATAAAAATGAATTTGTCAGTACAGAGTTTAAAGGGATAGAACTGGAAAACATAAGTGCCGCAGATAGAAAAAAATTTAACATTGATTCGGGCGTGCGAATTAAAGATATTACCAATGAAAACTTAAAACCATATTATGACGAGCTCAAAGGCAATATCATCATCAGCATCGATAATACCAAAGTCGCCGATGTCGAAACCATATCAAGACTGTTAGGCAAAAAATCAGAAAGCCAAAGTGTGAGCATTGAAATGATTAACAAAATGGGGCAAAGGATTAGAATTATTATTTAAAAGGTTAATTCAATTTGTTGGAAGCCATCTCAATCCGAGATGGCTTTTTTTATTAAACTCTTTAATAAATACGTTACGAAATCGATTGAAATCGATACTTTTGCCCCAAATTAAAAAATAACCAACACTAACTATTCTTATAATTTCTTGCAATGAACAATACTATTTTATACGAAAAACAGATTTCCTTCCAAGCAGATCGACGACGCGCCGGAGTCGAATTTATCAAAACTATCAGCGATCTTTGGTATGACAAATCCATCGAAATGGTCCTATTTCGAAACCAACTTATTGATAAAAATGTAAGCGAAATCATCAATCTTCATGAATATGCCGGTGAATTTGTCGGCAAGCCAATTTCCATTTTTGATTCCGTCGAAATTGCCAAAGCCATTCTTTCCTTAGATTTGCCGCCCTCTAAATTGGATATAGGAAAACTAACGTACGAATACCATCTTGAAGACAGCCATTACAACAACGCCAAAGCCTTTGTCATCGACAAATTAAAAAATGCCAAGGATTTTAAAAACAACAAACCCAAAGATGTGGTGTTGTACGGATTTGGAAGAATCGGTCGTTTGCTTGCCCGAGAATTGATGTCAAAAACCGGAAAAGGAACCCAATTGCGACTTCGAGCCATCGTGACACGTGATAAAAACGATGCAGAAACTTTAGAAAAACGAGCTTCCTTACTGCGCTACGATTCTATTCATGGTGATTTTCAGGGTTCTGTAATAGCCGACGCCGAAAATAACGCCTTGATCATCAATGGAACCACTGTTCACCTGATTACAGCCAATGGTCCTGAAGAAATCGACTATACCCAATACGATATTGATGATGCCCTGGTAATTGACAACACCGGCGCTTTCACAACCCAAGACGCTTTAGCGAGACATTTGCTATCCAAAGGCGTTGCCAAAGTCTTATTAACAGCACCCGGAAAAGGCGTTCCTAATATTGTTTACGGTGTTAATCAAAAAGAATACAATCCGGATGAAGTACATATTTTCTCAGCAGCCTCCTGCACGACCAACGCCATCACGCCCGTTTTAAAAGCCGTTGAAGATACTTTAGGTGTGGTTAAAGGCCATCTCGAAACCATTCATGCGTACACCAACGACCAGAATTTGGTCGACAACATGCACAAAAAATACCGACGGGGCCGAGCCGCTGCCTTAAACATGGTCATCACCGAAACGGGTGCCGGAACTGCGGTAGCCAAAGCCATCCCATCGCTGTCGGGGAAACTGACTTCAAATGCAATTCGGGTGCCTGTTCCAAACGGATCGCTCGTGGTGTTAAATCTCGAAGTAGCTAAAGAAACCTCTATTGCCGAAGTCAACGCTATCATGAAAAAATATGCGCTTGAAGGCGAACTCGTTGAACAAATCAAGTATTCTTTAAACAACGAACTCGTTTCTTCCGACATCATCGGCACTTCTGCCCCGTCAATTTACGACAGCAACGCCACAATCATTTCAGCAGATGGCAAGAATATCGTGCTATACATTTGGTACGACAATGAATATGGTTACAGCCATCAGGTCATTCGCTTGGCAAAATACATCGCCAAAGTAAGACGCTATACTTATTACTAGCCGTTTACAAAATACAATATAAAAAACCCGCCTCATATTTTGAAGCGGTTTTTTTGAAGCCATTTCCTGCTGTCCGTTCTATCTTTCGCGCCGAACCCCGGCACAAAAGGATGTCTCTGCCATCAGGGCTAGCAAACCCATTTGTTATGTCACTTTCGGTTTGGTGAGGTAATACACGGGAATCCCAATGAGCATGATCAATACGCCCCAACCACAAGTATCCGTTTTGGTCAACAACAAAGCAATCGACAGCGCACTGGCTACCACGATATAAAACGCAGGTAAAATCGGATAGCCAAAAGCTCTATAAGGTCGTTCGGCATCGGGCATTTTCTGACGCAGTATAAAAATACCGTAAATGGTCAGAATGTAAAAAATTAGTACAATAATGATCACAAAGTCGAGCAGATCTCCATATTTTCCAGTCAAACACAAAGCCGAAGCCCACAAGCATTGTGCCCATAACGCCCAGGCTGGAACGCTGTGCACATTGAGCACCGCTGCTTTTTTAAAGAACAAACCATCTTTTGCCATCGTATAATATACCCGAGCACCCGCCATTATTAATCCGTTATTACACGCAAAAGTCGAAATCATAATCATAATAGCGATGATCAAAGTTCCAATATTTCCAAAAATATATTGCGATGCCACCACCGCGACCCGATCCGATTTGGCGGTCGCAATTTCACCCAAAGGAACTACAGCCAGATACATTAGGTTGGCCAGTACATAAATCACGCTGACAATTAAAGTTCCCAAAAACAAACTCAAACCAACATTGCGTTTGGGGTTTTTGATTTCCCCTGCAATAAAAGTAACACCATTCCAAGCATCGCTAGAAAACAGAGACCCCACCATCGCGGCAGAAATTCCTGTAATCAGTGCCATACCGCTAATCGGAAGCCAAGAGCCGCTATCTTTAAGGTATGATTTTGGAGTCCAAGCATCGGTCCAATTGGCATTCCAAACTTCTGCTTTGGCGGCCAATAAAAATCCAAATACAATCAATCCCAATAGTGAAAGTATTTTGATGATGGTCAGGACGGTTTGCAAAACTTTACTGTTTTTGACACCACGACTGTTGAGATAGGTAAGAAAAATAATGGTAATTATAGAGACGATTTGTGCTGCATTTAAATGGAAAGTCCCAGCCTGAAACAAAACGTTTTCATCGCTGAACGGCTCATACAGATAAGCTGCAAATTTTGAAAAGGCGACTCCTACTGCGGCAATAGTTCCAGTTTGGATGACGGTAAAAAAACTCCAACCATACAGAAAAGCGATCAGTTTTCCGTAGGCTTCTTTAAGATAAACGTACTGTCCGCCAGCTTTGGGAAACATTGCACTAAGTTCTCCGTAACTTACCGCGGCAATTACAGTGATCAACCCAGAGATGACCCAAATCAGGGTGAGCCATCCGGCAGATCCTACCTGTCTGGCGATATCCGAACTTACTATAAATATTCCTGAACCAATCATCGATCCGACCACAAGCATCGTTCCGTCTAATAATCCTAGTTCTCTTTTAAAATCTTCTGCTTGCTGGTTTTCCATTCTTTTTTGGTTTTGATTTGGATAAAGATATGATTTTTTAAGAAATGCAAAAATGACCGGCAGTTGTTGCCGTTCTGAGCACCATTTCTGTCAGTCAATATTAAAACTATTTGGCAAAATTATGTAATAATTAAGCTAAAAATATTGAAGTACTTTATCTAATAATAAAATGATAAATTTTGTTTGATGTGCAGCTGTTAATTTGATAGGTTGGCGCAATGGCATTTAAAACATAGAGGTTTTCCAATCTTCCGTCTATGACCAACGAATTGGTACACGAGTTAAATAACCATTGGTTGACAGCAGTAACTTGAACATTTTGGATACAATACCGTAATGATTAATTCCCCAATTAATCGCTGCGGTATTTGTGTTTTAAAAAAAGAGGAGCCCAAAAAAAAACTCCCGAATGCTTTCGAGAGTTTCTATAAAATTTATTTTGATTTTATACTTTATTGACTTTTTGAGTATATACGATGCCATTGCAGGTAATTTTCACCACGTATATGCCTTTTCTGAGGCCTGAAATATCGACTGAAGTTGATTTCAATCGACCATTTAAATTATAGACGGCAATCGTAAATTCAGGCGAAGGCAGATTGTTTACAATTATAATGGCATTGTTGTTCAAAACAATTGAAACAGGCAAAATTGCTGGATCTACCACCGGTGCTGTAACTACAGGCTGTGTGACCGGAATTACTTCGCCGCTGATGGTAACCGTTTGATTCAGATTATTGTATCCTTTAACCGCATCCCAAATACCAGAATTGGCACATTGTATGGCGTACATCGGATTGGTCAACAAAGGATCCGGAAGACTTAAAAACAATTGATAGGTACCACTGGCTACTGCAAAGGCTAAACTTTGCGAAATTTGAATGGGAGCCCCACCTGTCCAATTTTTTAAGTTGGTATTCAGTTCAAACGACGATTCGACATTGGTGGCCATATTTCTTAATACCAAAAAGGCATTTCTGTCTTTAAACAAATTGGCATAACCTACATTTTGAACCGTAAAAGTCAGTATATTGTTGGTAATATTTGAATTAATCAATTCAAATCGATATCCTAATCTTCTTTCTGTTTCAGCGAAACAACCCTGAGAAGTCCAATTGACAATATTGGCAGTTAAATAATCTTTATTTAGCAAGCTCCAATTGTATTTGTCCATCTCCATTAGGGCGTTGGCGCAATCGGTTCGCGGTGCGTTCAGCGCGTCCGTTTCTCCAGCCATCGGCAGGTTAATCGTTTCCGTTTGCAGGTAATTGCTATCAAAGGTACTTGGACTTCCTCCGGCACCACTTACATTAAAAGTACCTGAATCGCCCCATACGTTTAAAAAAGCATCATTATAAAATCCGATTCTGTTATTCCCGGTAGGATACATTCTTTGCTTGTCATATACGTACCGAACTTGGATAGGAATTTCTATCGGAGTGGCGGCTAACATGGCATCAACGATCTGTTTTCTGTTAGCCCATTGCGCAGTGGTTATCGCAGTGCTATCGCCATTTCCAAATTCAGCGATCTGACTAGTGTAATAGGTTTCGCCCCAGCAACCAATCCAACCATATTGGTATATAGAAATCACGTCTTTGTTGGCTTGTATTAATGGTGCCACTTGTTGAATGTGCGCCAAAATTTGTGTTTTTGTTGCATCTAGAACAGCCACCGACTCGCTTTTAGAATAAGCAAATCTGATGATCACCTTCAAGCCGGCATTTCTGATTTTGTCAAAATCACTCTGCATATTGGCCAGATAGGAATCTGATATTGGCGCCGAAAGGAAGGAATTAAGATAAAACATTCTCTCAATAACAGTAATGTTCTCGCCGCGGTAGGAGTCCAACGTACTCTGGTTGAGCGTGGTGTAAGTTGCTGTGGTTCCTCCTGTGGAAGTGTAGTGATAATAGCCTCTTTCAGGATTTGGAAAGCTTGCTGTACTAGGGGTATAACTTTGGGTTTGCCCATGCATAATGAATGCAAAAAGCAGTAGTGGTAATACTGTTTTCATAATAGTAGGTTAAGATTTAGAAATTGGGTAGTGTAAATTATTACTTGGGGTTTCTAATAAACACACTGCAAATTAATACGATTAAAAGCAGAAAACACCGATAAAATAAAAAAAATATTCTTTATTTCCGATGAACTACATAAATTTGAGCAATTAATAAGAATTTTCTATGACTTATTGAACGGAGTGGAATTATAGCAAAAAAAAATCTCCGAATTGCTTCGGAGATTTGAATTTTCTATAACGGTAACAAATCAAGCGGTTCCCGCTGCGGCAATTAAATTTAAGGCTGAACCCGCAATAAACCAGCCTATCTGCCCTTCGTTATAAGTATGATTGGCTATAATAAAATCCTTGGTGCCATCAAAATGGATGAACTCTAAAGTCAATGGTTTTCCTGGAGCGAAATCAACCAAGTCTATAAAATTGATTGTGTCATCTTCGAGTATTTTGTCATAATCAGATTCATTGGCGAAGGTCAATCCCAATAGTCCTTGTTTTTTTAAATTGGTTTCATGAATTCTAGCAAATGATTTTACCAAAACCGCTTTAACACCAAGAAAACGGGGTTCCATAGCGGCATGCTCTCTTGAAGATCCTTCCCCATAATTATGATCTCCAACCACAATTGAAGGAATGCCTGCTGCCTTGTAGGCTCTGGCCACCACAGGAACGGCATCATAAATTCCATCCAATTGATTTTTTACCGCATTGGCTTTTTGATTAAAGGCATTGATAGCCCCGATGAGCATGTTGTTGGATATATTATCTAAATGTCCTCTGTAGCGCAACCAAGGTCCGGCCATAGAAATATGATCTGTAGTACATTTTCCGTAAGCTTTGATCAGCAGTTTCGCGCCGGTGATGTTTTTTCCGTCCCATGGTAAAAAAGGTGCCAATAATTGCAGTCTTTCTGAAGTGGGACTCACCACTACGGCAACTCCTGAACCATCGAAAGAAGGTGCTTGAAAACCAGCGTCTTCCACATCAAAACCTCTTGGAGGCAATTCATCTCCTGTGGGCTCCTCTAACCTAACTTCTACACCATCTTCATTGATTAAAGTGTCCGTTAAAGGGTTGAAGGATAAATCGCCCGCTATAGCCAAAGCCGTCACCAATTCGGGCGAACCGACGAAAGCCAATGTATTTGGATTGCCATCGGCCCGTTTGGAGAAATTGCGGTTGAAAGAGTGTACGATCGTATTTCGTTCTTCCTTTTCAGCACCTTCTCGATCCCACATCCCGATGCAAGGACCACATGCATTGGCAAACACTGTAGCGCCAATTTTCTCAAAAATATCAATAAAACCGTCACGTTCAATCGTGTAACGGACCAACTCAGAACCAGGTGTTATGGTAAAGTGAGCTTTGGTTTTTAAGTTTTTTTCTGCCACTTGTTTTGCTAAGGAAGCCGCACGCGAAATATCTTCATAGGAAGAATTGGTGCAAGAACCTATCAATCCGTATTGGATTTTTAATGGCCAATTGTTCTTGATTGCTTCCTCTTTCATCTTAGAAATTGGCGTAGCCAAATCTGGTGTAAATGGGCCATTTAAATAGGGTTCCAATTCAGAGAGATTGATCTCAATAACCTCATCGAAATACAATTCAGGATTGGCGTATACTTCGGCATCACCGGTGAGATATTTAGCTATTTTATTGGCTTCATCAGCTATTTCGCCTCGGCCTGTAGAACGCAAATAGCGATCCATCGAGGAATCATAGCCGAAAGTAGAAGTCGTTGCCCCTATTTCCGCACCCATATTGCAAATGGTACCTTTACCGGTGCAAGACATTGAAGTAGCCCCTTCACCAAAATATTCAACAATAGCACCAGTTCCACCCTTTACGGTAAGAATTCCGGCCACTTTCAAAATCACATCTTTTGGAGCAGTCCAACCCGATAGTTTTCCTGTTAATTTAATGCCGATTAATTTAGGGAATTTTAATTCCCACGCCATACCTGACATCACATCAACGGCATCCGCGCCGCCGACTCCAATGGCTACCATTCCTAAACCACCTGCATTTACAGTGTGCGAATCGGTTCCGATCATCATTCCGCCGGGAAAAGCGTAATTTTCAAGAACAACTTGGTGGATAATTCCTGCACCAGGCTTCCAAAAACCAATACCATATTTATCTGAAACAGAAGAAAGAAACTCAAATACTTCGTTGCTTTGTGTTTTGGCACGCGCCAAATCAGTGGCGGCATCCACTTTTGCCTGAATCAAGTGGTCGCAATGTACTGTTGTAGGCACGGCAACTTTAGACTTTCCTGCATGCATGAATTGCAACAACGCCATCTGTGCGGTGGCATCCTGGCATGCAACGCGATCGGGTGCAAAATCTACATAATCTTTGCCACGTGTGTAAGCTTGAGTAGGCATTCCTTCCCAAAGGTGATTGTATAAAATCTTTTCCGTTAAGGTTAGCGGACGGCCAACAATTTCACGGGCCTGATCTACGCGCGTGGTCATGTTCTCGTACACTTTTTTAATCATGTCAATATCAAAAGCCATAATAAAATAGGTTAAATTGTTTTTGTATGGCAAATTTAAGCAATTCAAAGTATATCTGAACTATTTTGAATAAAACTCGGTTGTAAAACCATTATTATTGTAAAAAAATGATTTTTAGTAATTGTTTTTAAGTAAAAATAAGATTTAAATTAAATTTTTGTGTATTTACTAATTTAATGTATTTTTTTTATCAAATTCGGAATTTGCTGTCTTGCCCAAATGACATAGTTGTGAAAAACATTTTTAAATTAGACTGCGGAATGAAAACAGGCGATATTACAAACATGATTGCCGCCTCAGTATGCGTCCTGTGCAGTAGCGGGTCAAAGTGCCAATCATTAGAACTAGAATCAGATAAATGGTGCAAAAACCAACCAATTGCTTTGGCGTAGTGAAAAAATCTAGCAACCAATATCGCAATAATTGCAACACCACACTAAAATGGAACAAATAGATGGCGGGAGATATCTTAACGATAGCTGCCATAGGCCTCGAAAGTAACCTGGATACCTTTCGCCATTGGCTTAAAAACGGTAGAAAGAAAACCAAAAACAAAGAAACCATGGGCAAGTACAGCACATTCCAAAACAGTTTGTAATGTTCTATCGTCAATTGAAAATAACCTACCCCAATAAAAATAAAGACAATTCCCACCAAGCCGAAGAAGGCAAAGATAATTTTAAACCTTGCAAAAAAGAGTTTGAAATGATACAACATCCAGCTGCTTAGCATGCCAATAAAAACCGAATCCATTCTGTAGATTACAACCGATTTCAGCTCCCTGTCCCATTGTTTCATGTCACTCTCACCGATTGTCAGATTGTAAAACCATTTCAGCACCATACACAGCACAATCAATAGAAGAATGAGTCCTAAATAAATCTTTGATTTATTTTGATCCCGTAAAAAAACATGCAGCACCAACAACAGACTTAAAAATAGGATCATGGCAAAAATAATCACCGGTAACACCCAAGATTCTGGAAAAAAAGCAGGCATCTCTGAAGCAAGGTTTTGGAGAAAGAAAAGATACCGCCAAACTTTTTCAATCGGGTAACCAATTCCCACGGCAATCAGAACATTCGACAACAATGCAAAAAAATACAAAACTAAGATTGTAAAAACTTGATTTTTTAAAAAAATCCAAACTATCGGCCAACCAAAGTTGTCGTTTAAAAATTGCTTGTACGCCATTGTGCCCATCAGAAACCCGGCAAGCACTAATAAAATCTCGATTCCAATGAAATGAAACAAGCTGGCCAGCTGCGAAATTAAAGCCGACGACTGTGGAAAAATCCAGATACATTGTGCAAGCAACACCAAGGAAATGGCCATAACGCCAAATAAATCGAGTCCGAAAATGCAAGTTGTATCATCGCGCTTCATGACCAAAAATTTTAATTTCTCTTAATTTCATCATGGGTTTTTCAAAATAAGTATACATCAAAATACTTAAAAATACGGTAATCGCTAAATAGGCAATCGTGAACAAATGCAATTGCATCATTGTAAATGCCGTGGTGTCGATAAAATGTTTCATTAAAAAAAGCACAATGCTGTAATGTAGTAAATAAATGGCATAAGAGATTTCGCTAAAAAATATAACGGGTTTGGCGTATTGAACTGGTGCCATTTTCCACTCTGAAAAAAAAGGAAGGAAACAAACCAGTCCCAAGGCATTCATTGGAAGACAAAGGACATTCCAAAACCAAGGAAAATCTAAGATTGTTAATCGCAAATACCCAAGACAAAATAACAACAGGCCGATCAGTAAAAATCCTACTACAGCAAATTTGTACTGCTGCCGCTTCCAAAATATTGGATATTCTGAAGCGATAAATCCGAAAAGCACGCCCAGTAACACCGTGTCAACCCTATAAATTACGACTGAGCGCAACGAAACATCCCATTGCAACATAGTCGTATTATGGGTATGAAAATTATAATAAATTTTACAAGAAAAAAAGAAAATGATCATGCCAACAATTACTCCAATGAAAATTGATTTCCTAGATACCCTCTTAAACACCAAAGAACACAAATACAGCAAAATCACGGCGATTAAATAACCAAATTCTTTGATTGGCAGACTCCAAGATTCGGGGAAAAAAGGGAGTAACGGAGTTGCAAAATTTTGAAAGAAAAAAAAATATTTCCAGGTCTGCGTCAGCGAATAACCAAACCAGAGCCAAATGGCAATATTTATAAGAACGATAAGATAATAATTGGGTAATATCCGCATCAGGCGCCGGTATAAAAAAACCGCCATCGTTTTTATTCCGTAATCTTTCCCAACAAATTGTTTGAAGATAATGCCCCCGATAAGAAATCCGCTCATCACAAAAAATAATTCGACGCCAAAAAAACCACTAAGATCCACCGCTTTCGACAGCAGACTCGAACTGGGCGGATAAATTAACGAGGTGTGTGAGCATAGTACCAAGACGATTGAAATAACGCGTAGCAAATCCAATCCAAAAATCCGTTTTGTAGGCTTTCGTCGGGTTTCAACCATTTAAAATTGTATTTTTGAGTCCAAATTGCAAATATAATGATGGCAAAATCAAAGATATATAAATTTTTAGCCGTTTTCATCTTACTGTCTGTTATTGGCGCTGGTATTTGGTATTCACAGCTTCCGAACCGTCACAAAGCCATAATTAAAACTACATTTTTGCTGAAAACCGGTTTGGTTGACAATGAATGGATCGTTGACAACGAATTACATGCGTATAAAATGGTATCGCCAACGTTTTACATAGATGGAATTTACAAATCTATGGAAGGACCAAAATCCTCAAACTACATCCAACTTTCGCAAGATAGCACCTTACTTTGGATTACAGGATTTCATGTAAAAGCTTTGGATTCGAAATCGAGAAAAACCATTTCTAATGATTTTATTTGCCACACCAACATCGATTTTAACGATGTTAAATATTTTAGTCATTTCCATTTAGAAAACCGCATTGGGAGACAATATCCACGAATGACTTCACTCTCTCACGGACTCGAGAATTTTTCGTTCCCGAAAGGATATGGCGTTCCGATGCAGGGAAATGATTTGCTTTACGTTACTACCGAAGCTTTAAACCACAATTATCCTAACGCCAATTTTTTCATCAAACACGAAGTAACGATTGATTATTCTAAAGAAAAAGCAACCATCAAACCGCTGATGTGCCGCACGGTTTTTATCATGCTGCCCTACGACAAAGCCGACCCGTTTAAAAGCCCGATTGATCCTGGTAAAGATTATTGCATACCGGTTGAAACGAAAAACCACAGCTATGATTTGGGCAATGGAAAAGTAATGTCCGGCCATTGGGTAATTCCTCCCGGAAAACATACTTACCGTGGTTCAATAGACGGGCAGTTGCAGCTACAAGACAGTTTGCGTTTGCATGCAGCCGCTACCCACGTGCATCCTTTCGCCACCTCGATTACTGTTTTTGACAAAACGACCAACACCACAATTTTCAATTGTAAGATTAAAAACCATAACAATAAAATAGGGATTTCAAAAATTGATGCGTTGTCTTCGGAAGCCGGAATTTGGATGTATAAAAACCACCATTATGAACTGATCGAGGAAGTCGATAACACTACAGCTGAAGACCAAGACATGATGGGCAGTATGTTTTTGTTTTTTTATGACAAGGAACTGGACGCAATTTTACAGAAATCATAAGTTGACAACACAGTTATAACAATAAAAAAACCCGCTAGTAACTGCGCACTATCGGGTTTCTTTTTTTTATTTGCAAAGCTTAAAACAAAGACGCAATAATTTTTTCTATAGTAATACCTTCTGCATCGGCTTTGTAATTTTTCACCACCCGGTGCCTTAAGATCCCGGTAGCAACCGCCTTTACGTCTTCAATATCTGGCGAAAATTTACCATTAAAAGCAGCGTGAGATTTGGCGGCTAAAATCAAATTCTGAGAAGCGCGCGGCCCGGCGCCCCAGTCGATATAATTTTTTATGAAATCATTAGACAACACGTTGTCGGGACGGGTTTTGCTCACCAAAGTCACTGCATATTCGATCACATTATCGGCCACCGGGATGCGGCGTACCAAGTGCTGAAAATCGATAATTTCCTGAGCAGTAAAGAGCGGATTGACAGAAACATTGGCATCACTCGTTGTGCTTTTTACAACTTGTACCTCCTCAGCAAACGAAGGATAGTCTAATTTTATAGAAAACATAAAACGGTCCAACTGTGCTTCAGGCAGCGGATAAGTTCCTTCTTGTTCAATCGGATTTTGCGTAGCCAAAACAAAATACGGCAACGATAATTTATAATTGTGACCCGCAATGGTAACGGCGCGCTCTTGCATGGCTTCTAATAAGGCAGCTTGTGTTTTTGGTGGCGTTCGGTTGATTTCGTCGGCCAGAATAATGTTAGAGAATATTGGCCCTTTTATAAATTTGAATTGACGATTCTCATCTAAAATCTCACTTCCCAAAATATCCGACGGCATCAAATCGGGTGTGAACTGGATGCGTTTAAAGTCAAGTCCCAGTGCCTGGGCAATGGTATTGACCATCAGGGTTTTTGCCAACCCCGGAACGCCTACTAACAAAGCATGTCCGCCAGAAAAAATACTTAATAAAATCTGATCGACGACTTCGTCCTGTCCTACAATAATTTTAGAAATTTCCTTTTTTAACTCGTTTCTTTTTTGAACGAGATTTTGTATTGCTGCTACGTCTGACATTTTTGCATTGGGTTTTGAATGGCGCACAAGAAATTTTACAACAAACTGCGAGCGCAAATTCCTAGATTACTTTTTGAGCCAATTGTTGGTAAAAGGACAATCACGGTATTGTCCATTGATCTTAATATATGTTTCCTTTATTTTTTCTTCAGACCATTTGGCAATGGCATTAATCTGCTTTTCTTTTAAAGCCAAAGCCTTGATTTTAATATAATCCTTAGAATAATCTGCGGTGTGTTCTTCAATTTTGTTGGTCACCATGATCAACTTGTATTTTTTCTTGCCGGATTGATCGGTATCAATTAATGGCAGCGATATTTCGCCTTCTTTCAAGTTAGAAACCTGAGCATACAATGAAGGATCCATCTTGGTCAATTCAAAATGGGTATCTTGTGTTTTCGGATTCACCAATAGTCCACCATTTGCTCTCGTTTCCTTTTCATCTGACTCAGTTCTGGCGGCATCGGCAAATGAAACGCCTTTGTCCTCTATTTTTTTCTTAATCAAACTTATTCTTTCTTTAGCATCCTTTAGCGATTGCTCGGTTACTGACGGAATCAAAAGAATATGTCTCAAATCAACATCTTGGCCTCTAATTTTCTCTATGTAAATAATGTGAAATCCGAAATCTGTTTCAAAAGGTTCTGAAATTTCTCCTTCGCCAAGGCTAAAGGCAACATCCTTAAATTCCTTAACAAAAGGAGTTTTTTTATTCATCTTATAAAACCCACCGTTGGAACTAGATCCCGGATCCTGCGAATACAGTACCGCTTTGGTTGCGAAACTCGATCCCTCCTGAACCTCTTTTTTAAACTCCTTTAGCTTGTCAATCACCTTTTGCTTGTCTTCCGGCGAAACCTTGGGAGCCACGATAATCTGTGCTACTTCAAGTTCGGCACCAAACATCGGCAATTCGGCAGCAGGGATTTTCTTGAAAAAATTACGTACTTCTTCTGGCGTAATTTCCACAGCATCAACAATTTTCTTCTGCATCTCTGAAGTCAGCTTGTTCAATTTAATGATCTCAGCCAAATCGGTTTTGAAATCCTCTTCGTTGGCCTTTTTAAAATATTTCACAACTTTGTCCATAGAACCCAATTGTTCGACCATATAATTGAGCTGTTCGTCCATTTTAGATTTTACTTCAGCATCGGTAACAACGATACTGTCTTGTACCGCCTGATGTGCATAAAGTTTGTCCTCGAGCAGTTTCCCGAGCATCTGGCAACGGCTGATGTCTTTTACCGAACCGCCCTGACTGCTAATTTCGAGAAACGATTTGTCAATGTCAGAATCCAGAATATTATAATCTCCGACGGTAGCGATAACGCCATCTATTTTTTGCCTAATATTTGATATATTTTTCACCGCCTTGACGGAATCTTTAATAATTTCTTGCGCGTAGATTGCACCGCTTGCAAGGGTGAAAAGGCAAATTGTGAGAACCATTCTCTTATTTATAAATCTCATATTTTTGGTCTTTAATGGCATCATCCGTTATTTCCTTTTCAAATTTTTTGATTAATTCTAACTTTCTTTTGTTCAATATAACTTCTTTAAGCGTCGGTTTTAAAAATTCAAGAGGCGCAATTTGATTTCTATCGATGACGTTTATAATTTTTACCAAATACATATTTAACGAATCAGAATGTTGTATCGATTTGCCAGCGGTGATATACTGATCTCGATTGTCCGGATTAATAAAAGGCAGCTTAGTATATACCTGACTCATCTCAACCCAAACCGAATCGTTGAGCGCAAAACTTTTAAATTGTAAAGCGTAGGTACCCCAGAATTTTTTATCCGCCTTCCTAAA
>JACMOK010000125.1 GCA_014378065.1 Flavobacterium sp.
AAGCGGATCGAATCAGGTTCTACAACATTAGTACCTTGTTTAAAATTAGGAAGTTGGGTGTATGCCCCCGTTGAATCTTTAATTCTTCCTGCATACACCTCGTTTTTCTCATAATTGAATACAATAATTCCAGCCTTGAGTTCAATATCTTGATAATACAATTCTGCCTTGTCATACAGAGTAATGAGTTTTTTCTTTTGGTCTAATTTGGTATATTTTTGAGCACGATACTTAATTTTACTCTCCAAGATATTTTTTTTTGACTTTAGCGTATCGGTTTTTATGGTGTCGCCAATTTTGCCCAAATCCGACATTCTAATAACTGTGGTGTCTGCCTCTTTTTTTACGGGTATCGAAACAGACTTATTGTTCAATTCCTGCGCATATATTTTTGTCGTTCCCGATGTTAGGAAAAATGCTAATAAAACGATATGAAATAAGTTTGTATGCAAAGGTTTAAATACTATTTTTGTAAAAATAAGGCTTACTTTTGACGCGCCAAACTTACATATAAATTTTGGTCAAAAATAAACATTTAAAAAATTTAAAACCGTAAGGTTTTTATTAAAATTAACTTTAATAGTTACGATGAATAAATTGCTTAAAATGAAGGCATTGTTTTTAATCATACTCGCTACGACCGCGTTTTCTGCTTACTGTCAGACCAATCAGAAATTTAAAGTAACCCTTGATGCCGGTCATGGTGGCAAAGATTTCGGAGCGATCTACAACGGCCATATTGAAAAAAATGTAGCGCTTGCCGTAACGCTTAAAGTGGGCAAGATCTTAGAAAGCAAACCCAATATCATTGTTAACTACACCCGAACCACAGATATTTTTATCGATCTAATCGAAAGGGCGAATATTGCCAATCGGGTAGATGCCAACATATTTGTTTCTATGCATTGCAACGCCAACAAAAACACAGTGGCTGACGGAACCGAAACTTATGTAATGGGGATGACCAAAAACGCTTCTAGTTTGGCGGTCGCAAAAAGTGAAAATGAGGTAATTACTTTAGAGAAAGATTACAAACAAAAATACGAGGGTTTTGACCCCAACAATCCCAGTTCCATGTTAGGAATGACATTGATGCAGGAGGAATATTTGGAAAACAGCATTTCATTGGCCAGCAAAGTAGAAGATGCTTTTGCAGTGTTGGGTAAAAAAGTAAGGGGTGGCGGCGTAAAACAAGCACCATATATGGTCTTGCACAAAGCCTATATGACCAGAGTTTTGATTGAAATGGGGTTTATCTCTAATCCTGTAGAAGGGGCCAAACTTGATTCAGAAGAAGGTCAGAATGAAATTGCAGAGGCGATTGCCGAGGCCATTATGAGTTACAAAAAAGAATATTTTGGTAGTGGCAGTAACGAAAATGTAGAGGAGAAGCCTTCCAAAAAGATTATCGACAAACCAATAAAAGAGTCTGAGCCGCCTGCAAGAACCGAACCTGTTGCAGAAAAGCCTGTAGAGCGCAGCCCGGTTTCCAAAGGTGACAATGCTAAAATTATTTTTAAAGTCCAAATTTCAGCCACCGGAAAAAAATTAGAATTGAATCCAAGTAATTTTAAAGGGCTAAGCAATGTGTCAGTAAGCAGCGAAGGAAACCTTTACAAATACACTTACGGTGAAACAGCAGATTATACAACAGCCAAACAAAATCTTGAAGAGGCCCGGGCAAAAGGCTTTGCGTCTGCCTATCTTACCGCCTTTAAAGACGGTAAAAAAGTAACTGTTCAAGAAGCAATATCAACGAAATCGGAGTAATAAATAATTATTTAAATTGTAAAACATTATAAATTTTGAAAGTAACAAGAGAAATTAAAACTGCCATATTGGTCATTTCTTCCATACTGCTATTCATTTGGGGATACAGTTTTTTAAGGGGTCGCGATCTCTTTTCTGATTATAAGACATTTTACGTAGAATATGACAATGTCGAAGGACTGGCAACCTCAGCTCCGATAACAATAAACGGACTGATCGTCGGAAAGCTCAGCGGTATAAAACTGCAGAACTCAGGAAAACTTTTGGTGGAATTACAGATAAAGAATGATTTTCCGATTTCAAAATCTAGCATCGTTTCGATTTATGAACCCGGACTGATAGCTGGCAAGCAAATCATGATTATTCCAAATCTTGAAGATAAAGAATTGGCAGTTTCCGGAACACGATTGGTAGGGATCAATAAACCCGGACTTACTACACTAGTTGGAGAGAAATTGGCACCCATTCAGGAAAAATTAGATAAGGTATTGCTGAATGCCGATAAATTACTAAGTGGCATCAACAACGTTTTGGACAAGGAGGGACAGGCTCATTTGAAAAAGAGTTTGGCAGAATTAAGTCAGACCATGGAACAGTTTCACAATGCCTCTTCAGGTTTGAATGGCATTATTACCAACAACAAAGGAAAAATTGACGGCATTGTAAGCAATTTCAGCAAGGTGTCTTCTGATTTCTCTAAAATTTCCGATTCGCTTCAAAAAGCTGATCTGGGTAAAACAGCCAAAAACCTACAACTTACGTTAAATAAGGTCGATAAAATCATGTCCGATTTGGATGCTGGCAAAGGCACCATGGGGAAACTGCTAAAAGACGATGCATTGTATGCCAACCTCGCCAAAACATCCAAAGAATTAGAGTTACTTTTGCAGGACGTAAGATTAAATCCAACACGCTATGTCAATGTTTCGCTTTTCGGAAAGAAGAACAAACCCTACGTAGCGCCAGTTAACGATACGATTAAAAAGTAAAATGCGCTTATTATGGGCTATTTAGACAATATATTATTTGCCATCGTACTCGGATTCGGGATTGGATTTTTTACCATCAACATCAGGAAGATCGTTCGCAATATTAAACTCGGAAACGATATTAACCGTTTTGACCAGTCGGCAAGTCGATGGGGCAATATGGCATTGATTGCTTTGGGGCAATCCAAAATGATCAAACGTCCGGTGGCTGGAATGCTCCACGTTATTGTATATGTTGGCTTTGTACTTATCAATATTGAAGTGCTGGAAATCGTCATTGACGGGCTTTTTGGAACACACCGCATTTTTTCTTTTTTAGGACTGCTGTACAATGTACTCATTGGTTCTTTTGAAATATTGGCCTTATTGGTTTTGGTAGCCGTGATCGTTTTCTTAATCAGGAGGAATGTTATCAGACTAAAGCGATTTATCAGTTCCGATTTAAAAGGCTGGCCTAAAAGCGATGCCAATTATATTTTGTATTTCGAAATTGTATTGATGAGCCTGTTTTTATTGATGAATGCCGCCGATTTTCATTTGCAGAACATTCCGGGCGGCTTCGGACACTATCACAAAGCAGGCTCTTTTCCTGTATCGCAGTTTCTCGCACCGATTTTTAATGGCGTTAATGAAAGCACCGTGATGCTAATTGAAAGGGGAGTATGGTGGTTGCACATTACCGGAATTTTAATCTTTCTCAATTACCTCTATTTTTCCAAACATTTACATATTTTGCTGGCTTTTCCAAATACTTATTATGCAGATTTGAATCCCAAAGGGCAATTCGACAACCTGGCTTCCGTAACTAAGGAAGTCAAATTAATGATGGATCCCAATGCAGATCCATTTGCCGCAATACCAGCAGATGAAAATGCAGTGCCTGGAAAATTTGGAGCCAGCGATGTGCAAGATTTGAACTGGGTGCAGCTCCTTAACGCCTACACCTGCACTGAATGTGGCCGTTGCACCGATTCCTGTCCCGCAAATATTACGGGTAAAAAATTGTCTCCTCGAAAAATCATGATGGATACCCGAGACCGACTTGAAGAAGTGGGCCGGAACATCGATGCCAATAAAGGTATTTTCATTCCCGACAACAAGACTTTATTGAATGATTACATAACAGCCGAAGAATTGTGGGCCTGTACTTCCTGTAACGCCTGCGTCGAAGAATGTCCTGTCAATATTAGTCCGCTTTCAATCATAATGGACATGAGGAGATATCTTGTCATGGAGCAAAGTGCGGCACCGCAGCCGTTAAATGCGATGATGACCAACATAGAAAACAACGGTGCGCCATGGCAATACAACCAACAAGACCGCTTGAATTGGAAGAACGAAAATTAATAGTACTAAGTAAAAATTCTCTTATAGGTGAGTTTAAGGGTGTTTTTAATCAATTTGAAATAAAATTAAATTAGAAACAAAACGAAAATGAAAACAGAAGATTTAGACAAGCAATTGTTGGCAGCAACAGAAAACGGACAAACCATCAGTCCAATTCTACCAGAAGGCATAAAAAATTATTTGATTGATATTGATGGAACCGTTTGTGATGATATTCCAAACGAGGAACCCGAAAGAATGTTGACGGCTGAAGTATATCCGGATGCCTTAAAAACATTAAACAAATGGTACGATGAAGGGCATATTATTTTCTTTTTTACTTCGCGAACAGAAGCGCATAGAGAATATACTGAAATCTGGTTAAAGAAACACGACTTCAAATACCACGGCATTCTTTTCGGAAAACCACGTGGCGGGAACTACCATTGGATAGATAACCACCTCGTCAAAGCAACCCGTTACCGCGGTCATTTTACCGATTTAATTGAAAAAGAAGTAACAATCCAAGTATTTGACGACGGGAAACACGAATAAAACACAACCATTGCCAACAAGTATAAGAAGCTTGTTAGCATCAAAAAATATCGAATATGTCTGAGAATTTGATCGTTCCTACCATGGCCGAAATGCTGGCTCAAGGCAAACAACCCGAAGTATTGTTCTGGGTCGGCTGTGCCGGAAGTTTTGACGACAGGGCTAAAAAAATCACAAAAGCATTTGTCAAGATTTTGAATCGTGCCAATGTTGCATTTGCAGTGCTTGGAACAGAAGAAAGCTGTACTGGCGATCCCGCAAAAAGGGCAGGAAATGAATTCCTGTTTCAAATGCAGGCCATGATGAATATCGAGGTGCTGAATGCTTACGAAGCCAAAAAAATAGTGACGGCTTGCCCACATTGTTTCAATACGTTAAAAAACGAATATCCAGAACTGGGCGGAAAATACGAAGTCGTTCACCATACTGAATTTCTTAAATCGCTTCTCGATGAAGGACGTTTAACTATTGAAGGCGGCCAATTTAAAGGAAAACGCATCACTTTCCACGATCCGTGTTATTTGGGAAGAGCCAATAATATTTATGAAGCACCCCGAGATTTAATACAAAAATTGGATGCCGAATTTGTAGAAATGAAACGCTCTCGGTCCAAAGGTCTCTGTTGCGGCGCGGGTGGCGCTCAAATGTTTAAGGATGCTGAACTAGGTGACAAGGAAGTCAATATCGAAAGAACTGAAGAGGCTCTAGAAACAAAACCAGATATAATTGCTGCCGCTTGTCCGTTCTGCAATACTATGATGACCGATGGCGTTAAAAATAAAGAGAAAGAATTGGAAATTAAAGTGATGGACATCGCTGAATTAATTGCCAATGCTCAAGATTTGTAATGTCATTACCTAAAATACAAAATTATGTACGTTCCTTTTGACAATTTACCTGCGGAATCTAAAATCTGGATTTACCAATCAAACAGAAAATTTGCTGATGAAGAATTCGCGACCATTGAAAATGATTTGAAAACTTTTATCGAATCTTGGACAGCGCACGGCAATAGTTTAGAAGCTTCGTATCAATTGAAATACAATCGCTTTATTATTCTGGCCGTCAATCAGGATGTACAGTCTCCAACAGGTTGTTCGATCGATGCTTCAGTGCAATTCATCCAAGATCTTGAAAAAAAATACAGTGTGGATTTGCTTGACAAAATGAATGTCACTTTCAAATTAGGCAATCATATAGCACACAAACCTTTGATTGAATTTAAAAAAATGGCCAAAGAAAAAGCCGTATCTGAAAATACGATCGTCTTTAACAACCTCGTGAATACCATCGAAGAATGGAACGAAAACTGGGAAGTTCCTGCAGGTGAAAGCTGGCACAGTCGTTTCTTCTAAATTAAAATACCGAATGAAAAATTCTTCTATTAAACTTTGCTTTCTAACCGGATTGGTATTTTTTGCGTTTGGTTGTGCCTCTAAAAAACAACCCCTCGCGCAAATTCCACAAGTTATAATCCCGAAAAAGCAACTCATTGTCAACCCTTACGACGACAATTTCGATTCTGAAATCCAACAGAAATGGGTAGACAGTACCTACAATACCCTAACGTTTGACGAAAGAATTGGCCAATTGTTTATGGTTTCTGCTTATTCCAATAAGGATTCGGTGCATGTGAAATCCATTGACAAATTAATCCAAGAAAGTAAAGTCGGTGGCCTAATTTTCTTTCAAGGCGGCCCAGTACGTCAGGCAATACTTACCAATCATTTTCAGTCTATTACTAAAGTACCGTTATTGATTGGTATAGATGCAGAGTGGGGCTTGGGCATGCGGCTCGATTCAACTTATCGTTACCCTTGGAACATGACTTTGGGGGCCATCAAGGATAAAAAGCTAATAGAAAAAGTGGGCATTCAAATGGGCGAGCAAAGCAAAAGACTAGGCGTTCATTTCAATTTTGCGCCCGTTTTGGACATCAATACCAATCCAAGAAATCCAATCATTGGCTTTCGTTCGTTTGGCGAAAACAAAGAAAACGTTACCGAAAGTGCATTGGCTTTGATGAAAGGCTATCAAAGTTTAGGATTGCTCGCAACCGGAAAGCATTTTCCCGGTCACGGCGACACTGAAATTGATTCCCATGCAGCGCTACCCACCATTACTTTTTCTAAAGAACGATTGAACGATGTTGAATTTTATCCATACAAAAAATTATTTACCGAAGGATTGTCATCAGT
The DNA here is from genome assembly GCA_014378065.1 of Flavobacterium sp. GTDB lineage: Bacteria > Bacteroidota > Bacteroidia > Flavobacteriales > Flavobacteriaceae > Flavobacterium. The sequence goes on from JACMOK010000125.1 coordinate 6,839, forward strand.
CATGGTCGCACATTTGAATGTGCCGAGTTTAGAGCCTCGTGAAAATATCCCATCTTCGGTTTCCCGGACCATCATTACCGATATACTGAAAAATCAATTGGGTTTCAGAGGCTTGATTTTTACTGATGCCCTAAATATGAAGGCGGCGAGTAACTTTAGGAAACCTGGAGAAATAGATCTCGAAGCCTTTCTTGCGGGCAATGACATTTTGCTGTGTCCTGAAAATGTTCCGGTGGCTGCTGAGAAAATATGTATGGCTCTCCAAGATACCCTTATCACCAACGAAAGACTGGCCTATTCGGTCAAAAAAATCCTTAAATACAAATTTAAAGCTGGCCTCCATCATCGAAGAACCATTGACCTTACAAATTTGTATGCCGATTTAAATCCGACAAAAAATGATGCATTACAATATGAATTATATGAAAATGCAGTGACCGTTTTAAAAAATAAAAATGAAATTCTTCCGATTAAAAATTTAGAAAACAAAAGAATAGCTTACGTAAAATTGGGTGATGATGGCAACAGTGCTTTTGTAAATGCGTTAAAAAAATATACCGAAATCACCGACGTGGATGATGAGTATGTAGATTGTCTTAACGAAAAATTAGAGGCGTTCAACACTGTCATTGTGGGTTTTCATAAATCAGACAAAGCTTGGAAAAAGTACGATTTTACCGAAATCGAATTGAATTGGCTTCAGGAGATTGCTAAAAAAAATACTGTTATTTTAGATATTTTTACCAAACCTTATGCACTGTTACCGATCAATAGTTTTGATGAAATTGAAGGCGTGGTATTATCCTATCAAAATAGCGATATTGCACAAGTGGTTTCGGCAGAGTTGCTGTTTGGTGCTATTGATGCGAAAGGCAAATTACCGGTGTCTATCAATACAAATTTCGCGATCAACGAAGGGCTGGCCACCGAAAAATTGAACCGCTTGGGTTTTACCATGCCCGAAAATGTTGGAATGAATCCAGAGATATTGGCTAAAATTGATGGCTTAGCAAATGATGCAATTGCCAAGAAAATGACGCCTGGTATTCAGATTTTGGTAGCTCGAAAAGGAAAAGTCTTTTATCAAAAATCATTTGGCTACCACAATTATGAAAAGAAAATAAAAGTAGTCAATTCGGATATTTATGACATTGCCTCGTTGACCAAAATTGTCGCAACCTTACCCAATGTGATGCAGCAATACGACCAACAACAACTTACGATGGAAACCACATTGGGGACCATGTTACCACTTTTTAATAATTCTGACAAACAAGACATTTCGTTTAAAGAATTGCTCTCGCACTATGCTCGGCTGCAAGCATGGATTCCGTTTTACAAAGCTACTTTAGACAGCGCCAAAATGCCATTGCCAAAATACTACCGCAAAGTAGCCGATGACCAATTTTCAAAACAAGTGGCAGACAGTCTATTTATGCGCAATGACTACCACGATACCATCATGAAATTGATTGTAGACAGCAAACTGCTTCCCAAAAAAGAATATAAATACAGCGATTTTACTTTTATCATTTTAAAGGAATACCTTGAAAAGGCCACCGGTAAAAAATTAGAAAATCTAGTTCAAGAGCAGTTTTATAATTCGATCGGTATGAACAACACAACGTTCAATCCTTTGCTAAAATTCAACAAATACATTATTCCGCCGACAGAAATTGATACTTATTTCCGCCATCAGTTAATACAAGGGTATGTTCACGATATGGCTGCAGCTATGGAAGGTGGCGTCTCAGGGCATGCAGGTATTTTTTCCAATGCTATGGATGTGGCCAAAATCATGCAGCTGTACCTACAAAAAGGAAATTACGGGAACCATTCCTATTTTTCAGAGAAAACGTTTAATGATTTTAATACTTGTTACTTTTGCGCCGAAGGAAATCGCAGGGGTATTGGCTTTGACAAACCACAACTGCCCGGAACTGCCGGACCAACTTGTGGCTGTGCGTCGCTCACTAGTTTTGGCCATACAGGCTTTACCGGAACTATGGCTTGGGCCGATCCGGAAACCGATATTGTGTATGTGTTTTTATCCAACAGAACTTTTCCTGATGCCACAGTAAACAATTTGTCAAAAGCCAACATTCGCGAAGACATCCAGAAAATTATTTATGAAGCGATCGAACATCAGTAATTAGGGATATTTATTTTAACTAAAATTTCCCAATTTCCCATTCCTATTTTTCTTAAATTCGTGAATAAAAAAAACAATGAAAATAGCAATCGTTTGTTATCCTACGTTTGGCGGAAGCGGTGTAGTTGCAACAGAACTTGGACTTGAATTGGCCCGACGCGGGCACGAAATACATTTTATTACCTACAGCCAACCCGTACGCTTAGCATTGCTCAATAAAAACGTGCATTACCATGAGGTTAATGTTCCGGAATATCCACTGTTTCACTATCAGCCTTACGAATTGGCTTTGTCAAGCAAGCTGGTCGATATGGTAAAATTATACAAGATCGAACTTTTGCATGTACATTATGCCATTCCTCACGCCTACGCGGGCTACATGGCCAAACAAATGCTTAAAGAAGAGGGAATCGACATTCCGATGGTCACTACTTTGCACGGAACCGATATTACGCTGGTAGGCAACCATCCTTTTTACAAACCGGCGGTGACCTTTAGTATCAACAAATCGGATATGGTGACATCGGTATCGCAGAACCTTAAAGACGAAACGCTTAAATTATTCAACATCACCAACGATATCGAGGTCATTCCGAACTTTATTGAACTCAATAAAAATATTGACAACAGTCAAATTACCTGTTACCGTTCTGCTATCGCCAAATCTGATGAACGCGTGGTTACTCATATCAGCAATTTTAGAAAGGTAAAACGCATTCCTGATGTAATCGATATTTTTTATAAGATCCAACAAGAAATTCCAGCCAAACTCATGATGGTCGGCGACGGACCCGAAAAAGAAAAAGCCGAACGACTTTGCGGTGAATTGGGCATCGAAGACAAAGTGATTTTCTTTGGCAACAGCAATGAAATAGATAAGATACTAAGCTATTCCGATTTGTTTCTACTGCCTTCCCAAACAGAAAGTTTTGGTTTGGCTGCCTTAGAAGCAATGGCTTCAGGAGTTCCGGTAATATCAAGTAATTCTGGTGGCTTGCCCGAAGTAAACTTTGATGGCGTTTCAGGCTACCTAAGTGCAGTCGGAAATGTAGATGAAATGGCTGCCAACGCCTTAAAAATATTAAAAGACGAAAACAGCTTGAAACAATTTAAGGAAAGAGCATTCCAAACAGCAAAAAAGTTTGATATTCAAAACATATTGCCTCTGTATGAAGAGTTGTATTTGCGGGCCATCAGCATTTATGCTTGATAACCCAATCGAATTAATTAATTTATCATGAAAAAAGCAGCATTTTTATTTTTAATCACCATGCTGGTTGCCTGTTCATCGGGTGCGCGTAAATCTGCTGTTAAGCCGTTGTACGAAATCCTGACGAGACAGAGTGATGGCGGTGCAAATATTCGTTTTTACGAAATTTTAACCGAAGCCAAAGAGATAAAAATGCTAGAGAACGATGAAAACCTAAGAAAAAAAATAAAACCAGGAGACATCGATACTGCAAATTTTGTAATACTGAATGTGGGAGAAAGAATTTCCGGAGGTTATTCTATCAAAGTCAAAAGCGTCGTCGAAACTGCCGATAAAATTTTAATGACTGTTGAAGAAACAGAACCTGAAACGGTTGAAATGGTCACCGAAGTAATTTCTTATCCTTATGTAATCGTAAAAATCAATTCAAAAAAGCCAATCGAAATTCAATAAAAAATCCCGTATCTCAAACGAAATACAGGATTTTATGTTATTCCTAAATTTTTAACTCTTAAAATCTAAACCTTGCACCCAAAGCAATGTCTGGTCCAAAGGTATCGAGATTGTTGTTGGTGTACCTGTAATCTCCAAAACCAATTTCAGGTCTAAAATCAACCGATAATTGCAATGGGAAGTCGAAATTGTATTCAATTCCAATATCGCCAGCAACTAATGCAAATGCACCGTTATCAGGATAATCATTTTTTACGTTATTTCTATAACTTCCAACGCCTCCGCCAACACCTGCATACCAATTAAAACCTTTGTCGATATTCCAAACCCATTGGTAAAGGCCCACCAATTTAACGGCTCCAGAATCGTAATAGTATCCCTTATCTCTGTATGTTCTGTTCCGGACACCCAAATCAAACTCCAGTCGATTCCTTGCAGACAATCCTCGTTGATAAGAAACTTCCACACCAAAACCATCATTGTCGCCAATACGCAAACCTATTGCATTCTTAGAAAACTTTTGAGCTTGGATGCTAGTCGTTAATCCAATTAACATAATAGCTGTTACAAATACTTTCTTCATATAAATTTTTTTGTTTGTACAAAGATAGCCTGATCCTATTGTGTTATTAATTGTAAATGTTGTAAGATTTACAGTTATAAAATGCTCAATAGGAATTAATTTTTTTAGAAAAAACAATTGAAGCAACCAGCTGTTCACTCAAAATATTTTCCATTTCAAACAAATCTTCTTCTTCTGTATAATTGCTTTCTAAATAACGAAAAAGTTTCCAACGTTTTTTATTGTATTCCAAAGCCGTTAGATTTTCTACCCAATCACCGGAATTCATATAAAGCGTTTGTCCATTTTTATTGGTCTTTTCAATAATTTTAGGTTCATGAATGTGTCCGCAAATAACATAATCATACTTTTTTTCGATCGCCAAGTCAGTGGCAGTAGTTTCAAAATCAGAAATATGTTTGACCGCTTTTTTGACACTGGCTTTTATTTTTTTTGAAAAAGAGTAAGGCTCTCTTCCGATGCGCAACAGAAAACTGTTGACTGATCGGTTGAATAAAATCAAATAATCGTACCCCAAACCGCCTAATTTGGCAATCCACTTGGAATGTTGTACCGAAACGTCAAAAACATCTCCATGAAAAATCCAGGCTTTTTTGTCATCCAATTCCAGAACGAGTTTGTCTATTATCGAAAAATTTCCCATATGGGTATCGCTAAATTTACGCAACAGCTCATCATGGTTTCCAGTGATATAGTGCACTTTTGTTCCTTTTGCCGCCATCTCAATAATTCTGCGGATTACCTTCAAATGCACCTGCGGAAAATACGATTTCCGAAACTGCCAAATATCGATGATGTCTCCGTTGAGCACTAAAATTTTCGGTTTAATAGAAGACAGGTAATTTAATAACTCTTTCGCATGACATCCAAAAGTTCCTAAATGCACATCCGAAATTACGACCAATCCTACTTTTCTTTTTTTCAAAGTATTTGTTTTGAAGTTTTACAAATTAAACAAACACATATTAATTGAAATTAAACGCAATGTTAAGAAATACCAATTCTCATTAACGCGTAAATTTTAAACTTTCAACTCAAAATTTTTAAACTTTCAACTTAAATCTTACATTTGTTCAAAACACATACCATGGCAGGAAACAGTTACGGAACGCTTTTTAAAATCACCACTTTCGGCGAATCACACGGTGAAGCTTTGGGCGGTATTATCGATGGCTGTCCACCCGGAATTAAACTCGATTTAGAGGCGATTCAAAATGAAATGTCACGAAGAAAACCCGGACAATCCAGCATAGTTTCCCAGCGCAAAGAATCCGATGAAGTTAAGTTTCTTTCAGGCGTTTTTGAAGGAAAAACGACCGGAACCCCTATTGGTTTTACAATCCCCAACTCCAACTCAAAATCTGAAGATTATTCCCATATCAAAGACAGCTACCGTCCGAGTCATGCCGATTATGTCTACGAAAAAAAATATGGTCTTCGCGATTATCGCGGCGGCGGCAGAAGTTCGGCACGAGAAACAGCCAGCCGTGTTGTCGCGGGAGCAGTCGCCAAACAAGTGTTGAAGGACATTCGTATCAACGCCTTCGTATCGTCGGTGGGCCCCGTTTTTTTAGAAAAACCTTACCAAGAACTCGATTTTACCAAAACCGAAAGCAACCCTGTTCGTTGCCCTGATCAAGCCACAGCAACGAAAATGGAAGAATACATCAGAGGTATTAGAAAACAGGGCGACACTACTGGAGGCACAGTTACTTGTGTGATTCAGCATGTACCCGTCGGATTGGGAGAACCAGTTTTTGATAAGCTCCACGCCGAATTGGGCAAAGCGATGCTATCCATTAATGCGGTACATGGCTTTGAATATGGCAGTGGCTTTTGCGGCGCCCAGATGAAAGGCAGCGAACACAATGATTTGTATTTGTCCGACGGCACTACAAAAACCAATTTGTCTGGCGGCATTCAAGGCGGAATATCCAATGGGATGGACATTTATTTCCGCGTGGCTTTTAAACCCGTAGCCACCATTATGCAAACCCAGGAAACTATTGACCGGGATGGAAATATTGTGGCAATGGAAGGCAAAGGCCGTCACGATCCGTGCGTAGTTCCGCGAGCCGTTCCGATTGTCGAAGCCATGGCTGCGCTGGTTTTGGCCGATTTTTATTTGATAAATAAAACCTATAATACTAACTTTTAGAAGCTATTCCTGCTATACGTTACAATCTTACTTGGTACAAATTTGCTGAGGCAAACTTACACCAATAAGGATTTCCACTGCTATCAGGGCTAAAACAATCAATATCTAACAATGACAACACAGACCGAAAGTCAAACAAAAAAGCCAACTTTATTATCCAATTTAACTACTCAAATATTGATTGCCATGTTTTTAGGCGTTCTCTTGGGTATAGTGGTGCACAACAATTGGTCTGCAGAAAGCGCAAAGGAGTTTAGTGGTTATATCAAAATGCTCGCTACTGTTTTTATTCGATTGGTGCAAATGATCATTTCGCCATTGGTATTCACTACGCTCGTAGTAGGCATTGCAAAGTTGGGCGATATCAGTGCAGTCGGCAGAATAGGAGGCAAGGCATTGGGTTGGTTTTTTACGGCGTCGTTTATTTCGTTACTCCTAGGCATGTTCTGGGTCAATATCCTTAAGCCAGGTGTGGGTTTGAATCTTTCGAATGTAGATTTGGCAACGGCTTCTGAAGTCACAGAAAAAACCCAAAATTTCTCGGCTCAAAATTTTATCGAACACATCATTCCGAAAAGTATTGTCGAGGCCATGGCCACCAATGAAATTTTACAGATTGTAATTTTCTCGATTTTCTTCGGCTTGGCCGCAGCGTCCATTGGCAGCCATGCCAAACCTGTGATCAATGCGCTTGACAAAACGTCGCACATCATTTTAAAAATGGTCAATTATGTTATGAAGTTTGCACCTATTGGCGTTTTTGGTGCCATAGCAGGCGTTTTTGCTATTCGTGATTTTAATGAATTGCTGCTGACTTACGCCAAATTTTTTGGGTCTTTTTTAGTTGGTATCTCTTCGCTTTGGGTAATTTTATTGTTGGTAGGCTATCTTTTTTTAGGAAAAAAGATGGGTATTTTACTGAAAAGAATTGTCAGTCCCCTGATAATTGCCTTCGGAACGACCAGTAGCGAGGCGGTTTTCCCAAAATTAACCGAAGAATTAGAACGATTCGGAATAAAAGATAAAATCGTTTCTTTTATGTTGCCATTGGGCTACTCGTTTAATTTGGATGGCAGCATGATGTACATGACTTTTGCGAGTATTTTCATCGCGCAAGCCTACGGAATTGATCTGAGCACCGGAACCCAATTTACAATGCTTTTTGTATTAATGCTCACCAGTAAAGGAATTGCCGGTGTGCCAAGAGCGAGTTTGGTCGTCGTTGCTGCAACATGTGGCATGTTTAAAATTCCAATCGAAGGCATTGCGTTGATCTTGCCCATTGATCATTTTTGTGATATGTTTCGAAGTGCGACCAATGTTTTAGGTAACGCATTGGCTACTTCCGTAGTAGGCAAATGGGAAAAAGAAGTCGATTTTTAAAAAGCAAACTATTTGATTGGATTTGTAAAAAATAGCGTTATTTTTAGGAAAATAAAAAAAATAATTATGAAAAAATCTTTACTCTCGATTGGTTTTATTTTGGCTTTAACGTTATGTGTAAATGCTCAGGCCACGATCTACGATACAACGCATGCCGCTACCAACGGAGCCGAAATAACTGGTACGGCAAATGGTCCGGCAACAAGTTTAGGTGATGCCATTCAATTGGCTGGAACCGAAAGATTACTAGAAACGGTTTCGGTAGACCTCTTCAATTTAACCGATACCTCTGATTTTACAATTACAATGTCATTGTATTCTGATTGTCCCACTTTAACTGGTGCGGGTGCTTGTGGTTCGGGAATCGGAACACTCATTCCTTTTTCTCAATCTACCATGACAATTACTGCACCTCCAACTACTGGGAAATTTACCGTAGATTTTGATTACAATAATTTTGATCTTACGGATCAGGCAGACAACACGATTACGGTGATGCTTAACGTGAGCAGAAACAACGTTTTTTGGGTAATTAATGAAACCCCGGTAGTTGGAAGTCTTCCTGCCGGTGACACCGGTGCTAGTACATTGACCAGATGTGGTAGTGCTGTTGCAAATAACGGCTGTGCTAGGGCCTTTACTGCCCCGACAAACAATAACGTGGCCATGAGAATTACCGCCAATCCGGCATTAAAAACGACTGATTTTTTGGCTTCGGCCTTTTTAGTTCTTCCCAATCCTGTTGACAACTTGCTAACAGTTAGCAATAGCAACAACATCCGCATCAGCGGTGTCAACATTACTGATTTAAATGGAAGAACGGTAAAAAATCAATCATTCAATAATATTAGTGATGTGCAACTGAATATTGCTGACTTGGCTTCAGGCATTTACATGATGAAGATTTTTTCTAACGAAGGAAGTACCACTAAAAAAATAATCAAAAAATAAGGTGAAAAATTTTAATGAAAAAACTCCCAATTCATTTGGGAGTTTTTTTTGTTTACCTGGTCACGTTATGATCAACATTGCTTTTGCTACCGCGGTGAAAGTGGACTACAAGAAATACATGATAGAAAATGACCCTTTTTTTCGACGACAAAGCGGTAGGTTGCAACAAATTATTGTCAAATATAAATACTGAATTCATAGTAAGGTTTACGATTGATTATATTGGTCAAATTGCAGCTACACTACAAGAATTTGTCTTTTAATTCAACCGTTGGGATCAAACAGCTTTGCTTTTTACCATACCAATGGTATCGATTTTTGGCAATGTAATCGTAAAGAATATTTCGAAGTGCTGTCGGAATGATTCTGAACAGGGTTCCCAAATGAAAAAAACCGCCTAAATTCCGAGCAATTTCAATCGCCGCATTGGATTTGTAGTAGTACGCAATACCGGGATCATATAAAACAACGCTATCAATGTGTTTAATATCCAAGCCGATGTGCTTAATTATTTGTTGCCCCAAATCAGATTGCAATGCGACAAAACGGAAACGATCTTTGGTGTCGTTTTTAATGACAAATTGTATTGACGCGTCACACAAATTGCAAACGCCATCAAATAGAATTATTTTTTTATTTTGAGGGAAATTCTGCATACCATTTTAAAATTACTTTTTTGCGGCCTCGACAAATTCCAATACCTCCAAACTAACAGTAGAAATAAAAACGCCATAATTGACTACCGCCTTATTCTTTTCAATTTTATCAATACTTCCTACGGCTTTGCCATCAAACATCCGGACTCTGTCTCCAATTTTCAACACTGGTTTTGCTTTCTCCATCACCACATTTGCTTTGAGCTTTCTCTCTTTTTTTGCCTCACGGATTTCTTCCACTTGAACCGTCACCTCTTTGATAATTTCTTTTTTTTGCTCTTCTTTTACTTTTGTCTCTTTGACGGAGGCTTTTTTACGCTTAGAATTTTCGATTTCAATAACCTTGAGAAACTCGCCAATTAATTCTTTTTTATTTTTATTATTGAAATATTTTTCAGCAATATCGTCAATTTTCTGCCCGATATAAATGATTTTCTGATTGCTGTCATACAGTTCCTGATAGCTTTCGAGTTTTTGTTTGATTTTGATATTGATGATTTCCATCTTTTTGCCTTCTTCGCGGGCTTTCGTTTCTTCTTCCTTTAAGGTTTGAGAAGTCTTTTCCATTTTGGACCTTTCTTTCTGCAAATTGGCAATCGTTTTATCAAACCTTACTTTTCCTCCTTCAATTTTCTTTTTTGCCCGATTGATTAGCCCGAAAGGAATTCCATTTTTCTGTGCGACTTCAAAAGTAAACGAACTACCAGCCTGTCCCAAGGCTAATTTATACATCGGTTCTAACGTTTTTTCATCAAACATCATGTTGGCATTTGTTGCAAAGGGCAGTTCATTGGCCAGTATTTTAAGATTGGAATAATGCGTCGTAATGATGCCGAATGCTTCGCGATGGTAAAATTCTTCAAGAAAGATTTCGGCCAACGCGCCGCCCAATTCAGGATCAGAGCCTGTTCCGAATTCATCAATTAGAAACAACGTTTTTTCGTTGCATTTTTTTAGGAAATAGTTCATGTTTTTAAGACGGTAACTATACGTACTTAAATGATTTTCAATAGATTGATTATCTCCGATGTCAGTCAAAATTCTATCGAATAAAAAAGTTTCGCTACGTTCATGGACCGGGATCAACATTCCACACTGCAACATCAATTGCAGCAACCCAACCGTTTTTAGCGAGATTGTCTTGCCGCCTGCATTCGGTCCGGAAATGACGATAATACGATTTTCTTGATCCAAGTCAAAAGTCTGTAGATGCGTAATTTCTTTATTTTGTAGGTTATTTAAATATAGAATGGGATGGTAGGCATCTCGAAAATACATCCGGCGGTCTTCAGTGATAGTAGGTAAAATGCCATGAATACGCATAGCATATTTGGCTTTGGCTGCAATAACGTCAATGTCGCTCAAAAATTCTTGGTATTGAATCAACAGCGGTAAAAAATGACGAATAGCGTTGGACAATTGTTTTAAAATGCGCAGAATTTCTTCTTTCTCCTCGTATTCTAAATTGCTCAGTTCACGCGAATAATTCAGTGTTGCCTCGGGTTCAATGTAGGCAATACTGCCGGTTTTAGAACTTCCTAAAATCGATCCTTTCACTTTTCTGCGGTACATAGCCAAAACAGCGAGCACGCGCCGATTCTGCACAAAGCTTTCCTTGATTTCATCGAGGTATCCTAAACCTTGGTATTGGGCCATCGCCATGCCAAAACTTTGATTGACTTTGCCTCGAACGACATTCATATCCCGGCGAATATTGAGTAAATCCGGTGAAGCATTGTCTTTGATTTCGCCATATTTATCGACTACTTCTTCGATTAATCTGATAATTTCTTTGGTTAACTCAATTTGTGCTGACTTGGTGAAAAGTTTTGGATAATAATCCTCAAACTTTTTAAAATAAATCAGCAACACATTTACAGTTTCTGAAAGGGTCGATATCTTTCTAAAACTTCCAACTTCAAGAAAGCTGTCTTCAATGGCAAGAAATTTAATTTCATGAATAATGGCCTCAAATCCGTGGTTGGGTATAGCATTATTATTTTGATAGGAGGAAACATATTCAGAAGTCTGCCACAGTGCTTCCAACAATGTTTTTCTGTCTTTAAAAGGCACAATCTCAAGCGCCTTTTGTTTACCGATATCGGTATTGCAAATCGAGGATAATGTATCTAAGATGGTCGGAAACTGTAAATCTTGTAGGGTTTTTTCTGTGATGTTGATCATTTTCTTTTTACTGCGCTTTTCCTTGCAAAGCTACTCAAAATCTGCCAACTTAGATTGCGGGTTATATGGAATTTTAAACGCCTGTTTCGTTTAATTTGGCTATTTTTGATTTAAAATAAAGCGCATGGATATTACTATTGAATCTTCTTGGAAGAACATTTTAACAGAAGAATTTGAAAAACCCTATTTTCACCAGCTCATTGCATTTGTAAAATCAGAATACCAACAACATAGCTGCTATCCAAAGGGAAGTAAAATTTTTGCGGCTTTAAATTCGTGCCCTTTCGATTTCGTTAAAATTGTTATTATAGGTCAGGATCCGTATCATGGCGTTGGACAAGCCAATGGATTGTGCTTTTCGGTTAATGACGGGGTTGCGTTTCCACCTTCTTTAATTAATATTTTTAAGGAAATCCAATCCGATTTGCATCATCCATTTCCTGAAACGGGTAATTTAGAGCGATGGGCACAACAAGGCGTATTGCTACTGAACGCTACATTGACTGTCAGAAAAGGCGAGGCGGGAAGCCATCAAAACAAAGGCTGGGAAACTTTTACCGATACTGTAATTCAAAAGATTTCGGAACAGCATCAAGGGATTATTTTTCTGCTATGGGGCGGATTTGCCAAAAAGAAAGGTGCGAAAATTGACCGCGACAAACATGTAGTGCTAGAATCCGGACATCCTTCGCCATTGAGCGCTAATAAAGGCTATTGGTTCGGAAATCAACACTTTTCTAAAACCAATACCTTATTAATCGCAAATGGAAAAACGACCATTGATTGGTGATATGTATTACTCTGAAACGTTAAAATTGTAATATCCGCTTCCATCTAAGCCACTCATGAGCGAATTGATATTTAAAAATAAATTATTGCCAACACTATCAGATCGCAGTTCAACGCTATTGGCGTTGGTGCTATTGTAACCGAAACTCAAACGGTATTCTCCGGGTTGACTTAATTTTAATCCATATCTGAATTCATACGCTGCCGTGACTGGATTATAGATGCAAGAGGCTGTGGTAAACAGTTCGGTTTCTTCTGCCATGCCTTTGTCGGGAATTAAATCGTTACCAAGCGGAAACTCAGTCCACACATCGGCTGAAACTTTCTTCTCCAGCAAGTAACTAAAATTAAAACTTTGCGCTCCGCCAGTTGTTTCAAAAACATCGAGTGGATGGGTCTGATTGGATTCTTGAATGTTTCTGGAAAAATTATTTGAATTAATCCATAAGATGTCATTAACCGAGTAAGTCGACTGGGTTTCTAAGGCGATCAAACCTGGAGTTGTCGCAAAGACATCATTGTAAAATTCACTGTCTTTATTAGAACAATCTGCCGCCATCAGCAGGGTGCCTAGTGCCAAAAAAAAGAAATATTTAATAATTTTCATAATTTATTTTTTTAAAAACGATAACCAATATTTAAACCGACACGCGAGAGTACATCCGGACTTTTATCTCGATTGAAAAGGTTGGTTCCGAATCCGACCAAAAATTCTATCCCCAAGCGGTCTTTGATGTAAAATTTATAACCCACCCCAGCACCCAGACCGAGATCTGAATAAGTTGTTTTTTGAATGGTGTAATAATCGTTATTATTTTGGTTTGTCAGCCGAACTGTCTCCCTAAAATTGCCACCATTGGCAGAAGCGAAAATTTCTGCAAAATAAAAACTGGAAATGCCTTTAGAGAGATTGTAGCGCACAAAAGGCATAATTTCATATTTCGGATTTACATTTCGATTTCCACTGTCAAATTTAGCATTGATTTTATTGCTATCGGTATAATTACCAGTCACCCCAACGGAAAACCTGTTATTTAAAAAACGCTCATAGGTTGCATTTAATTTTGATGAGGCAACCAATGACAGTAAATCAATTCGAAATTCATTTTTCCGGTGAAGTAATTTGGAAGTGGAAATGGTATCCTGGGCAGTCATAAACTGAAAGCCAAACAGCAGTATCAAAAGGAATCTCTTCATAAAATGATTGTTAGTTGGGTGGCTAAGATATAAAAAGCATTTGAAAGATATAATGGTATTTAAAAACTAATTGATGGTCAGCGCACCCAAAATTTCCTCAGACATAAAAGGCCCGCCGGGAAAGGTGGCGGTGTAATCTAAGTTTAACCAGATCTGTCCGCGCTCATCGATATGGTAATGGATTTTTTGACCCTTTGACTCTCCGACAAAAAGCACTTTTTTAATTAAATAGTTGATGCTTTCTAAACTGCTTTTGGTGCCAATCAACATTTCAGGATAAATATGACCGCCAGTATGAATTAATCTTGGTGTGCCACCAATCGCCTTTATTGCAGAAGCCATTAGTATCGAATGATCATCGCAATCTCCTGAAAAATAGCGGAGTGACTCTGTAGCTTTGGCGATGTAATCGCGCCCTTTTGGGTCACTAACATAATTCCAACGGCTGTTGATTTCCTTAAAAACTGCAAAACATTGAATGGTGTTTCGGTAATCGGAATAACCATGTACATTCTTAAAATCTTTTAACGTGGCCATCAGTGCAAAATCTCTAATTTTGGGATTTTCGTATTCGATAGCATTTAGTATTTTTGATTTGTTGGGAAATGGCAGTAGCTTTGATAGTATCAGATCTTGCGGATTGGGGCTTTCTCTCATCGAATAAACCATGTAATTATAATCTTCAAAAACACTTGAAAACCCATAGTTTCCTGAAATACTACCGATAACCAATGCCACGATGTAAAGGGCAATACAAACGATGATGATTGTCCTCAATAATCTCAAAGCCAATTGTATCAGCGCTACGATTAAAATAAAAAGCAGGATTCTGTCAATTTGAAAATACCAATTGGGGTCGATCAAATTTTGATGGATGATGATAAAAACAGGAATGGCAATCAGAATGTTTAAAATAAAAATAATGACATTGTCCCAAGGCTTTTTTACCTGAAGACTTTTTTTAATCTCGCTAAGAGAATATTTTCCTATTTTTATCATAGCAAACTAAAAATGAAAAAGCTAGAGTGCTTGCACCATTTCAGCAAAAGTACTTTTTTTATCAATAATAGCGAGTTCAAGCAGCTGATTTTGAACTTTGTTTAACATATCTGCATTGAATGAATTTTGCGACCATTCGGTTAACGATAACCACACCTGAATGTCGTGTGTTTTTTGAGAATACCTTTCAGCCAAGGTTTGTGCGATATTTGGAATTTTTTTGAATTGCGATGTCGTTTTGTTAATCGTGTTTAAAATTTGCGCGATTACTTCGGGCTGTTGTTCCAACACTTCGTTTCGAACGGCGATAACAAAACACGGCCACGGCGTCGGACAGTCGGCCAGTCGTCTGAAAATTCCTTGGTCTACGATAGGTTGTGTCATGAAACGTTCCCACATAAAGTAATCAGCGGTTCCGGTAGTTAAAGATGCTATTGCACCGTCAAGGGTATTGACGATTTTAAATTGCAGTTGCGTTGTGTTCCAACCTTGTTCGTGTGCATTGACATAGGCCATCAACTGAGATCCCGAACCCAATCGCGAAATCGCGACTTTGGCATTTTTTAAATCCGAAAGTTTTTGGTATGCGGAGGCTGCTCCAACGTGAATGCCCCATATTAGCGGCGAAGCCACATATACTTGAACGATCTTACTTGGATTTCCCGCAACGATGTCTTTAATGATGCCTTCGGTTAAGATTACAGCAATATCGGCCTGACCTTCGCGCAACAGCTGACACATTTTTCCGGTTCCTTCTGGCACATCGGTCCATTGCAAATCGATGCCTAGATCGGCAAATTCTCGGTTTTCAATACACAAATGCCAAGGCAGATTGAAATGTTCGGGAACACCTACTATGTTCAGTGTCTTCATTTATTATATCGTTTTAAATTAACCTGACGGCTACAGAGACACCGCTAAGACTAGCCCCGATAGTAACAGAAATCCTTTTCTTGCTTTTTTAACAAGAAAAGATTGGCGTGAATAGCGGGAAATAGCTTCTACATGCAAAACCCGATTATTGATTTGCCAGTTTATCGAGGGTGTACGCAATGAGCGCATCAACGGCTTTGTATGGGTCTGCACTAAAAGTGCCGGAAGCGCGGTTGGCGATGATGGCGTTTAAAGACAGTGCCTGATGGCCGAGTAATGTTGAAAGTCCGTAGATGGCCGCTGTTTCCATTTCGAGGTTGGTGATTCGGTTGCTTTCAAATACAAAAGAATCCATTTTATTATTGAGTTGCTGGTCTTGAATAGGCAGGCGTAGGACCCGACCTTGTGGACCGTAAAAACCGCCAGCAGTGGCAGTAATGCCTTTGTGCATGCGGTCGCTTTCGATGATTTTTTCCAGTACTTCGCTACAGGCAATGGCATACGGTCGGCCTTTTCTTATGTCCCAGTTGGTGTGCGCAACGAACGCTTCTTCGATTGCGGTATTTGAAACGCCGTCGATAAGGTAGGAGCGAAGCATGTTGTCGAGACCCAGACCAATTTTAGACAATACAAAACTGTCTACCGGAATATCGGCATGCAGCGACCCCGAAGTCCCGATTCTGATGATATTTAGCGACGTAAGATTTTGTTTGGGCTGGCGGGTTTCGAGATCGATATTAACCAAAGCATCGAGTTCGTTAATTACGATATCAATATTATCGGGTCCGATGCCGGTCGACATGACGGTCAGCCGTTTGCCTTTGTAGGTTCCGGTTTGGGTTTTAAATTCTCTCTTTTGTGTCGAAAATTCGATGCTGTCAAAAAATTGTGTAATTTTTTCCACTCGGTTTTGGTCGCCCACAAAAACAATGTCTTTGGCAATGTTTTCTGGTTTCAGGTTTAAGTGGTAAACACTTCCGTCAGGATTTAAAATTAATTCGGATGATTGTATAGTCATTTGGTTTGTTTTATGCCGCTAAACGCTAAGCAGTCTGTATTGTTTTATTAAATTTCTAGCCACCAACTCTTTTTACTTTAAAGCCTTTTACTTTTAGTAGGTCCATGATTTTGTCGCGATAGTTGCCTTGAATGATGATGGAATCGTCTTTAAAAGTGCCGCCGACGCTTAATTTTGTTTTCAACTCTTTGGCTAAAATCTTAAAATCATCTTCGGTTCCGGTGTAGCCTTCAATGATGGTGGTGGGTTTGCCCTTTCGTTTTTCAAATTTACAAATCATGGGTTCGGCTTGAATCCATAATTCTTTTTTTTCTATTGTGGTGCTCTCTTCTTTTGATACTTCATGATCTGGGAAGAGTTGTTTCAATTGGTCTTGTAAATCCATTTTTTGAGTATTGCGAATTGGCTAGATTGCTGGTAAAAAACAAAAGACATCAAGCAAATACTCAATGTCTCTGAAACGTATAAAGTAAAAATTTATTTTTTAATTAAACCCAGATCAACAAGACGCTCGTGCAAAAATTCGCCCGCAGAAATGTCTTCATATAATTTTGGGTTTTCTGCATCAACACAGTTGTCCAAGCAATCCAAACGCATCTCGCTCACTGGGTGCATAAAAAACGGAATTGAATATCTGGAAGTCCCCCACAATTCTCGTGGCGGATTGACTACTTGGTGAATTGTCGATTTTAATTTATTATTGGTATGCCTTGAAAGCATGTCGCCGACGTTAATCACCAACTCATCTGGCTCTGCAATAGCATCAATCCATTGGCCATCGTGACTTTGTACCTGAAGGCCGCGACCCTGAGCACCCATTAATAAAGTGATCAAATTGATATCGCCATGCGCCGCGGCACGAATCGCATTTTCGGGTTCTGAAGTAATGGGAGGATAGTGAATGGGCCTTAAGATGGAGTTGCCTTCTTTTCCGTAGTTGTCAAAATAAAATTCATCCAATCCGAGGTGTAGTGCCAAAGCCCTTAAAACATAGATCCCAGTTTTCTCAAGTAGTTGGTATGCCTGTTTTCCTATGCTATTAAAACGAGGTAATTCAGCGACTTCTACATTATCGGGATATTCAGAAGCATACTGCGAATCTTTAGCTACATACTGGCCAAAATGCCAAAATTCTTTTAAATCTCCTTCCTTTCTTCCTTTAGCATGCTCTTTCCCAAAAGAAACGTAGCCACGCTGTCCGCCGATTCCTGGGATTTCATAACTGTATTTGGTTTCTAATGGAAGTGCAAAGAAGTTTCTAATTTCGCCGTATAACGCTGTCACCAACTGGTCATCTAAAAAATGCCCCTTTAGGGCAACAAAACCAATATCTTCAAATGCTTTTCCGATTTCATTTACAAATTTTTGTTTACGTTCCGGGTCATCCGAAAGGAAATCACGCAAGTCCACACTTGGAATGTTCTGCATACTACAATTTTTTTATTAATAACTAAAAGGTGCTAAACCCCTATCAATACAAATGTAAATAATAAATTTAAAACGTAATTTTAAAAGTTATCAACAATCCAAAAAAAAGAAACATTTCGCCAACATCCTGTTATTTTTTTATACTTTTGAGCAGTTTTAACACTCCGAAAACTGTAGATAATGAATTTTGAAAGAAGAAATCTTACCGACAATCAGCTCCTAGATTTATATAAAAGGTTGCTCAAACCAAGACTCATCGAAGAAAAAATGTTGATCTTGATTCGACAGGGAAAAGTATCCAAATGGTTTTCCGGAATTGGTCAAGAAGCTATTGCTGTTGGCGTTACTGCGGTTTTAGACAAAGACGAGTACATTCTGCCCATGCACCGAAATTTAGGAGTATTTACTGGTAGAGATATTCCGTTGTCACGTTTGTTTGCGCAATGGCAGGGAAAAGCGAGTGGCTTTACAAAAGGCCGTGATAGAAGTTTTCACTTTGGTACCCAAGAATACAAAATAATTGGTATGATTTCGCACCTGGGTCCACAATTGGGTGTGGCAGATGGGATTGCTCTAGCCAACAAATTAAAAAAGAACGGTAAAGTAACAGCGGTGTTTACCGGAGAAGGCGCTACCAGTGAAGGTGATTTTCATGAGGCATTGAACATTGCTTCGGTTTGGGATTTGCCCGTGTTATTTGTCATTGAAAACAACGGATATGGACTTTCAACACCAACCAATGAGCAATACCGCTGCGAAAATTTGGCTGACAAAGGAATCGGTTATGGCATGGAAAGCCACATTATAGATGGCAATAATATCCTAGAAGTTTTTAACGAACTTACTGAGATTGTAGAATCGATGAGAGTCAATCCACGTCCCGTTTTACTCGAATTTAAAACCTTTAGAATGCGTGGACATGAAGAGGCTAGTGGCACCAAATATGTGCCGCAGGAATTGATGGATTTGTGGGCAGAAAAGGATCCCGTTGATACTTACAGAAGGTATCTAATCAAGCAAAATATTCTTACAACAGCTCAAGACGAAACCTGGCGAACTGAAATCAAAAATGAAATAGACGATCATTTGGTTATTGCAAATGCAGAGGCAGAAATAATTGCTAATTATGATGTTGAATTAAATGACGTATACAAAACTTATGATTTTGAATCAGTTAATGGTTCAGATGAAACTGAAAATATCAGATTTATAGATGCCATTTCACAAGCTTTAAAACAATCCATGCAACGTCATGACCATTTGGTTATCATGGGACAAGACATAGCAGAATATGGTGGTGCATTTAAAATTACGGATGGGTTTGTAGCAGCGTTCGGAAAAGAGAGAGTTATCAATACCCCTATTTGTGAAAGTGCCGTAGTTGGTGCTGCGATGGGGCTGTCAATAAATGGTTACAAAGCTATTGTGGAAATGCAGTTTGCTGACTTTGTTTCCTCAGGATTTAATCCGATTGTAAATTATCTTGCTAAAGTGCATTATCGATGGCAAGAAAAAGCAGATGTAGTCGTAAGAATGCCTTGCGGTGGCGGTACTCAAGCTGGTCCGTTTCACTCACAAACCAACGAAGCCTGGTTTACCAAAACCCCGGGTTTAAAAGTGGTGTATCCTGCATTTCCCTATGATGCCAAAGGACTTTTAGCAACTGCAATCAATGATCCCAATCCGGTACTGTTTTTTGAGCACAAACAGTTGTACAGAAGTGTTTATCAAGAGGTACCAAAAGACTATTACACGATTCCATTGGGAAAGGCGGCCCTGTTAAAAGAAGGTCATCAAATTACGATTATTGCCTTTGGCGCTGCGGTGCACTGGGCACTGGAGACTTTAGCAAAATATGCAGAAATTTCGGCAGATTTATTGGATCTACGTACCTTGCAACCGTTAGATAAAGAGGCTATTTATAAATCAGTGAAAAAGACCAATAAAGTAATTATTCTTCAGGAAGACAGTATGTTTGGAGGCATAGCAAGTGATATTTCGGCTATGATTATGGAAGACTGTTTTGAATATCTCGATGGACCGGTTAAACGAGTAGCCAGTTTAGACAGTCCTATTCCGTTTACAAAGGCACTGGAAGATCAATATTTGCCTAAAGAAAGGTTTGAACAGGCTTTAATCACACTACTGAAATATTAAATCTACCACAACATACACATCAAACAGAGCTCAAATTTTAGGGCTCTTTTTTATTTTATAGTAAATTTGCCTATATTTTTGTACATCATCGTTTTATAAATTATCAAATATTGCTATATTGTACCATTAATTTTAAAAGCAAAGTAATACCCACAGAAAATGCAAAAAAATACCAAGGCCTATTTCAATATTTTTTTTCTATTTGTAGCTTCCACGCTAAGCATTTACTCCCAAAATTTGCTTAATAACGGAGGTTTTGAAAGTGGGGTAGGAACCGGTTTTTTTACCAATGGAGCGGGTTATGTTCTTATAACAGCACCTTTTTCTGGTACTACCGCTCCAGGGAATTATGCCATTACCACGAATCCGCAACCAATGAATACGGCAAACTTTCTTGCTAGTGGAGATCATACAAGCGGCGCAGGAAACATGATGATAATTGACGGCAATACTGTAGGAGGTCAACAAAATTTTTGGGAAGCAGGAAACGGAGGAAGCGGCGTTTGTGGGCTGACCATCGGTACCACGTATACTTTTAGTTACTGGATACAATCTGTAAGTACAACCGTTACCAATGCAGCTACACGTGCTAATATTGGAGTACAAATCTTAAATGCCAATTCCGTTACTTTGGTTTCGGGAAACAGTGTTGCGCCTTTACCTGCAGCAGGTTGGCAGCAGGTTGTTTACACGTTTGTTCCTACGGCACCTTGCGCAAATATCAAACTTTTTAACAACAACACCAATCCAGTTGGAAATGATTTTGCATTTGATGATTTTTCGGTGACAGTACCACCATTGCCGTTATCGCTGAATTATTCTTTTAACAGTCCAGCTTGCCCGGGAACCAACAATGGTAACATTTCAGGCTACGGCGTAGGCGGCGTTTTACCGTATAGTTATTCTATTGTAGGTTCGATAAATACAAGCAATGGCAATGGTATTTTTAACGGTTTACCCGCCGGAACTTACACGCTCACCGTGACCGATGCAACATTAGCTACTGCTACTCAGAATAACATCGTCCTAATCGCTCCAACTGATTTGACTGTCAGCGCTGGAACAACCATTTGTGCAGGAAGTCCGACCACCTTAACTGTAAGCGGAAGTACAACGGGCTACACCTGGACAGCTTCGCCCGCCGATACAACATTGACCACGCCAAATAGTGCGACTCCTACCGTGAGTCCGACGCAGCCTACTACATACACTGTAACCTCGACAACTGCAACGCCTACCAGTTTAATTAATAATGGTAATTTCTCATCAGGAAATGCGGGTTTTACTTCAGATTACACTTATTTGACTGTAACAACACCTGTAGGGGCACAAAAGACGTATGGTATTGTTACAAATTCTAATACCTGGTTCGGGGGTTTTTCAGCTTGTTCTGACCATACTTCTGGCTCTGGAAATATGATGGTAGGTGATGGTTCCACTTTCAATGCAGGAAACGATAAGTTTTGGTGCCAGACTGTACCCGTGATTGCAGGACAAAATTATACTTTCAGCTATTGGATTCAGACGGTATCTACTTCAAATTTTGCCAATATTGAAGTCTTGATCAATGCGGCTGCTGTTGGTATTTCCTTAGCTCCATCTGCTGCTTGTAGTTGGGTACAGAAGACATACACATGGAATTCTGGCGCTAGTACTTCGGCACTGATATGTTTGTATGACCGAAATACATCTAGTGCCGGTAATGATTTTGCTATTGACGATATCTCATTTACTGGACCTGTATCTTGTAATTTACAGAAAACAGTTACCATCGCTGTGAATCCGAAACCAGTTATATCAGCAAGTGTTACAGCACAGCCAACTTGTGCTGTTTCAACTGGAACAATCACTGTAAGTGCGCCATTGGGTGTCAATTTTGAATACAGTACTAATGGCAGCACTTACCAATCCAATCCAGTATTTTCAGGGCTAGTTGCAGCCAGTTATAATGTAACCGTTAGAAATATTGTGACAACATGTATTTCAAATATTCTGAATCTAACGATTAATCCTGCAGTAGGAAGTTTGCCGAATGTGTCGGGTACAACTGGCGTTGGTCCCGCCTGTACTGTCAAATTAATAGGTAATTCTACCACCACTGGCGTTTCAATTAGTTGGAATGGCCCAAATTTGTCTGCAAATTCTCCAAATCCCGCTTTAGCAACCGTCTCAGGAACTTACACCGTTACGGTTTTTGATCCCGCCAGCGGGTGTTCAAATTCAACAACGTTAAATGCAGTAGTTCCAAATTCACCAACGGCACCAATCACCACAACCACCCAGCCCATCTGCTCAGCAGCGTTAGGTTCGATTGTGGTTACCTCGCCTTTGGGTGCAAATTTACAATACAGTATCAATGGGAGCACCTACCAAACAAGCACCGCATTCAATGGTTTGTCTCCATCAACCTACAGTGTAACAGTCAGAAATACGGTTTCCAATTGTACGTCACCCGTTACAACTATCAGTGTAAATGTCTCTGCTGCTGGCGGAACTATTAGCATGTTTTGCGATCCTACTCAGACGACAGCTCCCAATTCTGTTTATTTTGATTGGAATAACTTGGTGGGACCACCTTATTATAATTATAGTTACTCCATCAATGGAGGACCGTTGGTCAGCGGGAGCACCAATATTTCCCATTTAGAGGTTTTTGGCGTTTTAGCCAATCAATGCGTCGAGCTTACGATTACGTCTGTCAATGGTTATCCATGCGTTGCACCAATATCCAATATTTGTTGTTTTTGTCCCGTCAGAACTACACCCACGTTTCCGACCGTTCCAACCGCCATCTGTGCCGGATCCGTATCGCCAATTTTACCCCTTAGTTCATCAGAAGGAATTTCCGGAACTTGGTCTCCGCTTGCGGTTAGCAATACCGTAGGGGGTACTTATATATTTACACCAGATCGAATATTATTTCCTTGTGCCAATGGGCCCGTTAATAAGGGAATTAGTGTAACGGCAGCGCCAAATGCCGGAACTCTCAATGGAAATCAAAATATTTGTGTTGGTTTAACCACTGTTTTTTCATCAACAACTTCAGGAGGAAGTTGGAATTCGTTAACACCCGCTGTCGCAACTGTAAATGCTAATTCTGGATTGGTTACAGGAGTTTCAGCAGGCACAGCCACCGTTCAATATACTGTGATGGGAACTGCTGGTTGCGCCGGGAATAATCCATCACAAACCAGAACCGTTACTGTCACTGCCGCACCAAATCCCGGAACCCTTAGTGGCGATCAGACTATTTGTACAGGCACTACTGCTCCATTTTCCTCGAGTGTTTTAGGAGGTTCTTGGAGTTCTACGAACGCGGCAGTTGCTACTGTTAATCCTTCTGGCTTGGTCACGGCAATTTCAGCAGGGACGACCGACATAAAATATACTGTTGCCGGAAGTGGCGGCTGCCAACCTGCTGCGGCTCAAAGAAGTGTCACGGTAACGGCCGCGCCAATTTCAGGAAACTTGAGTGGCAACCAAAATATTTGCATTGGATCAACCACTACTTTTGTATCTACCTCTGCTGGTGGAAGCTGGACTACCACAAATACCGCAGTCGCTACTGTTAATGCCACGACAGGCGTTGTTACAGGAGTAGCCGCGGGTACTACTCCGATAACCTACACCGTTTTGGCAACAGGTGGTTGCAGTGTAAGTGATTCCCAAATGAGAAATGTAATCGTTACTGCTCCGCCCAATACCGGTACGCTTAGCGGAACTCAAACCCTTTGTGTAGGATCGACAGCCACCTATTCATCTACGGTGATTGGTGGAACATGGAGTTCTTCAACGCCTACAACAGCAACAGTAAATGCCAACAACGGATTGGTCACGGCTATTGCTGCTGGTACTTCCAATATCGTTTATACCGTTCCAGGAACCGGAGGTTGTTCTGCGGTAGCATCTCCTGCTAGAATATTGACAGTAACTGCAAAAGTGACACCTACATTTAATGCCGTAGCAGCAATTTGCTCTGGTAGCACATTACCAAATTTGCCGACGATTTCTACCAATGGTTACACTGGTTCTTGGTCTCCTGCTATCAATAATACCGCCACGGTAACTTATACTTTTACCCCAACTTCTGGACAGTGCGCAACCACCACTACAATAACGATAGTGGTTAATCAGAAGGTAACCGCTGTTTTTGATCCTGTCGCTGTACAGTGTCATAATGACCCAAATGTTCCGATTTTGCCGTTGATTTCGAGGAACGGTATTTCAGGAACATGGACACCTG
This sequence comes from Flavobacterium sp., assembly GCA_014378065.1. Taxonomy (GTDB): domain Bacteria; phylum Bacteroidota; class Bacteroidia; order Flavobacteriales; family Flavobacteriaceae; genus Flavobacterium. The sequence goes on from JACMOK010000125.1 coordinate 31,273, forward strand.
CTGCAGTGAGTCTTGCTACAGTGGGACCAAACCAAATGTATACTTTTCAACCCAACCCGGGCCAATGCGTTACGGCAACGGTGGTAACGTTATCGATTGATGTTTTACAAGTAACCATCCCCAACTTTCCCAATAGAAGTTATTGTTATGGGACCGATTTGGCAAATATACCTTTGTTAGACACAACCTCGCCAAATGGAGTGGAGGGCACTTGGTCACCAAGCGTGATTAGCAACACGACCACTGCCATATATACTTTTACTCCGAATACGGTTATCAATCAGTGCGCTAAAATCCAGAGAATGACGGTAACTATAGTCCCAAAAACGATTCCTGATTTTAGTGCGATCAGTTTTTGCTTAGGAACGACTGCGCCAGTCTTGGAGCCGATATCTCCAAATGGCGTTACAGGCACATGGACACCACCGGTTATCGATAACACCGTTGTGGGCACTTTCCCGTATGTATTTAGCCCGACTGCCGGATTGTGCGCAACAAGTCAGACGCTAAACGTTGCCGTGACGCCACCACCAATTCCAAGTTTTCAAGACATTGCACTGTGTAAGGGCACTACGCCTCCGGTGTTGAGTTCGGTTTCGCCGAATGGTATTTCGGGAAGTTGGATTCCAGTCACAATTGATAACAATCTGGTGGGAAGCACTCCTTATGTTTTTACACCTAATGTCGGCGAATGCGGACTAGCCACAACTATAAATGTCACGGTTAATGAATACAATCTTAGTGCTATTGAAGGTGTTGTCAGCAACTATTTTGATGACCTTCAGATTATTACCGTCCTGGCTTCTGGTCCTGGAGAGTATTTGTACCAATTGGATTTTGGACCCGCCCAAGAAAGCAATGTATTCGAGAACGTAACGGCTGGACTTCATACCATTACGGTATTGGATAAAAATAATTGTGGTCCTTCGCTTTCTGATCCGAGTATCATGGTGATAAATTATCCTAAATTCTTCACTCCAAACGATGACAATTATAATGATACGTGGAATATTTTTGGATTAAAAGACCAAGTCAATTCAACGATTTTCATATTTGATCGGTTTGGGAAATTGATCAAGGAAATTAGTCCAAATGGAACCGGTTGGGACGGAACTTACAATGGTCAATCCCTCCCCGGCACAGACTATTGGTTTACCGTAGATTATTTTGAAAAAGACGTAAAAAAACAATTTAAATCTCATTTCTCTTTAAAACGATAAATAAAAAAGCTTCCAACGAAAGGAAGCTTTTTTTTATTCGAAATTTGTAATCACTAAAAATAACCAAGGATATAGTAAATAATTACAAATAAGATTATAGTTCCAAGGCAACCACCACCTAGTTTTTTTGCGCCGTAGCCTGCAATTAAAGTTTTAAAAAAACCGTTCATAATGTATAGTTTTAAGTTAGGATTGATTTATTTTTTGGTTAGATTTTCGCTGCCATCTGCAAAATCTGGATCTCCATTAATCCAGCGGCTATCGATATTATAAACAACATCGTTGGTTAACGTTTTCTTATATTTTCAATATTCGTGTTAGCGCGTGTTGATAAGCAAATCATGTATTTTAGTTGTTTGAATGTTAATAGCTTTTCAGGACATGCCTATTGATGCTCGTTTATTAAATTTTTATTAATTGCACTTATGATTTATAGGTTTAATATTAAACTTTATAAAGATAATTTTCGCGATTTTTGCACCCATTATAAAGTTTGTATTTAATATTATACAATTCAAAACAATAGTCAAACAATTAGTATTTCCCGTTTAATAATTCACCTCCAACTTTAGCCTGCGCAATAACGCCTAATTTTTTCATCATTTCATAAGCTGTGCAAACCGCCGCAGAAGTCACAGGAATGCCAATTTCTTTTTGAATTAAATCAATCACTTCCAAAGAAGGCATTTGTACGCAAGCCGAAGCAACTACTACATCAACATCCTTAAGATTCAGTCGTTTGTAGATTTCCAACAAATTCATCGGGTTTTGTGCAGCCACTTCTAAATTATCCGCGATTTCTAAGGCGATGCTATCCACCACTTCAAACCCTTGGTGTTCAATATAATCAACAACCAAATTGGTCAGAGGTCGCATGTAAGGTGTTATAATTGCTACTTTTTTGGCACCCAAAACTTTCAATCCGTTTATTAATGCCCCGGCACTGGTAACAATTGGAGTAGGAAAGTTGTTGGCCAAAGTTTCTTGATGCAAGTTTACCTCTGACACACAATGGTAACCACGACCCATACTCATAATAGCCACTAAACACGCATAACCCATTACATCTACTTGCGCATCAGACAATTCTAGCGCACATTTCAAACTCATGGCATCCATAGCCTCGAGTTCTTCTTTGGTTACTTTTTTCATGCGCATTCGACTGGAGTGAAAGGTAAATCTCTCTGGAAGCATCGTTTCACGCGAACGGAAAATAGCAGGAATTTCAGTTTCCATTGTTACGTTTGAAGAGGGAACAATTTGTCCAATTCGGTATGTTTTCATTGTTTGTCGTTAAATTTTACTTACCTAAATTTCCTTTACTGTATTAATTAATGTCCCAATACCTTCAATTGTAGCTTCAACAATATCGCCATTCCATAGCCATTCCTGCGGATTTCTGCCAGCGCCCACGCCGGAAGGTGTTCCGGTAGCAATAATATCGCCTGCTTCGAGGGTAAAAACTGTACTTAAATCTTCAATAAGTTCATTAATGTTGAAAAGCAAAAATTGGGTATTTGAATTTTGCTTCTCGACACCGTTCACTTTTAGTGACAGTTGGAGGTGGTGCGGATTTGTAATTTCGTCTTTAGTTACCAATATCGGACCCATGGGCGCAAAAGTATCTTGTCCTTTCGATACAATCCATTGTCCAGCGCGGCGGCAGTCTCTAGCCGAAATATCATTAATGATGGTATATCCAAAAACATACTCCAGCGCCTCTTCTTTAGGAACATATTTTCCCTTTTTACCAATAACTACGGCAAGTTCGACTTCCCAATCTAGTTGTTGGGTCAATTTTGGGTTGAGTAGGATATTGGTCTGCGTTCCGGTTACCGTAGTGGGTGGTTTTGAAAAAATGATAGGTTTTTGTGGTAGTTCGTTAGCAGTGTCTAAGGTTCTTGCGCTTTCGGTTATGTGCTCGGTATAATTGAGACCGATTCCAATAATGTTTTTTCTTGGTTTTGGAATGGGAGCCAATACCGTTATTTCGTGTGCTTCAAATGAAATTCCCTTCAGATCCGCGGGATCCATTCTTTGCAATAGCGCATTAATTTCGGCAATAATTTCATTGCCCATATCGATGAGCTCCAGCATGGTTGTCGGCAATGGAAATCGCATGACGTCGCCGAAATTAGACATATCTACAATCATATTGTCGTGGTAGAAGCCCAGACGTGGTTCAGAATCTTGGGTTTGGTAGGTGAGTAATTTCATTTTCTTAAATAGTGCGTTTTTTATTTTTATCCGTTTTCTTTTTTATCGATTTCTTTCAAATTCAAGTTGTACCAATCAATTTTTCTGGAGAAATACATTACCAGTCCAAGGATGATAAATACACCGATGCTTCCGATGAGCAATGCAAAATCTTGAAGTTGAATGATCACAAATATAAACGAATAGAGAAGGAACAAAATGCTACTTAACAAATAAGTTAGGGTATTTGATTTTAGGATGGCTTTTACATAACCCGTGATTAAAAGTAAAGTTGCTATTGCCGCAATTATAAACGCTAAGTTGAAAGCCAAATGCTCTGAGATTGCGAGCAGCAGTGTGTAAAATACGATCAACGCAATGCCTACCAAAATGTATTGCATGGGGTGAATGAATACTTTATTAAGCACTTCTATAAAGAAAAAAGTGAGAAAAGTAAATCCTATAAATAAAATAGCATAGCGAATAGATCTGAACGATTTTTGATAATTATCTACCGGCAGCAGCAAATCGATACCAAAACTAGATTCTTTAATTGAATATTGACTTCCAATCCACATTTGCGGATAATTTCGGTTCAGGTGCAACACATTCCAATTGGCTGTAAATCCATTTTCTGAAATGGTTCTTGAATCGGGCAAAAATGCTCCATTAAAACTGGGGTTTTTCCAAGGGGACGCCACGGTAATATCGGTTGTTTTTCCGACGGGCGTGAAGTAGAGCAATTGACTTCCTTTTAAATCTAAATTAAAAGAAAAGTTATGCGCCGTGCTGTCTTTGACTCGAAGCGCGATTGGTGCATTAATTCCGCTGGCAATAATATCGGTTGAAACCACGCCAGGATTGAAAGAAAATTTCTGTCCATTCCAGTCTAATAGCACACTTTTTTCGATGCCTCTCAAATCATCAATGCCTACAGAAAGCTGGGCTTTGTCGAACTGAATGTCTTTTTCGGGAATGTCAAATTCAGAAAGTTGCAGCGCATTAAATTTTCCAGAGATATTGATTTTTGAGTTATAAACTACAATTTCATAAATGCCTCTGTTTCGAAGTTCGGGACTGATTTTCCCGTTAATTTTTAATTCTGTCGGCAGAATGTGAAGGTATTCTTTTACCTGGACGATCTTTTCAATCGAATCTTTTTTGGAAAATTCCTTGATATATTTATAAAACGGAATGGAAATGAAAGGCCCTGAAATGGTTTGCTCATTGGCCCATTTTGAACTCACTTCATGAATGGCTTCTTGCTGGGTGGTTTGTCTTTCGTAAATTAGACTTTCAATCATCGAAGTAGGAATCAACAAAAGCATCCCGATAAAAAAAATCATGGCTATTTTAAAATAGATATTGTATTTAAGTCCTTTCATTATCAGTACATTATTAATTATGTCTTATTGAACAGGTGTTTTTATTTGTAAGTATCTAGCCCTGATGGGAACGGCATCCTTTTATTAGGGCTTCTGGACTGATAGGAACAGAAGTCCTGGTAAAAGATAGAGTAAACAGCAGGAAATAGCTCCTTACAGCTACTGCACTGAAGACGACAAAATCTGAAATCCATCGTTTTGAGGATATTCACTTTCTTGGTACAAGCCCAACTTTTCCATCACCGGTAAATCGTTAAATGAGAACAAACACGCATCTTCAATATCGGAACCATTGACATGTTCGTGGTAGGCCCAAGATGGAATGCAGAAAATATCGCGTGCTGACCAATCGAAACGTATTCCGCCGATGATCGAGTAGCCTTTTCCTTTTGCGCATTGGTAAACGAAAGAACCGGTATGACGGTGGGCTTTGGTATGTTCGCCCGCGCGCAATAATTGAATCGAAGCCCCCATCGTTTGCATGACGTGACCACCGGTTAGCGGATTTGAATATTGCATGATGATGCCATCAAAAGCGGAGCTTTCATTAACTTTCGCCGCTTCTAACAATGCTGGGTAGACTTGCTTCCATGCGTATTTAAATAAAGGCGAATAGGGTTTGTCCCAATGCACATTGCAAGGTAATAATCCGGCACCGCCATAAGTTAAAGGAGAATAATTCGTGGGCGACTGCAACGATTGTTTGCCTTCATACACAGCGTAATCATTGGCCTCTAAAGCATTTATTAACGGAATGTCGAGTCCGTCCTGCCAAATACAGGTTTTGCCATCTTCTACCACGCCATGTTCGTGCCACGCCGAATTTGGAGTAATAACAAAATCATTAACTTCAAAAGTAATCTTATGTCCGTCTACCACCGTGTAACCGCCTTCGCCTTCCATAATAAAACGCAAGGCTGAAGCTTTATGCCGGTGCGCGGATGTGCTTTCTCCGGGACGTGTAACCTGAATTCCGGTATACAACCAGCCCACCGCAGCACTAACTGCTTTGCGGTTGTCGTTGACCAAATACACCACCCTTCGCCCGGCCTGTTCGGGTGTGACAAGTTCAGAAGATTTTAGCACTAAGCTTCTCAATGCCTGGTATTTCCACAGCATCGGAACCGAAGCAGTTTTGGGCTCCCAGGGTTCGATATCGTTGGCAACCGTCCATAATGCACCGGCACCAAGCAATTCAAGTTCTTTATAATAGGCTTCGAGTTCAGGTGTGTCTTGTACTCTTGCGCGACCGATTACGTCGTCGCTGTGTTTTGATTCCATCTTATTTTGAATTAAATTCTTCGTGATTATCAATAAAAGTAATCTTTCGTGTGGGCGCTGTATTGACCCGCAAGTCAAAAATATCAAAGCGATTGTAATGTCCGAGAATGTCATGCATTTGTTTGGGCTGAATGCATTTTTCAAGATCGATATCGGCGTAAATCAATCCTTCGTCATCAATTAAGGACTCACCGATCACGGCGCCATTTGGACCAACAAAACCAGAAAAGGCAGAATTTTTTCTAGTTAGTAATTCTTCTACATTGGGCACATCGGGTTTTAAGGCTTCCATAATTTCTTTCGAAATCGTAGCACACGAAACGATGGTGAATAGTTTACCCTCGAAAGAATGGGCCGCGGCACGAATTTTAATCGCTTCGGCCATATTGTAATCGGGAGGGGCAACGGGGAGCGAAATATAATTGGCAATATGAATCAATTCGCCTTGTGCCAGCAAAGTGAAACGCGCTAGGGTATTGGTGTTTTCACCGCATGCCAAAGTACCAATGGGACCGATTTCAGTTTTGTACACTTTTAAGGAAGAACCATCGCCGGAAGTCCATGTTAGTTTTTCAGCCCAAGTAGGAACGAGCTTTCGGTGTTTTCCAACGAGTTGCCCTTTGTTGTCGATGATTAAATTGGTGTTGTAAATTTCGCCATAACTTTCGCCACGTTCATTAATACCAATAACGATGTGGATATTGTTATCCTGAGCAGCCTTCAGAATTCTTATAATGGCCGGATCTGAGATGGTCACAGAATTTTTATACAATTGCTCGTACCATTTACTGCCTTGAATGGGTGTCATAATCCAATTCCAATACGGATAGCCGGCAATAAATACTTCTGGAAAAGCAATCAGTTGTGCGCCATTTGAACTGGCTTCTTGGATCAACGAAATCGCTTTGTCTACCGTTTTTTCTATGTTGAGAAATACCGGAGAAGTCTGGACGGTAGCGGCTTTAAATTTTGGAAAAGTCATTGGTGTAAATTTGATTAAATTTAATTAAAAACGACATGTTATTGGTTGGCTTGGTAACGACTTATTCTACTTTAAATTTCAGAATTTTCATTTTCATTTCTTCAGAAAATGGAGCGGCTTTGATAGCATCACGCGGGTCATTAAAAGCGACATTTACTAAGGTTACTTCGCCTGACAAAATCATTTTTTCATGCTCATCTTCAAACTCGAATCCACATAAAACAGAAGCAAATCCTAGTTTTTTTACCCATAGTTTTTTTGTTAAAACTTGTCCTAGTCTTGCCGGATTTTTAAATTGAACTTTCAAATCTACAGTCGGAATGCCATTGGTTTTGTGCATTTTGGAAAAAGGCTGGTCAAACGCCTCCTCAAACCAATCTTCAACCAGGTCGTTAAGCATTTCGAGAAATCTAGGATAAAATACAATTCCGGCATAGTCGACATGCTTAAAACGGATTTTTTCGGTTTTTTGGAAAGGCAGGTTCATTTATTTTAATTTAAATCGTTGTATTTTTCCGGTTTCTGTTTTGGGCAATTGGTCTGTAAAATAAATTATTCTCGGATACTTGTAAGGTGCGGCTATATCCTTAAACCACAACTGTATAGCTTTAGCTAAATTATCTGATGGTTTACCTTTATCTCTAAGAACGATGTACGCACAAACCAACATGCCACGTTCGATATCAGGCACGCCCACCACGGCACATTCAAGGATGTCGTGATGGGTTAAAAGTACACTTTCTACTTCAACTGCAGCAATATTATAACCTGAAGAAATAATCATATCGTCGCCTCGTGCCACAAACCAATAATAGCCATCGTCATCTTTTTTAAAAATATCTCCCGTAATATTCCAACCTTTTTCAACATATTCTTTTTGTTTGTCGGGTCGATTGAGGTATTTACAGCCGGTTATGCCGCGAACCGCTAATCTTCCGGGTTGGTTGGTCAATAGTTCCTTTCCATCGGCATCTATAATTTTGGCTTCGTAACCCGTAATCGGAAGGCCGGTAGCTCCAGGTTTCATATTTGATTCATTAGAAGCAATAAAAATATGAAGCATCTCGGTTGCACCGATGCCGTCTATGATCTTCAAACCTGTCGCTTGGTACCAATCTTCCCATACTTTTAAGGGTAGAGATTCACCGGCAGAAATGCATTTGCGCAAGCTAGAGATGTCATAGTCTTTGACTTTAGCGGTAATGATGCGCCAAGCCGTGGGCGCTGTAAAGCAAATTGTGATTTTATATTCTTGAATGGCTTGCAATAATAAATCGGGGCTGGGTTTTTCTATTAAAAAAGTGGACGCTCCAAAATACATCGGAAACAATACCAATCCACCCAAACCAAAGGTAAATCCCAGTGGTGGACTTCCGGTAAATATATCGTTTGGAGTAGGTTGTAACGCATAATTTGGAAAAGCCTCGCATATATTCAAAATGTCTTTGTGGTGATGCGCCGTCATTTTGGGTAATCCAGTGGTTCCTGAGGTAAATCCAATTAATGCTACGCTGCCGAATTTGGAATGGTAATTTGTAAATGTTTTGGGTTTGTCTAACATCAAGGCTTCCAATTCAGAAATGGCCTTTTCTCCACCCTCATATTTACATACCTTTTTTAAAAAGGGAGAACTTACCTTATCTATTTCTTCAGCTAGATCAAGGTCGCAGAAAGCATGCGAAATTTGTGCGCAATCGACAATCGTCGTCAATTCTTTGGAGCGCAAGAGGGGCATTGTGGCGACAACAATGCCACCTGCCTTTAAAACAGCAAACCAACAAGCTACCATCATCGGATTGTTGGCCGATCTGATCAGCACGCGGTTTCCTGATTTTAAACCCAAATCCACTTTCAGCACATGCGCGATTTGATTCGATTTTTCAAACAAATCGCGGTAAGTCCAACGCGTTTTAAAAGTCTGCAGGCAAACCGCCTCTCCACAACCTTCCAGAATATGACGGTCGAGGAGTTGCTCCACACAATTGCCTGTTTGGAACTGCTGAAATTGAGGCAGCTCAAACAAATAGTCTGGCTGTAAACTTAGATCCGGTAAATGATCGTGCGCGAATTCGTCTTCGTAATGTTTCATTAATAATTACTTGTGGCTTTCGGGTTTAAGCGCTTTTTTCATCCCCTCTGTCATTTTTCTTTCAGAAGCATGTAAGCCATACAAATGCGATATTCCTGCGATGTACTGGTTTGGGATATCGGAAGGCTTAAACGCTTCATATGCTTGGGCGTGCCTTACGAAATTAGGATCAAGTAGTAAAGGCCGACCTAATGCCACCAAATCGGCTCTGCCATTTAAAAGCAGGGTGTTGATTTGGTCGATGTCTTGAATATAGCCCGTTGTTATTGTCGGAATATGGACAGTGTTGCGCACCAAATCGGAAAAAGGAGTTTGCCACATTCGACCCACCTGTGCCTGTTGATATTCAATTGTGTTACCAGTAGAAACGTTGATAATATCCGCCCCTGCTTGTTTAAAAGTTTCGCAAATGAATATTACATCCTGTTCGCTGATTCCATTTTCTGCCCAATCGGAGGCCGAAATTCGTACCGACATTGGTTTGCTTTGAGGAAATACTTCGCGCATGGCTTGAAAAACTTGTACTGGGAATTTGACTCGATTTTCAATACATCCTCCAAATTCATCGGTTCTAACATTAGTTAAGGGGGAAAGAAAAGAAGCCAATAAAAACCCGTGATGGGCTTGCAATTCAATCATATCAAAACCGGATTCATCGGCATTGATCGTGGCATTGACAAATTCTGAAATGACGTTATCCATATCAGAAACGTTCATTTCTTTTGGTGTTTGCATATGCTGCGTAAAAGGAATCGGGGAGGCTGACAATAAATCCCATCCATTTTTTCCTAGCGGAATGTTGTTGCCAACTGAAGGAACATTTACAGAACCTTTTCTACCGGAATGTCCAAGTTGAATCCCGATTTTGGATTTGCTGTTTCTGTGTACATAATTTGTTATTTTTTTCCACGCAAGGGTCTGTTCCTCAGACCAAATTCCGGTACAACCTAAAGTGATGCGTCCGTTTTCAGAAACCGCAGTCATTTCGGTAATTATTAACCCTACACCACCGGTAGCTCTAGCGCCATAATGCACCAAATGCCAATCAGAAACCAGTCCGTTTTCGGCTGCATATTGTCCCATCGGCGACATGACTATCCGATTTTTGAGCTGCATATCCCGTAAGAAAAAAGAAGTAAAAGCGGCTGGGACTTTAACTTTGAAATTACCAATGTTACAATTAAATTCGGTTAAGACTTTTTCTGTAAATGCTGCGTCTCTCAAACTCAAGTTTTCGAAAGTGACTTTTTTGGAACGCGTCATTACGCCAAATGCAAATTGCATAAAATCGTGTTGCATGTGTCGGTCCATATTTTCAAACCAATCTAAAGAAACATTGGCTGCATGCTGGATCATTTCTACCCGGTCGCGTCGCAATTTTTCATATTTTTCAAAAACTTTGATTTTGTTTGTTTTAAATTCGATAATGGCGTCGGCAAGTGCGATGGCACATTCCATCGCCAATTTTGTTCCGGAACCGATTGAATAGTGTGCAGTGGCCTTGGCATCTCCCAACAAAACGATGTTGTCTTTGTGCCAAACTTCATTGGTAACGGTGGGAAATTGACGCCAATGGGATTTGTTCGAAATGAGTGGATGTCCATCCAATTCTTCTGCAAATATTGCTGAAATTTTACTGATGGTAGTCGCTTCATCAGTGGTTTCAAAGCCGGTTTTATTCCAAGTATCTTCGGTACATTCAAAAATCCAAGTACTTCGTTCTTTTTCATATTGGTAGCTGTGCGCTGCAAAAGTACCATGAGGAGTCGTTTTGAAAAAATAGGTAAATGCTTCTAGTGGTTTTGTCGATCCCAACCAAACAAATTTATTTTTTTGGAGTTTAATTTTTGTGCCAAAGTCGTCGGTGAATTGTTCGCGGATGGCGCTATTGCTACCGTCGCATACCACAATATAGTCGGAATCATTAAACTGGGTAATCGCTTCAATATTGTAGTCAAAATGAAGTCGAACGCCTTCTTCCACACAGCGCTGTTGCAGCAGCTGCAGTAAGGTTTTTCGCGAACACCCACAAAATCCGTTACCAGAAATGCGTACTTTTTCTCCATCTCGGGCCACATCAAGCGCATCCCAATAAGCAAATTCACTGCGGATCAATTCGTATGATTTTGGATCTCGTGATAGAAATTCATTCAACGTTTCATCCGAAAAAACCACGCCAAATCCGAAACTATCATCTGCTTTGTTTCGCTCGTAAAGATCGAGTTGGCAATTGGGAATCGCTCTTTTCAGTAGTATCGAAAAATACAATCCCCCTGGTCCGCCACCGATTACTGTTATTTTCATTTTAATTTCTTTTGATAGAGAATAATTCACCCATTTTAGCATAGTGAGCACCAGCCAAGCGAGCAATGGGTTTATAGGCGTCGAGATTAATTTTATAATCATCAAGCCATACCTTTTCGTCAACATGAAACATCACAATTTTGCCAATCATGATGGTTGCGCCGCCAAATTTATGGTGTTCTAAAGTATAATGGTGCACCAGTTCGCACTCCATTGTAATAAGACTTTCTTTCACTCTTGGCGGTTTTATTTTTAATGATGGAATCGGAGTAAGATTGGCAAAATCAAATTCACTTTCATGCGCAGGAATGGGCTGTGCGGTGCTGTTCATTTGCTCAGCCAGGGCTTCGGTAACCATATTCACCACAAATTGTTTGGTGTCGAGCACATTGGTCAAAGTATCTTTGTTGGTATTATTGCCGCGAGAAGTAGAAAACATTACATGAGGCGGATCGTCTCCCACGGCATTAAAAAAAGAAAAAGGCGCTAAGTTGAAAATGCCTTCTTTACTGATACTTGAAATCCACCCTATGGGTCGTGGAATAATGATACCGGTAAGTAATTTATAAATGGATTTTTGTTCCATTTGGTCTGGGTCAAGTTCCATGAATGGTTTAGTTTACTACAAATTAAATAAAAAAAACTGCACCACTATTAAAATAGATTCAGTTTTTGAAGATTAATATTAGGAATTTGATAAAATTCAAGCCAAACTAGTCGTTTATTTACAAGAATTTTTATATTTGATTGGTAACCTTATCCATAAATCTATGCACAAGAATTCTACTAAAGGAATCTGGAAAGTAATCTCAGCCTCGTCGATGGGAACCATGATTGAATGGTATGATTTTTACATTTTTGGAAGTTTGGCGGTTGTTATTTCGACAAAATTTTTTCCATCAGAAAACCCCACCGCCGCTTTTCTATCTACACTAGCCACCTTTGCGGCAGGTTTTGTAGTTAGGCCTTTTGGCGCCATTTTTTTTGGAAGACTTGGAGATTTAATTGGGCGAAAATATACCTTCATGGTCACCCTTTTGTTAATGGGCGGAGCTACTTTCTTAATTGGTTGCATTCCAAGCTACGAGACCATCGGTTTCATGGCTCCAGTGTTAGTTTTGCTATTGCGATTGCTTCAAGGACTAGCACTTGGAGGCGAATATGGCGGAGCAGCAACCTATGTTGCAGAGCATGCGCCGGTAGGACAGAGAGGGTATTGGACTTCTTGGATACAAACAACAGCCACGGTCGGATTGTTTATCTCCCTAATGGTTATATTGGCTACTAGAAGTCTGTTGACTCCGGAAGAATTTGACGCTTGGGGATGGAGAGTTCCGTTTTGGGTGTCGATCATCATGGTAGGTATATCTTACCTCATTCGTAAAAATATGTCTGAATCTCCCGTATTTGCAAAAGCCAAAGCGGAGGGTAACACAAGTACTAATCCATTGAAGGAAAGTTTTGGTAATCGTTACAATCTTAAATTTGTATTGCTTGCATTGTTTGGTGCCACGATGGGGCAGGGAGTTGTGTGGTATACTGGCCAATTTTATGCAATGAGTTTTATGAAGACGGTGATGAATATTGATTCCTCTCAAGTGGATACATTACTCGGTGTCGCTTTAATCCTTGGAACTCCTTTCTTTATTTTTTTCGGTTGGTTGAGTGACAAAATTGGAAGAAAATATATCATGATGGGTGGCATGCTGCTTGCCATTTTACTTTATCGACCCATTTATAAAACGATGTTTGAGACTACCAATGTAAAAAACAAAATGGAGATGGTAGAAAAAACGACCATATTGGCTGAACTCAAAGAAAACAAAAAACAGACCATGGACTCGATCTATACTACCCGAAAACAGTTCAAAGACGGTACGGCATTTCTTGAAATAAAAACAATATCTTTAGAGAAAGGCATCGCTAAAATAGAGAATGGAAAGCCCAAATCGGAAACGAAAATCACGGTAAGCATCAACTCTCACGACCGATGGATGCTAATTTTTATGATTTTTATTCAAGTATTGTTTGTAACGATGGTTTACGGACCCATCGCAGCATTCTTAGTAGAAATGTTCCCGGCAAAGATCAGGTATACGTCGATGTCGTTGCCTTACCATGTTGGAAATGGCATTTTCGGCGGATTATTGCCTGCGATTTCCACTTATTTTGTGACCCACTCAAAGGAGGCAGGAGAATCAGAATATTACTTATCAGGGCTATGGTATCCAATAATAATTGCCTCAGTTTGTTTTATAATCGGAATGATTTATATTGACAATAAAAATGAAAACACGCACATTTAAAATAGAATAATTATGAATCAATTAAAACGATTTTTAGGCATTTTATGGATTGCATTGGCCTTTGCAGCAGCATATTTCTGCATTTTTCAATTCGGTTTACCAAAGTTTTTATCGGGCAAACAAGACGATTTGGTGTTTGGAATCATAATACTTTTCATACTTACCCCATTAATTGTTTTGGGTTTGGGCACCTTCGGATATTATGCTTTGAAAGGCGAATTCGACAAACCGAAATCAAAACAGATTTAAAAAGATACCTTCATCAATTCGACGGTTAATGCCTAACTTTGAAAACCGTTGCCAAAACATCAAAACTAAAATGAGCTATTATAAAATAAACAATTTAGAGCAATATTTCAAGCACTACAACAAATCGATTCGTGAACCCAAAAAATTTTGGGGCAAGATCGCCGAAGAAAATTTTACATGGTATCAGCAATGGGATAAGGTAATTGATTTTAATATGGCGGAAGCTGAAATTAAATGGTTTACCAACGCCAAAGTCAATATCGTTAAAAACTGCATCGATAGGCACTTGGCGCGCCGAGGTAACAAAACTGCGATTATTTTCGAACCCAATGATCCGAAAGAGGAAGCACTTCATATCACTTACAATGAACTGCACCAACGGGTGTCAAAATTGGCCAATGTCCTTCGGGAACAAGGCATTCAAAAAGGAGATCGCGTTTGCATTTACTTGCCCATGATTCCTGAATTGGCAGTTTCCGTCTTGGCTTGTGCCCGAATTGGAGCTATTCATTCTGTGATTTTTGCTGGATTTTCTGCAACTGCTGTCGCTACAAGAATTAATGACAGTGAATGTAAAATGGTCTTGACGGCTGACGGTGGTTTCCGCGGCAACAAATCGATAGATTTAAAAGGAATAGTAGATGAAGCCTTAGAAAAATGCCCAAGTGTCCTAAACGTTTTGGTGGTCAAAAGATCTCATACAATAGTACAAATGAAAGTCGATCGCGACCAATGGTTGCAACCACTTTTGGACGAAGCGTCTGATAACAATGTCGCTGAAATCATGGATGCTGAAGACCCTTTATTCATTTTATACACCTCGGGTTCAACCGGAAAGCCTAAAGGAATGGTGCATACTACCGCTGGCTACATGGTGTATACCGCTTATACATTTAAAAACGTTTTCCACTATGAAGAGAATGATGTCTTTTGGTGTACTGCAGATATTGGTTGGATCACCGGACATTCTTATATATTGTATGGCCCCTTGTTAAATGGCGCCACGACGGTAATCTTTGAAGGCATTCCTTCTTATCCCGATTTTAGTCGCTTTTGGGAAGTCATCGAGAAGCACAAAGTAACCCAATTCTACACAGCACCCACGGCTATTCGCTCATTGGCAAAAGAAAGTTTAGATTACGTGCAACGGTTTCCTTTAAAATCGCTTAAAGTAATAGGTTCGGTTGGTGAACCGATCAACGAGGAAGCTTGGCATTGGTATAACGATCACGTGGGTGGAAAACGTTGTCCGCTAGTAGATACCTGGTGGCAGACCGAAACCGGCGGCATTATGATTTCCCCAATTGCATTTGTTACCCCGACAAAACCTACCTATGCATCCTTGCCATTGCCCGGAATTCAGCCTGTGTTAATGGATGAAAAGCATAATGAAATTGAAGGCAATCAGGTAACGGGTAGTTTGTGCATCAAGTTTCCCTGGCCTGCCATTGCACGAACCATTTGGAACGATCACCAACGTTACAAAGAAACTTATTTTTCTACATTCCCCGGCAAATACTTTACCGGAGATGGTGCGCTGAGGGATGAGGTTGGTTACTACCGAATCACCGGTCGTGTTGACGATGTGGTTATTGTTTCTGGGCACAATTTAGGAACGGCGCCTATTGAAGATGCCATCAACGAGCATCCGGCAGTAGCAGAAAGTGCAATCGTGGGTTTTCCGCATGATGTCAAAGGAAATGCACTATACGGCTATGTTATCTTGAAAGATATCGGCGAAAGCAGAAACCACGATAACTTAAGAATAGAAATCAACCAAATCATTTCGAATCAAATCGGTCCGATTGCAAAATTGGATAAAATTCAGTTTGTTTCTGGTTTACCTAAGACGCGATCGGGGAAAATCATGAGACGCATCCTTCGCAAAATAGCCGAGGGTGACTTTTCTAGTTTTGGTGATACCACCACTTTGCTAAATCCAGAAATTGTAGCGGAAATTTCAGAAGGGAAGTTATAATCACTTCAGTTTTCAGAAATATTTGATCGCGGCATTTTCTTTTTGATTCGTACCTAAATTACATAACATTTTAATATCTTTTTACAACTGACTTTTCATTTAATTTTCTATTTTTACTTGCTATGAAAACTTATGAAGTAATAATTATTGGGGGGGGATTGGCAGGATTGACTGCCGCCATTCATTTGGCTAAAATCGGAATTCAAGTGACAGTCGTTGAAAAGAATAGCTATCCTAAACACAAAGTATGTGGAGAATATATTTCTAACGAAGTCCTACCTTACTTACAATGGCTGGATATTAATGTAAGTGATATTAAACCAACCAATATTGATAAAATTATTTTTTCTACCGCAAATGGTAAGGTCATCAAAGGCAATTTACCTTTAGGCGGATTTGGGATCAGTCGTTTTGCTTTAGATGAATTTCTATTCCGGAAGGCAATCGAAAGTGGTTGTCAATTTGTAGAAGAAACTGTAGAAAGCATCGCATTCGATAATGACGAATTCGCCGTGACCACTGTGCAGCAAACAATTTTAAAATCAAAAATTTTAATCGGGGCCTATGGTAAGCGGTCAAATATTGACCAGCAGTTGCATAGAAATTTTTTGACTAAAAAGTCACCGTGGTTGGCGGTAAAATCCCATTACATTGGTGATTTCCCTGATGATTCTGTTGGATTGCACAACTTCAAAGGAGGATATTGCGGGATTTCAAAAGTAGAAAACAACCTCATTAATATTTGTTATCTCGCCGATTATAAAACCTTCAAAAATTACAAAAATATTGAAGACTACCAAGATAAGGTAGTTTCAAAAAATCCGCAACTTAAAACTATTTTTGACAACGTCACCCCGGTCTTCGACAAGCCTCTGACCATTAGTCAAATTTCTTTTGAAAAAAAAGACGCGGTAGAAAATCATATCTTAATGATCGGTGACAGTGTAGGATTGATTCATCCTTTGTGTGGTAACGGCATGGCGATGGCGGTGCACAGCGCCAAAATTGTCTCGGAATTGGTGCAGAAATTTTACAATAAAGAATTGTCTAGAGCAGCATTAGAACAACAATACAGAGCAACTTGGGATTTTAATTTTAATAGTCGGCTGGGTATTGGGAGGGTACTTGCCCGAATTTTAAGTAAGCCAAAACTTTCAGAGCAACTACTGCGTATTGTAACATTATTCCCGTCTCTGCTGCCAAAAATTATAGCAAAGACACACGGAAAACCAATAATTTTAAATTCATAGACCTTGATAATTAGTACAAAACACCGAACTGACAAACCAGAAATTATGGACGACTTCACTGTGAAGGGCGGAGTTATAGAGGATGCACTCGATAAAATTTCTAAAATAAATCAATTTTTGGGAGGAAATAAATTAACGCTGCAAGGCGTGAATGAACTTATTTCTAAAATCAACAAATCACTAGAAATTACCATAGTTGATCTGGGTTGCGGAAATGGTGATATGTTGCGAATGTTGGCAGATTATGCAGAACACAATAACTTAAAATTTAATTTAATTGGCATTGATGCTAATAACTTTACCATTAGTTATGCCAAAGAATTGTCGTTGCATTATCCCAATATTCAATTCCGCTGCGAAGACATTTTCGGGAATAAAATTACAGAATTGGATTATGATATTGTTTTGTTAACCTTAACGCTACATCATTTTAAAAACGAGGAAATTGACACTTTATTGGCGAATTGCCATAAAAAGGCAACGTTAGGGATCGTAATTAATGATTTGCATCGAAGCAGTATAGCTTACCGATTGTTTCAGGGATTGTGCTTTGTATTGCGATTGAATCCTATTTCGAGAGAAGATGGTTTAACCTCCATATTACGAGGTTTCAAGAAAGCAGAATTGATTCCATTTTCAGAAAAATTAAATTGTAAAAATTACACCATCCAATGGAAATGGGCTTTCCGTTACCAATGGATTATTTCAAAAATATGAGCGTAAAAATTAAAGCAGTAGCCAAGCAGTTGCCCAAATATTCCAGGACCACCGAAGAAATTATTCCGTTTTTAGATGCGTGGCTTGTAGGGCAAGAGGACCGCTTTATCAGAAAAGTAAAGAAGATTTTTGAAGGTGCCGCCGTAGACAAGCGATTTTCAATCATGGATCCTATAGAAGTATTTGCACAGACTTCTTTTGAAGAAAGAAATGATATTTATGTGCGTGAAATGATTGCTTTAGGTGAAAGTGTACTCCAAAAAGCACTCGAAAAAGCGCAGTGGCAACCTTCCGATTTGGATTATATTATTACGGTAAGCTGCACCGGAATAATGATTCCATCTCTAGATGCCTATTTGATCAATAAACTGAAGTTACGCCAAGATATTGTGCGGCTTCCCATCACGGAAATGGGCTGTGCTGCAGGAATATCCGGAATAATATACGCGAAAAACTTCCTGCAATCCAATCCGGGCAAACGCGCAGCCATTATTGCGGTAGAAAGCCCGACGGCAACGTTTCAACTCGACGATTTTTCAATGGCTAATATTGTAAGTGCTGCGATTTTTGGCGATGGTGCAGCCTGCGTATTATTGTCTTCCCACGGAGATGATAGTGGTCCAGAAATTATAGCCGAAGAGATGTATCATTTTTATGATAACATAGACATGATGGGATTTAAACTTACCAATTCTGGTTTGCAAATGGTGTTGGACGTGGCGGTTCCGGACACAATTGCCGCCCATTTTCCAGCGATCATTCATCCATTTTTAGAAAAAAATAAACTAAAAATTGACAATATTGACCACTTGATTTTTCACCCCGGAGGTAAAAAAATCATTCAAACGGTAGAGGAGCTGTTTTCAGGTTTGGGAAAAAACATTAACGATACCAAAGAGGTGCTGCGTTTATACGGAAATATGTCAAGTGCTACCGTATTATATGTTTTAGAGCGAATTATGGACCAGTCACCAAAAAAGGGAGCGTTGGGTTTGATGCTGAGTTTCGGACCTGGATTTTCAGCCCAAAGGGTTTTACTCAAATTTTGAAAAGGTATTACAATCTCAAATGACAAAACAGGAAATACTTTCAAATTTACCCTACACAAAGCCTTTCCTATTTGTGGATGAATTGATTTACATTGATGAAAATGGGGTAACAGGTACTTTTAGATTTGATCCTGAATTGGATTTTTACAAAGGTCACTTTGCTGGCAATCCGGTAACGCCGGGCGTAATTCTTACAGAGGTCATGGCACAAATTGGTTTGGTTTGCCTTGGAATTTTTTTAACCGATGATACGCTTAAAGAGAAAACCAAAATTGCCCTTACATCAACGCAAATAGAATTTATCAAACCGGTCTTCCCCAATGAGAGAGTAACGGTGATTTCTGAAAAAATATATTTCAGGTTTGGAAAATTAAAGTGTAAGGTGAAGATGATAAATGAAGTGGGAACCGAAATCTGTAGTGGTGCGATTGCCGGTATAATAATTTCAAAAAATGAATAGGCGAGTAGTAATTACCGGTCTTGGAATAGTGGCGCCAAATGGTGTTGGTCTTGATGTGTTTCTGGATGCTATAAAAAAAGGAGTGTCTGGAATTAAACACGACGCAGAATTGGAACGGTTGCAGTTTTCTTGTCAGATATCGGGTACGCCCGAAGTTTCAAGAGCACTATCCTTGCAGTACTTTACAGAACTGGAATTGCGGAATTTTAATGCTGCCGGAATTCTATACGGTGTAATTGCTGGCGTTGACGCGTGGAACGATGCCGATTTAACGATTGCGATGAATGCGGAACCCGATTGGGATTCTGGCACTATTTTCGGAACCGGCACGTCTGGCATTGAAAAATTTCGCGAAAGCATTTATAAAATTGATGACTTTCAGACGCGCCGATTAGGAAGCACCGCCGTAGCGCAAACAATGAATAGCGGTGTGAGCGCCTATTTGGGAGGTAAATTGGGTTTGGGGAATCAGGTCAGCAGCAATTCATCTGCATGTACTACCGGAACCGAAGCCATTTTAATGGGTTTTGAAAGGATAAAGTCAGGTCAGGCGAAACGCATACTCGCGGGCAGTACTAGTGACAGCGGTCCGTATATCTGGGGCGGATTTGATGCCATGAAAGTATGTACCTTTAGGCACAACGAGACACCCGAGCAGGGGTCGAGGCCTATGAGTGCCACGGCTTCCGGCTTTGTTCCTGGGAGTGGTGCGGGAGCTTTTGTTTTAGAAGATTTGGAAACCGCTTTAGAAAGAGGAGCAAGAATCTATGCCGAAGTCCTGGGTGGCAATATTAATTCTGGCGGGCAACGCGGAAGCGGAACCATGACAGCGCCCAATCCTGTGGCGGTAAAAAGATGCATTTCCGATGCTTTAACAAATGCCAGAATTTCAGCTAACGATATAGAAGCAATCAACGGTCATTTAACCGCCACAAGTAAAGACAGTCTTGAAATACAGAATTGGAGTGAAGCGCTAAACAGAAAAGGAATTGATTTTCCTTATATTAATTCCCTGAAGTCTATGGTAGGTCATTGCTTGACGGGGTCGGGGAGTGTTGAAAGTGTTGCAACTGTTTTGCAATTGCATCACGGCTTTATTTTCCCGAATATCAATTGCGACGACGTAAACGTAGACATTTCGAATATCATCGATGTGTCCCGAATCCCTCAAAAATTAATTGAAAAAGAAATTAATATTATTGCGAAAGCCAGTTTTGGTTTTGGCGACGTCAATGCGTGTGTGATTTTTAAAAAATACAAATAAACCATGAACAAAGAAGAGACCATAGAAAAATTAAAGATTATCGTTAAGCCTTATATTACCAAGCAGGATGCCTTTGAAAACTTAACTGAAAACACAGATTTTATAACAGATCTGGGGATTAATTCCGCTAATTTAGTGGATGTTATTTTGGATGTTGAAGAAACGTTTGGTATTGAAATCGACAACCAATCAATGGAGCGTATGCTGAATATTAAATCGGCAATGGAAATTATTGACACTAAATTATCTGAAAAATGATCGGAAACGATATCGTCGATCTCACTTTAGCCGAAAAGCAAAGCAATTGGCAAAGGAGAGGTTTTGTCGATAAAATTTTTACTACAAAAGAAAAACTGCTTATTCAACTTGCAGATAAGCCAGAAATTATGGTTTGGAGCCTGTGGAGCAGAAAAGAAGCGGTTTATAAAATTTTCAATAGATGCACCAATATTAGGGCATTTAATCCATTACAGTTTGAGTGTTTTGAAACAAAACTGGTCGACGGCCAACATTTAGGAAAAGTAATTTGCAAATCGATCACTTATTTCACCAAAACAGAAATCAATACAGAGTGGATCAATACCATTGCCGTTTCAATTGAAAAAGATTTTTTAAATGTTTATCCATTAAAGAGAGCTGCAACAATTAGAATTAAAAGGGGCATGCCCTTTATTTATGATGAAGGTAATTTAACCCTCAAACCAATATCCATTAGCAATCACGGAAGATTTGAAAGAATTGTAGGGTTAATTTAAGCCGAGTTTGGCCTTCAATTTTAAAAACAGCAAAGCAATGCTGTAAGCGTCTTCTGATGAAGAATATCGATCGCTTTTCGCGATTTTATATATTTTACTCAATTCATCAATCGAGAATTGTTTGTCGGTAATATCCAATAATTTTCGGTGCATGATTTCAATATCTAAGGCTTCATTTTTAAGGCGTCCGCAATCTAGTTTTTCAAGTGCCTCATTAATCATTGCCACGTCGAAATGAATTCGATGTCCTACCAAAATGGCATTGCCAATGTATTCAATAAAAGCTTGAATCGCTTCGCGTTCACCTAATTTAGGTTGTTTACTTTCAACAATAAATTCATTGGAGAGGCCGTTGTCATGAAGAAATTTATATTGTAATAAAATGACTTCAAAACAATCACTAATCACGATGCAATTGTTGAGGACCGCGACAGCACCAAAAGATAAAATAACATCTTTAGCCGGATTTAAACCTGTGGTTTCAGTACTTAAAACTACAAACCGCGGTGTCCGCTTTTCGAATTTGGAAATGTAATTTTTCCAAAAATCGGGATATTCCTTATTTAAGTTTTTTATCCAGTCGAACATCTTACGAAAATTGAGTCAGTTGAAATGAATCTTTAATTAATTCTTCCATTTCTTTCATGGGAGCCAGGGCGTTCTTTAGTTTTTCTTTATCAGTCTTTGACAATTCTTCTAAGTTGATAAACTGTCCTGAATTATCATTTTTTAATCCTTCTAAAGTTCTCAATCTAAAAATAGTTTGAAAAGCATCGGCGCAGTTCAAATAAATTTCTGCATGTTTCTGATCTATCATTGCCAGCTGTTTGAATCTTAAAAAAGTATTATTGATGCCTCTAATGTTATGGCTTAAAACGAGCAATCTAGCACTATCAACCAATGGCATTAACGCACGGGTTTTTAGGTCAAATTTCTCTTTATTTGGTCCTTCTTCTTCTACATTAAATTTTTTAAAAAAACTAAGCGATGGCGGTTTTCTTAAAGCATCATTGCCCAAATAATCAAAAAACAGTTTGTTCTTTTTTACATTTTTGAATATTGCCTCGGTGATGGCTTCTTCAATTTTGGGTTCTCCAAATGCAATTTCATAGTCAAAGAAAACGCTGCTTATTTCATTACTGACTTCGCCTGGAGTATTCATCCAATTGTTGTACTGCTTGATCCAATCGGTGAGCGATTTACACCACAAGATATTGCTTGCCATATGTCCTTGTGGACATGGAGCGTAGCCTACTTTTTCCAATACGGCAGTTGCTTTTTTGGCTAGTTTCAAAAAATAATCTTTTACATCACGGTATTTTTCGGCAGCTACATCTTCAAACACCAAAATACTATCCTGATCCGTGAGCAAAAGTTGCTCTTTTCGACCCTGGCTTCCTATACTCAACCAAGCAAATCGGGCAGGTGGAGAACCGAGTTCTAGGATAGACAACTCTACAGAGCGTTTGATGATGGCTAGGTTAATTTCGCTCGCAATATTGGTGATGTGCGACAACGGAATATTTTTCGCTATCGAAGTTTGAATCAGTTCTGCCAATTTGACTCTTACTTTTTTAAGATCCTTCGCATCTTGAGAACGTTTGATTTCTTTGATCAGCACGCCCGGATTACTTGCTTGTGCGACAATCAGATCGTGTTCAGAGATGATGCCCTTAATTTCCGACTTATCAGTGCCGTCATTGGTAACACACAAATGACTGACATTGTATTTTAACATCAGTAATTGCGCTTCGGCTAACGATACATTTTCAGCTACTGTTATCACAGGGGAAGCCATAATTTTATCGATAGTTGCCGTAATCGGAAACCGACCTGTAGCAATCTTTGAGCGCATGTCGTTATCAGTTACGATACCGATAGGGAATTGATTTTCGCTTACAATGACACTGTCTAATAGATTATCGGTCATCAACTGCGCCACTTCTTTCACCAAACTTGAAACTGCGGTTTTCAAAGGAGCTTTGTTGTAAGAGAGCGACTGAAAATATTGTATTTCCGACTGCTGTCCTGAAAATACCACGTGATCAGAAAGCAGTTTTCCTTTATTTTCACGATCGGCAGGATTATTCGAGTTGTTGGCAAAACTTTCTAAAAGAAAATTCAACACCTCGGCATTTTGAGCGACAAATGGTCTGAAAACAGCAATAGGAATAGCGTAAACAACACTTTCTTCGCGTGCCTTAGCACTCATCATATAATTGTTTTTGGCAAAAAAAGGTCTCAGACCAAAAATGTCGCCCTCTAAACATTTATTCAATAAAGTTTCTTCGGCATCAGATATAACAAATAGGTTAATAACACCAGACGCCACAACATAAAAACTATCATGTAAAAGATCATTAATTTGAAACA
>JACMOK010000126.1 GCA_014378065.1 Flavobacterium sp.
AAGGTCTGCTTCGACACTTTTTTGTGATATTGTGATCTGAGCAAGTTCCATTCAACAGGATCATAAAATTTCACAACTAGTTTTCAAAAAAATCTTATGTATTTTCAAAACGTGGTGCGTTGCAGGCATTATAGTTTTGACAACCGCTTGGCGGCCTCGGTTAAGGTAGCTTCATCCTTGGCAAAGCAAAAACGAATGCATTTGCTCTCGCTGCCATCTGCATAAAAAGGGGAAAGCGGAATGGTGGCAACACCAAAATCGGTAACGAGTCGTTTGCTGAAATCCAAATCTTTTTCTTCTGAAAAGGAAGCATAAGATGCCAATTGAAAATAGGTACCCTCGCACGGCAGTAGGTCGAATTTCGTTTCTTGCATTAAATTTTGAAAGAAATCTCTCTTTTGTTGGTAAAAGCTTCCTAATGAATAAATTGCCACGCTATCGAGGTAATCATTAATTGCATATTGGGCAATGCTGTTGACGCTAAATACTAAAAACTGGTGCACTTTTTTAATTTCCGTCATTAAATGTTCGGGCGCGATAAGGTAACCAACTTTCCAGCCGGTGACGTGAAATGACTTTCCGAAAGAAGACACACAAATTGTTCGCTCCCAAAGTTTCGGGCAATGATGAACAGAAAGATGTTTGTTTTCAAACGTTATGTATTCATACACTTCATCAGAGAGGACGATGAGGTTTGGGAATAAATCCAGTAGGTTTTCGAGTTGTACAAAGTCGAACGCTGTCCATATTTTTCCCGAGGGGTTGTGCGGATTATTGGTGATGATCATTTTAGTATTTACGTTTACCGCTTGATAAATCTGTTCCCAATCGGGCGTAAAATTGTTATTCAATGAAATTCGAACCGGTTTGGCATTGCATAAGAGGACGGGCGTTACGTAACAATCGTAGCTTGGGTCTAAAATGATAACCTCTTCATTTTGTTTTACCATTGCTTGGATGCTGGCAAAAATTCCTTCGGTAGCACCAGCAGTAATAAGTATTTCCGTCGTAGAATTTACTGTTCGCGCATAGGATCTTTCCGTGAGCCTCGCTATTTTTTCTAATAAAGAAGGCAGGCCAGCCATCGGTAAATATTGGTGAATTTCTTTCGATGCCCAGTGCGCGACCATTTTTTTTAATTGAGAATCTACGGGAAAATTAGGAAAACCCTGCGATAAATTGATGGCTTGGTATTGATGCGCCATTTGCGCCATCGTCGTAAAAATACTGGTGCCAATATGTGGTAGTTTAGACATGTTAACGTTGGTTAAAACTTCTGTGCACTTGCCTTCCTAGTTTAAATTGATAATTAAAAGTTTTTAAAGTACTGCGTCTTTCATTGGCGCGCAATTTAAGCGTTAATTCGATGTTCATTTCAATTCGACTTTGGTTTTCAAAAGCTGCGGCATACGCGGGCATGTGGCTTTCATGTGACTTTAAAGAAATCGGTTTCTTATCTATTTCAGGAGCAGGAAAATCAAAAGTCAAAGTGATCTGTTCTTTTTTAGGATACATTTTGACTTTGAAACTGTCAACGACAAACCGGTCGGAAGTCGCTATTTTTTGTATGCCCTTTGCCTGAGCAGTAATTTCTTGCGTATCATTTTGAGATGGGAGTTCGCCGAGATAATTTATGATTTCTTCGATAGCAAAATCTGCAGTATCGTATTTACAATATTTATCTTCTCCAACAAACACAATCACGGCTTTATTGCCAATTTCGATTTTTTTCGAAAGATAGATTTTTGTCACAGTGAGTTCGGCAATCGGGGTAGGTATAAAAGATCTAATATTGTAGTGTTCGTCTAATTGGTGCAAAAAAAACTCGTTTTCCGAATTGGAATATACAGGGGTTCTAAATGAATTTTTATTCCTTGCTTTTACAAAACCAACTGCTCTCATATTTTTTCTTTATAAGTAAACAAATTTATGGATAAAGAATTAGTAGGTTTCAGGGGTACTAATGTAAAAATAAAATTGATAATTCCGACTGTTTATTTAAACAATGCATTAGCCAAGCTATTGTTTTAAAACTTAGCTCTTATAATGGTGCTGCTCGCTGTTAAAATTATAAAATATATGTCGCTTGCCAACCTGCTTAGATCAAAAGTCGGCGTTGTTGTCGGCGTCGTTTCTGCCAAAAGCAATTTCATGTCGAGGTAAAAAATTTTGAGTTGCATATTGAACTTAAGATCGGATAAACTTAGCTCGTTTTCAACAGGATGCGAAAGGGAAGCAATCGCATTTTTAGTAACCGGGGAAATTATCAACCTCGGACCAGTGGTAGCAAAACTCCAGGAAAATGAACCTAGACCGATTGTACTTTCATCAAACGGAGCGTTTCCGCCGCGATTGCAATAACCCATGTTGCAAAAGTGACATAGCCGTCTAGGTGCACGCATTGTTGGTATGAGGCTTCTGATTGTAAGTTGGTTTAAACATATGATTTCGGACTAATTAAGGAGCCATTAGCTAGCAAACCCAAATTGGTGGCGTAGCGTTTTTAAGGAACATTGTAAAAAACCTCTTTGAGCCAGAACAGTATCAGATAAAAAGGATAAAAAGCAAAAATGGGAGCAGTTACCTTATGTTTTTTTTAGATATATCAGCAAGCCTCATATTACCATCCATTTCTTTTATAATTTTATGGGTCTGTTGCAAACGTTATTCGTCAATCAAGATTTCTAAGATAGTGATTGCGGCTTCGCTAATTTTTGTCCCTGGACCAAAGACGGCAACGGCACCTGCATCAAACAAATATTGATAGTCCTGTGCGGGAATCACGCCGCCGACGATGACCATAATGTCTTGACGCCCGTATTTTTTGAGTTCTTCGATTACTTGGGGCACCAATGTCTTATGACCTGCCGCCAATGAAGAAACACCTAAAATATGAACGTCATTTTCAATAGCTTGTTTTGCTGCCTCGGCGGGCGTTTGAAAAAGCGGACCGATATCTACATCAAAACCCACGTCAGCATAACCGGTCGCGACTACTTTTGCACCTCGATCATGTCCGTCCTGCCCCATTTTTGCAATCATAATTCGGGGGCGACGTCCTTCTTTTTTGGCAAAAATATCGGCCAGTTGTTTGGCTTTTTCGAAACTTTTATCGTCTTTTATTTCTTTACTATACACACCGCTAAAGGATTTAATTTGCGCTTTATACCTTCCAAAAACACTTTCCAATGCCTCGCTAATTTCACCCAAAGTAGCACGATTTCGGGCAGCTTCTATTGCGATTTCCAATAAATTCCCTCTTCCGGTTTGGGCACAAAGAATCAATTGTTGAAGAGCCTGTTTTAATCGTTCCGTATTTCTGGTGGCCTTAATATGCTCCAATTGCTCCAGCTGCTGCTTTCGAACCATTTGATTGTCGACATCTAAGATATGCAACGGATCTTCTTTCTCCAAACGATATTTGTTGACTCCTACAATAATATCTTGGCTACTGTCAATTCGGGCTTGTTTTCGTGCGGCTGCTTCTTCAATTCGCAGTTTGGGGATTCCTTCTTCAATGGCTTTTGTCATGCCTCCCAACGCTTCCA
This sequence comes from Flavobacterium sp., assembly GCA_014378065.1. Classification (GTDB taxonomy): domain Bacteria; phylum Bacteroidota; class Bacteroidia; order Flavobacteriales; family Flavobacteriaceae; genus Flavobacterium. The sequence continues at coordinate 3,549 of JACMOK010000126.1, forward strand.
CTTCTTCAATGAGTTTCCAAGCATTTTGCGCGATCTCATTGGTAAGGCTTTCTACATAATAACTGCCACCCCAAGGATCGACGGTTTTGGTAATTTTGGTTTCCTCTTGTAAAAAAATCTGTGTGTTACGTGCTATTCTTGCAGAAAAATCTGTAGGTAGGGCAATGGCTTCATCCAAAGCATTTGTATGCAGCGACTGGGTTCCGCCAAAAGCTGCTGCCGTGGCTTCAATACAGGTTCGAGCTACATTATTGAAAGGATCCTGTTCAGTTAAACTCCAGCCCGACGTCTGACAATGCGTTCGCAAGAGCAGCGATTTGTCATCTTTAGGATGAAATGTTTTGACCAGTTTGGCCCAAATCATTCTTGCCGCTCTCATTTTGGCAATTTCCATAAAATGATTCATTCCAATGGCCCAAAAGAAGGAAAGACGGGGTGCAAATTCATCTATTGTCATTCCAGTTGACAAACCTGTTCGGATATACTCTAAACCATCGGCTAAAGTATACGCCAGCTCTATATCTGCCGTTGCGCCAGCTTCTTGCATATGATAACCCGAAATAGAAATCGAGTTGAATTTCGGCATTTTTTTGCTGGTAAATTCAAAGATATCGGCAATAATTTTCATTGACGGTGCAGGAGGGTAGATGTAGGTATTGCGCACCATGAATTCTTTGAGAATATCATTTTGTATTGTTCCCGAAAGTTGCTCTGGCTTTACACCTGATTCTTCTGCTGCAACAATGTAGAATGCCATAATGGGTAAAACGGCTCCGTTCATCGTCATGGAAACCGACATTTCGTTGAGCGGAATTTGATTGAATAAGACTTTCATATCTTCGACCGAATCGATGGCAACACCCGCCTTTCCGACATCTCCCACGACTCGTTCATGGTCCGAATCATAGCCACGGTGTGTCGGTAAATCGAACGCAATTGATAGTCCCTTTTGCCCCGATGCCAGGTTCCGCCTGTAAAAAGCATTGCTTTCCTCTGCCGTAGAAAAACCAGCATATTGTCGGATGGTCCAAGGTCGGCGGACAAACATTGTTGCATACGGACCTCTTAAATTGGGCGCAAATCCGGCGGCGAAATCAAGATGTTCGAGATTTTCAATGTCTTTATGGGAATAATCCGACTTCAGTTCAATTCCTTCAGCTGTAAAAAATGCTTTTCCTTCCCTTAACTTTTCTGCAAGCTGAGGCCTATCAGGAGTTGCAAACGTGGGTTTTTCTAATTGAATATTTTGGAGGTCTTTTCTTTTCATCTTTTAGGATTCGGTTGAAAGTCGTTCTTGCTCTGGCTTTTCTGCCAAACGTTTTTCTATAATCGGACTTATCAGCGTTTTTCTGGGTTTTACTTTTACGAAAGGAAACAGTTCTAAATCGTGGCCCATTCGATCGGCCTTATTGGGATATTTGTTGGTGCCTAAAAGTATTTCTTTTCCAGAATCGAACAATGCTTGTTCCTTGTCAGCGCTTTCTTGAATTTTCCTTTTGATTATGCCATCTTGAAGTTGTTTCAAAAACCCTCCATTTGCTTCTATCTCTTTAAATAATAGTAACGCTTTTTCGGCCAATTGCTTTGTCAAACTTTCAATATAATAACTGCCATCCGCAGCATTGTTGACTTTGTCAAAATAACTTTCATGTTTTAAAATTAGCAGTTGGTTCCGTGCAATGCGATCGCCAAACTCATTGTCTTTGTGATACAACGCATCATAAGGCAAATTGGCAATGGCATCAGCACCACCAAGAATCGCCGACATGCATTCGGTAGTCGTGCGCAGTAAATTGACATTGTAGTCGTAAATCGTTTTGTTGCGTTTTGTTGGCGTAACCAGTAGATGACAATCGAAATTATGGCCGTATTCTGTCGCAATTATGTTGAAAAGCGATCGAAGGGCACGTAGTTTGGCAATCTCAAAGAAGTAATTGGTGCCCACCGCAATTTCAAAAACAATAGGATGGCTTATATTTGGAATTTTATTAAAATACTCATTGGCGTGCGCTAGGGCGTAAGCAATTTGTTGCACCATATTGGCACCTGCATTTTGATACAAACTGGCATCAATCGCCAGCAGAGAAATCGTTTCTGTTTCTGTGAAAAGTGAATTTAATGTGTCAAAATTGTCTTTCTCAGAAGTACTATACCAGTTTCCGTCTCGAGCCAAGTGGCCGACGGGGTCAATATTGCAAAATATTGTAGCTTTCTTTGATTTGGCAAGAACTTCTATTTTTTTTACGAAATCGATTGAAAGAAATGACAACTGAAAATACACAATTATTTTTTCTAACGGAAGATCCGCCAACAATTTTGTCACGTCTGTTTCGGGATCTTCGATGGTAAACCGAATACTTTCGGCGCCGCGAAGCAGGGTTTGATTGGCCCGTTCAATCGATTTGGCAAGATCGTAAACAAAAATATTTTGGCAGATGCTAAACCCGCCAGTTGCTTTGGATGTATTGTACCTTTTTTCCGATTCGTCACTGTGGTAAAACGGTTTTACTTTGATGTCCTCTGCCGAATGCCAAACTAGTGTTTCGTTGTAGTCGGAACCTTGAATTTCGAATTGGATTTGTTGCTTCCACTGTTTGGAAGAAACCGGTTTGAATTCTTTGAATAATGGGTTTGCCATTGGGCTTTTTTGTTGAGGTTTTACAAAGAGACTACTTATTTTTTTGAAGGGTATCACCTTCAAATTCGATAATATAAATATCTTCGCTGTCTTTTTTCATATAGTATTTTTCGCGTGCATATTTTTCAATTTGATCAGGATTTTTAAGTTGTTTGATGTTTTGTTTGTCTTTTTTTATTTCCTCCTGATAGTATTTTTTATTGTTTTCTAGCTCTTCAATCTCGTTGTTTAAAAGCCGATGGTCAAAATAAGAATAATTGTCAAGAAATAACATCCAGGCACCGAAAAACAGCATTACCCAAACATATTTGTTGCTTAGGAATTTGAACCAAGGTTTGTCATTATAATTGTTCATGCCGGTGTGATTTTAGCCCCGATAACAGTGGAAATCTTTTTGGTTTTGAAAAAACTAAAAAATTGTAACGAATAGCGGAATCAGCTTCTAAAAATTATTGCCTTAAAACTACAAAATATTTATGAAATGCGTTGATTTATTACGGCGCGCACCACATCGATGGCGACCGTGTTGTATTTGTCGTTGGGAATGATGATGTCGGCGAAAGCCTTTGTGGGCTCAATAAATTGCTGGTGCATGGGTTTCAGCGTGGTTTGGTATCGGTTGAGAACTTCATCCATATCGCGACCACGTTCCGCTATATCGCGTTTGAGTCGGCGGATTAATCTTTCATCTGAGTCGGCATGAACGAAAATTTTCACATCGAATAATTCGCGCAATTCAGGATTGGCAAGAATCAGAATGCCTTCTACGATCATCACTTTTCGGGGATGTGTCGATATTGTATCGTCGGTTCTGTTGTGAGTGACAAAAGAATACACTGGTTGGTGTATCGTATTGCCTGCTTTTAATGCTTTGAGATGGGCTACAAGGAGATCGAAATCGATGGCACGAGGATGATCAAAATTGATCAATGCGCGCTCGTCAAAATTTAGGTTTGTAGTTTCTTTGTAATAGGAATCTTGAGAGATAATGCCCACTTCGGTTTGCGGCAATTCATTCATGATCTGGTGTACGACAGTAGTTTTTCCGCTACCTGTACCGCCGGCAATTCCAATAATTAGCATACAATAGTGTTGTTATGGTTTTTTATTGGACAAAAATAGGAATTTATCCCGTTTGGTAATGGAAACCGGATAAATTCTTTACTTTATCTTTTTAAGGCAAAGTGACTTTTAAAAGTACGTTTTTGTTCATTTTCCATAAATTCCACTGTAAACCAGTAGTCTGTTCCTGGTAATTGATCTCCATTTAAGGTTCCATCCCAACCGTTACCCGTCGGACTAATTTGAATGATTAATTTACCATATCGATCAAAGATGTAAACGGTTGCAGTGGGTTGATCGGTTAGGCCGATGATATTCCATTTGTCATGATAGCCATCTCCGTTAGGGGTAAAATACTTTGGATAATTAATCACCAATATTTCGGTTGTTAAATCGGTACAACCGTTAGCATCTGTTACCGTGACAGTATGTAGTCCAGGCGTTACTGCCGGAAATAGGTTCGAGTTTTGAAAAGTGCTGTCATCTAGTTGGTATAGATATTCGCTATTGGCCGGAGTAACGTTCACCGTGATTATCGGATTATCGCTAAATGATTCTGAGGTGGCGCTTATAGTTTGTCCCGCAAAGGATGCTGTGATATTTGCAGAAACGGGCAACGAAAGACAGCCTGTAATTGTGTTGGTTGCCACTACAGTATATAATCCTGTTTGGGTAGCTTCAAAAGTGCTTTCTGTAGCAAACGGAATGGGCGTACCGTTGAAGGTCCACGTAAAATCATGGGTGTTGTTATTCAATCCGGTGTTTAAAATATAAGATTTTATTGTTATTCCTGTGGATTGGTTGACGCAAATTACGCCGTCAGTTATTTTCGGAATGGGTAGCGGATGAACAGTTATCGTTAGAGTTGTGGGATTACCCACGCACCCATTACTATTGGTTGGAGTTATAATATATACCACGCTACCAGCCATTGTATTGGTTGTTTCTAAAATTTGGTTAATGATATTACCCGATCCATTTGTTGCTCCTGTAATATTGTTTTGAATGACCGCCCAGTCAAAAGTGGTTCCAGCTATATTACTCGATAATACAATGTTATCACTTTCTCCTGTGCATATGGATTGTAAACTTGGTGTTGCTGTTGCTGTTGGAGTAGCAGGCTGCGCGTTAATTGTAAAAGGCGTTGAAGCCGAGAGGCAACCCGCGGCATTCTGCGTTCTGATGCCATGGGCTCCCACGCTGATAGAGGCAATGTTTGGTGAAGCGGAAAACGGATCACTATCCACGCTGTAGGTCTGTCCTGCCACGGCGGTGATCGTTACACTGCCCGTTGGCGCGGTGCAGGAGGGCTGCGTGGTGGAGGTAATAACCGGGGCTGTTGGTGTAGCAGGCTGCGCGTTAATTGTAAAAGGCGTTGAAGCCGAGAGGCAACCCGCGGCATTCTGTGTTCTGATGCCATGAGCGCCCACGCTGATAGAGGCAATGTTTGGTGAAGCGGAAAA
>JACMOK010000127.1 GCA_014378065.1 Flavobacterium sp.
ATTTTATTCATGTTGTAATTTTTAAATCAGACCAAATGAATGACAAATTGTTCGCGTTTTGGTTGCTGCTTTAAAGTGTTCGCATCAAAAGACAAAACAAACTCGATCGTTTTTTTTAAAAGGCTGAAGGACTGTGGTTTACAAATATAATAATTGGCGCCGTGCAAGTAAGTTTTATCTACAATGTCATTGTTGGAAGAGGTTGAAAAAATGACAACAGGAATTTCTCTAAATTTTGGTGTGCTACGGATTTCCTCTAAACATTCGAATCCGTTTTTAAGTGGCATGTTAAGGTCAAGAAATATGACTTCCGGCGGCGGCGGCACCGATTTATCAAGCGCTTCCATCAATTTTATCCCATCATTGGCAATAGTAAGTTTGGCTTCCTTTTCCGAATATATTTCCAGTAAAGCCTCTGAAAAAAGCATACAATCGTCTGCATCATCATCCGTAAGGACTATATTTTTCATCTTTTTCTGCGTTATTATTTTTTGGACGAATATAGGTAATATAATCAGAACCTACCCAAATTTCATGAAAATGAAACTCTAATATATTATAAAATTAAATTTAAAATCTCAGCCTTTTTGAGTATTTTTACTGCCGAAACGAAAACGATCATGAGTCAAAAAGTATTGCTCTCTTCCAAAGAAGTTTCGATTATACTTCATCGATTGGCCTGTCAATTAATTGAAAAACATCTTGGTTTTTCGGATACTATTTTAATCGGAATTCAACCAAGAGGAACTTATCTAGCCCAACGGCTTAAAAGTATTTTGGAGCAGGAATACCACATTAAAGATATTGTCTTGGGGTTTCTGGACATCACTTTTTTTCGTGATGATTTCAGAAGGACAGACAAAACCCTAGAAGCAAGTAAAACCAGCATAAATTTTTTGGTTGATGGTAAGAAAGTCATTTTCATCGATGACGTATTGTATACCGGTAGAAGCATTCGCTCGGCACTGACTGCCATCCAATCTTTTGGCAGACCCGCAGAAATTGAACTACTGGTTTTAATCGACCGGCGATTCAGTCGACATTTACCCATTCAACCCGACTATAGAGGGAGGCAAGTAGATGCCATCAACGATGAAAAAGTAAAAGTGTGCTGGAAAGAGCAGGATGGAGAGGACGCTGTATATTTGGAGCCGACAAAAAACAACAAATCACCAACAACTTGATAAAATGAGCGAGTTAAGTGTAGACCATTTGTTAGGAATAAAATACCTTCAGCCCGAAGATATTGAGCTTATTTTTGAAACCGCCGATCGTTTTAAGGAAGTCATCAACCGCCCGATCAAAAAGGTGCCTTCGCTGCGGGACATTACAATTGCCAATATTTTTTTTGAAAATAGTACCAGAACCAAGCTTTCTTTTGAACTGGCTCAAAAGCGACTCTCCGCTGATGTGATCAGTTTTTCGGCTGCGCAATCGTCTGTTAAAAAAGGAGAAACATTAATCGATACCGTAAACAATATCCTGGCGATGAAAGTGGATATGGTGGTCATGCGTCATGCAAATGCGGGTGCGGCCTTTTTTTTGTCGCAAAACGTACAGGCTTGCATCATTAATGCAGGTGATGGAGCGCATGAGCATCCTACGCAAGGTTTGCTCGACAGTTATTCTATCAGGGAAAAACTCGGCAGTGTTGCCGGAAAAAAAGTGGTGATTGTTGGTGATATTTTGCATTCCAGAGTCGCCCTTTCCAATATTTATGCGTTGCAGATGCAGGGCGCTGAAGTCAAAGTTTGTGGACCCAAAACATTAGTTCCGCGATTCATTGAATCGCTGGGTGTTACGGTCGAATCCAATCTGCTTAAAGCGCTAAAATGGTGTGATGTGGCCAATATATTACGGGTACAAAATGAGCGTATGGAGGTCAGTTACTTCCCTTCCACAAGAGAATATACGCAACAATATGGCGTCAACAAAACATTGCTGGATTCTTTGGATAGAGAAATCGTAATTATGCATCCGGGACCAATCAACCGTGGTGTCGAAATGACTTCTGACGTAGCCGATTCGCAGCAGTCTGTCATTCTTAATCAAGTAGAAAACGGAGTGGCAATCCGAATGGCAGTTATTTATTTATTGGCTTCTAAAATTAAATAACATAGCAGACGGTTGTTCGGTAATTACAAATCATTTTTTTTAAAAATAACGCTATTCCTAAATTTAAAATCCAATAAATCGCAGTAACTTGGCTACAACTAATTTACTGTTGGAAACGATGAAAGTGGATCAAAGAGGAAATACCGTTGCAATAAAAGATACCCAAGGAGATTTGGTGTCGTTTCTGATGAAAATCACACATGAATACAAAACTTTCGAAAAACACAATATTATAGTTGATATTAGCCTCCATAAGGGCTTGACCAGCAAAGAGCTTCTCAGTTTTTTGCCGCTTTCAAAAATTCATAAAAAATCAAAAAAATCTTTTATTATCGTTGCCCGGGAAATCGACTTTCATTCGATTTCTGATAAATTAACATTGGTTCCAACTGTACTTGAAGCCCAAGACATTATCGAAATGGAGGAAATTGAAAGAGATTTGGGATTTTAATATTTTGTATTTCAACTTTAAATGAAACTAACCATACTCGGCTGTTATGCCGCAACACCGCGAACTATTACCAATCCCACTTCGCAGCTTTTAGAAATTAGGAATCGCATGTTTTTAATTGATTGTGGAGAGGGAACACAAGTACAACTTAGAAAAAACAAAATAAAATTTTCAAAAATAAACCATATATTTATTTCCCATCTTCATGGCGATCATTTTTTCGGATTGGTAGGATTGGTATCTACATTTATGTTGCTCAACCGTGCCAACGATTTACACATTTATGGTCCAAAGGGAATTAAAGAAGTAATTCTCTTGCAGTTGCGGCTGTCGAATTCATGGACAAATTTTGGTTTGTATTTCCACGAATTGGAATCCAAAATAAGCGAAGTTATTTTTGAAGATGAAAAAGTAATTGTTAAAACAATACCGCTCAAACACCGGGTATATACAAATGGTTTTTTGTTTCAGGAAAAAATTGGAGATCGCAAACTCAATATCGATGCGATAAAGAAGCTCGAAATAGAAGCTTGTTATTACCAAAAAATTAAAAATGGAAAAAACATCACTTTAAATGATGGGAGTATCGTTGATAATGTCTTAGTGACTTTTGATCCGATTCCGGTGAAGAGTTATGCTTTTTGTTCTGATACGGCTTATGATGAAACTATTGTTTCAACTATTAGAAATGCAGACATTTTATATCATGAAAGTACATTTTTAGAATCGGAGCATCATTTGAGCGAAAAAACAATGCATTGTACTGCGATAGAAGCTGCAACAATCGCCTTAAAAGCGAATGTAAAACAGTTGATCCTCGGACATTATTCGACACGTTACGAAAGCATTACTCATTTTAGAGAAGAGGCGGAGACGGTTTTTCCGAATGTCTTACTTGCGGACGACGGGGTCTGTTTTGACTTTTAATTTAAAGATTCTTAGCGCATTTGTAGCGCAATATTTAAAACAAAAAAAATGAAAGATTTAAGCCACTACCGAAAATCTTATGAGAAAAGCGAATTGTTAGAAACTGCGCTTCCCGAAGATCCAATTAATCTTTTTAATAAATGGTTTCACGAAGTGCAAGATTTTGAAGGTGCTGACGAAGTGAATGCGATGACAGTTGCGACTGTTGGTCTCGATGGTTTTCCTAAAGCTAGAGTTGTCTTATTAAAAAAATTTGATGAGGAAGGCTTTATTTTTTACACCAATTATGACTCAGAAAAAGGAAAAGCCATTGCAGAAAATGCCAAGGTATGTTTGTCTTTTTTCTGGCCCGCACTCGAACGACAAGTTATCATTAAGGGAGTAGCCGAAAAAACTTCAACAGCAGTTTCAGACAATTATTTCAATTCACGACCTCATGGCAGTAAGTTAGGCGCTGTTGTTTCGAACCAAAGCGAAGTAATAGCCAACCGAAATGTGCTTGAAGCTAGACTTAAAGATCTGGAAATTGAATTGGACGGAAAAGAGATTGCAAGACCTGAAAATTGGGGAGGCTATTTAGTTCGTCCTATCGCTGTGGAGTTTTGGCAGGGAAGACAGAATCGATTGCATGATCGCATTCGCTATTTACTACACGAAGGCTACAACTGGCAGATAGATCGGTTGTCGCCTTAATCTTTTACATTATTCATTTAAGACTGCTCAAGCAGTCTTTTTTTTTGGCAATCTCAAATAAATCTACTTAGCTATGTAAGAAAAATACTTTATAAAATATAAAAAACATGTATTTCATCGATTATATTTGGCACTTAAACGATATTTGTCATAACATTGTCTCAGAAAATATGTCACAAGTTTTATAAAGAACATTAAAGAAGTTTGCCCCACAATCTACTTTAAACTTAACACCTACCGATTATGAAATCAAAATTACTCAGAGCAATCCTGCCAATGGCAATCGTGTTCACCATGTTATCTTGTTCTTCTAATTCTACGGAAGATCTCGCTACCCCATCTGCAACGCTGGTACAAAAATATGATTACAATGCAGAAGAGTTGGAGTTGGCCGACTTAATCAATGAGCATAGGGTTAGCATGGGTTTAAATCCGCTAGAAACGATCAATCACATTTCTTACAAATCAGAAGAGCACAATGAGTACATGATTGCAAAGAATCTGGTTAACCACGACTTCTTCTCTGAACGCTCTCAAAATATTATTCAAGTTTTAGGAGCAGTAAAGGTGAATGAAAATGTGGCTTTTAATTTCGCTACACCAGCCTCTGTTTTAAATGCATGGCTAAATAGCCCGGGACACAAGGCAAACATCGAGGGGGAATTTACCCACTTTGGGATTTCGATAAGAGAAAATGCTGAAACTGGAAAGAAATATTACACAAATATCTTTATGAAAAAATAGAAAAGTTGAGTTTAATTTAATTATGTTTTGTTTTGACAAAAAAACCACTCTAAAGAGCGGTTTTTTTTGTGTTCAGAAGTTTATGTAAAATTTAATTACAATTTATACTTTGTAAGTAATGCATTTATATTATTTAAAAACAGACGTATTTAATCGATTATATTTTGTGTTTAAATGAGTAGTATTTAATATTGACCTATGAATTATATGCCAACAATTATTAAAGAAGTTTGCCTCACAATCTACTTTAAACTCAGACCTTTAAATTATGAAAAGAATTCTATTTGCTGCTATAGTGCCTATGGCATTAATTTTAGCAATGATTTCTTGCTCTTCGAGTAGTACTAAAGATTTACTTATTAACCTGAACTGATTTAAAAATACGATTACAGATTAAACGAAACAGAATTGGCAGATTTGATCAATCACCAAAACTAATATATGATTGCAAAAAATGTTGTAAATCACAATTTATTTGGATTGAAACCGGAAAACATTATTGAGGTTTTGGGAGCTGCTAAAGGGATTAAAAACATAACGTATGATTACGCGACACCAGCATCAGTATTAAACGTTTGGTTAAATAGTGTAGTCCACAAAACCAACATTAAAGGTAATTTTTTAAACTGTGGGATTTTTGTACGTACAAAATGGTAAGACCGGAAAAAAATATTATGCAAAAATTTTTATAAAAAAATAATCTTTGTAAAATCATTATTGATTGCAAAAGCCGTTCTTTTAAAATGGTTTTTTTATAAATCCAAAAATATAACTTTCATTTGTTTGGCCTCAAATTCATGCTCATTATTGCTAAAGAAAGCAGGATGAAAGGGTTGAATGATGATACAGAAAAATAAAACAGATTTCAACAAAAATATTTTAGAAATTAAAAAAAGGTTGCTATATTTGCAACCGCAATCAGCATAGTGATTGTCTTTTACTGGAGAAATGGCAGAGCGGTCGAATGCGCCAGTCTTGAAAACTGTTGACTGTAACAGGTCCGGGGGTTCGAATCCCTCATTCTCCGCAACACTAAACCGTAAACAGCTTATAAATAAGTGTTTACGGTTTTTTTATTCTCTTCTTGTCCGACGGTTGTCCCAATTTAAAAAAAACTATTCAGTTTTTTAAATTCTTTTCTTATTATTGTCCGATAATAAATAAAAGCCAAATATTAACTTACAATCATAAAAGCCCCTTTATGAACTACGAACAAGAATATCTATACTTCTGCAATAAATACTATTCAATATCTGAAAAAATAATTAAACAGTTTTTAATAACCGAAAAAAGTAAAAAAAGAAATGCTACTCTTGTTTATAATGAATTAGAAGAACATTTATCGAATAAAACAACTACAATATTTACAGGCGCAAAATATCCAAGTCTTGAAAGTTTATTGCAATTGTTTATTAATCGTCACAAGTATTATGAGGCGGATGATA
>JACMOK010000128.1 GCA_014378065.1 Flavobacterium sp.
CCTTTCCCCGAGGAAATGAATCGGGTGCTAACCTCAAAATTGGCAGCCATTCATTTTTGCCCCACTGAAAATTCAAGGAAAAATTTAATCGCTGAAAATAGTCTTGAGCAGGTCTTTGTTGTCGGAAACACGGTAATTGATGCGCTAATTTCGGGTTTGGACAAAATTAATGTTACGCTAGATGAAGCGTTGACTGCCAAGTATCATTTTATCGATTTTAACAAAAAGATGATTTTGGTCACTTGTCACAGAAGGGAAAATTTTGGAGCACCGTTTTTAGAAATTTGCGAGGCGCTGCTTAACATAGCGACTCAGTTTGAGGAAACAGTTGAAATTGTTTATCCGGTGCATTTAAACCCAAATATAAAAGCAGTCGCTGCCGAAAAACTGACCCGCAGCAATATTAAATTAATCCCACCGCTCGATTATCCAGAATTGATCTGGATGATGAACAAAAGTCATATTATCCTTACCGATTCGGGCGGCATCCAGGAAGAGGCGCCCAGTCTGGGCAAACCAGTTTTAGTGCTTCGAGAAGTTACCGAAAGAATGGAAGGTGTAGATGCCGGAACCGCTGTGTTGGTAGGATCTTCCAAACAAAAAATAGTTTTTGAAACCGTCAAACTGCTCACCAATCCTGACTATTATAACGCCATTTCACAGGCGTCAAATCCTTACGGCGATGGCACTACGAGTGAAAAGATAAAAGAAATTATTCTGCGCTACTGATTTCTTGTTTGTTCCTTATTTCTTTGTAACAAATTAAAAAACCAAGTAAAATGGACTTGTTGTCGAGCAAATTGTACATACCCATAAATACCCAACTTGAAAAAATTAAAAATACTCCGGTGCCTATCAAAAGCAGATTGATGTTTTTGACAATCGGAATATTTGACTTCTTTTGTTTGAAGACCAGAAAAATAGAATACAGGTAAATAATTATTCCCAGCAAACCCGCTTTTAAGAAAACAGTCATAAAGCCATTGTGAAGGATTGAAATATATCTTAAATACATATCGCCCAGCCAAACTTCTTTCTTGAGATCGATTTGTGAGCCTATCCCTTCTCCAAACGCAATGCCCAGATTTCCTTTTTTAGTTACTTGCTTTACGGTTGAGATATTCTCATACGACCGGTAGTTGTCATTAAAATCTTTCCAGTCGTCACTGTCAATTTTGGTTTTAAATGCTTCCCTCGGCGCAATCTTTATTTTATAGAGCAGGCCTTCAATGCCAGGACCGTTCCTTTTTGGATTGGTATAAACGATTGCAGTGTAGCCCACAATGGTGAATGCAAGTAAGGTGACAATAACCGTTAAAGATGTTTTGTTGATTTTGAGAATTCCTTTCATCGCCAGTAACAGAATTGCAAACTGGATAAAGTTGGTTCTGGCCAGATACATAAAGCTTGAAACCCCGACCAATATTGTAAAAAAGCGCAATTTTTTCTTGCTAAACCCCAATTCAAATTTCTGATGAAAAAGCAGTATGATTAACGCGTATACCTCAAAGTCACTAAAAAAACCCGCGCGAAGTCGGATCTCATTCATATTTCCAGCGTGAAGGAAAAGAACCGCTTGGACAATTACAATCAAATGCAAGGCAGCGATCACCACTCCGGTATAGGCTATAATTTGAAAACCTTTGGGGTACATTCTCGCGCACAGCTGGTATCCCAGCAGCAAACCAATAATGGGTTTCAGCATGTAGGTGATGTCTCTGAAAATATAATATCCTTTATAATCATGGAAAAACATTACGACCATTGCAACGCCCAAAATGGCACCAAAGCACGCTGCAAACTGCAGTATTGTCAAAGAGTACCGCGTGTTAAGCGATAGCAATGCGGTGAGGGACCAAACCGCAAAAGTCAATTCAAAATTGACCAAATACGGTACGCCCACGCAGAGTAAGAACAAAAAGCCAAAAAAATTGGGCTTAGCTATTGTCACGCTCATTTTCAGATGGTGTTGGTTTAAAAAAAGTTTTTAGGATTATACCATAGCAAAGGATGACAATGGCTTCAGTAATAAGTAACGAAGTAATTAGCCCGTAGAGTCCGTAAGATTGAAACAGGAAAAACATGATGGTAAAATTAAGGATCACCGTGACGATGGTTACTTTTATATAAATACTTCGTTTGCCGATACTAAAAAGCAACTGTTCAAAAGTAAAGGAACCGGTGATAAAAAGCGGAATAAGTAAGGCATACTTTAAAACGACAGCCATACTGTCGACATTTCCTTGTTCGACTTTAAAGAATCCTAAAATTTGTTTCGAAAATATAAAGATGGTTGTCAATAAGCCGAAGATGATGACAAGGTTGATGGTATTAATTTTTTTCCAGTAGGCAATACCTTGGGATTTGCTTTGAAATATTTCGTAACACAGTTTAGGATAAAAAAACCTGAAGATCATTTGGAGGTAGGTTCTAATGGGCATGATAATCTGTTCGATAATTTTATATTGTCCGGCTACCGCAAAGCCGCCAAAAAAACCAATAAGTAGCATTGGGGAGTAATTTTTCATCGAAAGAAACAATTGGGAAACACAAAATTTATAATCCTCTTTCAGCAATTTAACCACATTGGAAAATATTAAAGAGCGAAAAGACAAGTCGAACGTTTTCATACAACGCAAAACGCCGAATGAAAATGGAAGAATCATGCCCATTCCCCAGCACAAATTGACAAAAATATAATCTGCTGGTTTTTTTATAAATATAAAAATCCCCACCAGGTACAACATTTTGGTGGAGATGTTTAAAACCGTAATCCACTTAAAATCCTCAATGCCCTGCAAAAACCAAATTGGGTTGATAAACTGTCCGATTAAAATAGGCAGGCATAAAAAAAACATGCTTTTTTCTCGATTAAAGTAGGGCACGTAAATAAAAAGCAGCGAAAGAATCAACAATAATCCTACTGTAAGCAAAAGTTTGGCGGCATAGGTGGTAATAAATATGTTTGCCAATATCTTGCTGTCGTCGCGATTGACAGAGACTTCTTTCACACCAATAATGTCGGCTCCAAAATCGACAATTACTACCAAAAAAAAGGACAACGCCATCCCGACGCCTGTTTTCCCAAAATTTTCTATGCCGCATTTTGATACAATGTAAGGTACTGCCAACAAGGGAGTCAATAAGTTAAAGCCTTGACCAAAACCATAAACAACCAGATTGGTGAAGTTCTTTTTTTTTAGTTTGTCAACTATACTTCGTTTTAACATTTTTTGATAGGCGTGTCTATTGTCAATCCCGATTCGAGCAGGCGGTGGTTGGTCTATTCTGTCAGTAATTTTATTTGTTTAGACAGTGGTCCTTCCTTCGGATATAGCGAAGGCGATTGTCGCAATCCATCGGTGACAATACCTCTTATTAATCCCGTGCTGGCGTCAAACTCGGTTTTTTTAAAGTCGGGTCTGAAATAGGAAAATATCAACGTCCCCTGGGCTTCAAATACTTTCGCATTGTATTTCATGGTTATTTTTTTAATAAAAATATCTTTTTGGTTCGCGTTCCTGCCCAAATCAATCCGGAGTTGATTGGGAATCGTTTTTGGAGGAAGTTGAAAAAGTACTTCCTGCGCTTGCGCTTTGCCTTTCACTGGCGCCCACAATGGCTTTATCTTAGTAAAATTGTTGCGGCCATCCAATGCATAATATAAGCTAAACGTGTCGTTTACAGTCACCAAAGCAGTTACTCCGATTTTAAAAATAGAATCGTGAGGATTGCTTGCGTCTGCAGTTATTCTTTTAGAAGTTTCGGGTTTGCAGCCCACTAAAAATACCAAAAACAAAATAAGAACTGCGACTGTTTTGGTTTTCATCATCAAGGAAAATTTAAAAAATTAACTTTTCAAATATAGTACAATTCTGATTTACCAACAAGTCATAAAAAAAGCCATAATTACTTATGGCTTCAATTTATAATGGAGGATATTTATTTTGTCAATTTACTGATTTCGTCAACTAAAGGCTGGTTAGGGTAATAAAATGGCGAAACTGAATTTTTAAGATTTTTATTGAATTTGATAGTTCCTTTAACCTCATCGATATCAGTTGTAATAGAATCATTTTTGAGGAAATATTTTAAAAAATCAGAACCTCTTTTTTCAAAGGTTTTCCCATAATAGCTGATTTTAAAGTTCTCAAGTGTTACATCTCCCCGTTCTTGACGGTTTTTGATACCAAAATCAAGTCTAATTTGAGTAGGAATAATTTCGTCTCCTAAATTTAATATAACATTTTGTGATTCTTTTTGTCCTTTCACGCCACTCCATACAGCATGATCACCGTTAAAATTAATGCTGTTATCCTCTGTATAGTACAACGAAAAGTTGTCATCTCTTTCAGCAACAACCTTTAATTCCACGCTAAAGTTTTGTTTTGCTACAATTGCTGGTTCTGTTTTGCTCTCCGCATTTTTCACATCTTCCGTTTTTTTACAGGAAATTAACGTGACAGCCATAATCGCAGCAATAATTAAAATTTTTGTCTTCATTTATTTTTTAGATTTAAATTGCAAAACTACAAAAAAATAGCACATTTCAATCTCCAATAATAATTTTATACAAATTAAATGCTTTTATTTAACAGAAGCTTTTCTATTTTTTTTGAAATTTTATTGCATAAATAACTGCATTTCTGTCTACACCGTTTATTACCGCATCATTGTCATATATTATCTGAATCCTAATTTTTTCATCTTTAAGATGTGTAAATGGTATTGTGTTAATAGTGTTATTCGGATTCTCGCTCAGGTTAAATTGCCCGATTTCAATTCCATTTATTTTTACTTTAAAATGAGCATTCTCGCCATTAAGTTTTGTTGCGGGCAAACTGTTACCTTTTATAATAAGATCATAATTTCCTAATTCCAAACTTAAAAATTTAGACTTAGTATTGACATTTTCAAAAAACATCATATTTCCCTTATCATTAAAAGTCATTGGAGAAAAAAATCTCAGATCTAAATCCTCGGAAATATTTAGTTTCGGCTCTACTTTCGGTACATAATAATTCGTCCACGCATCACGTAATTCTATTTTTTCTTTAAGATAAAAATTTTGATTTAAATACGCCTGATCCTCATCAGAGAGCATAAATGGTCTAGCATTTGCGTCGGCATACCAAAATGGATCAAGCTTAACAGCGCCACTTCTCATTCCCGAAATATACTCTTCAAACGATTTATGTTCTATTTTGGTTTGTGGTTCGTTTTGAAAAAAATACGGGAAAATCCAACCCCAAAAAACAACAATTTTTGAGTTATTTATGTTTTTATCTCTTATAGCGTTGGTTAGTTCCCTGAGTTGAGTTTTAGCTGGTGTGGTATAATATTTTTTAACAATAAAAAGGTCTGTAATAGAAAATAACACAAAATAAATAATTACGAATGCCTTGATCATATTGTTTTGAATTATTTCTGTGCCAATTGCCAAAACCAATATTATCGGTGCTACGATACTAATAAAATAACGATCGGTAATCATTGAAACATCCAAAAATGATTTTACCAGAGGAACGATTAAAGATATGCCCAACCAAACAGCTAAAACAATAAAACCAAATAATAACGAACTGCCTTTTATAATTTTAACTCTTTGAAGTTCTTTCACTCTAAACAGACTTATAATATAGTAGATTGCCAAAAGGTTAACCGCGAAGAGAACAATCTCTGAATTTCCAAAAAAACCTTTAAACATACTGGTGTAGACTTCAGGGGTCGGAGTTGTTAGCCAGAATGATTTTATTTCTGATACCTGTAAAATTGCTTTATAAGCTGGTAACATTACTACTAGACTAATTATTCCAGATATAAAAGAAATTTTAAAAAATTTGTTTCGAGATTCAACTCCAGAATTTACAATGAAAAATAACAAAATGAGGTACTCGGAGAAAATGGTTATAAAACCAAAAAAGTGCGCATTAATAATCAATCCCGTGAAAATTCCATGAAAAATCGCATTTTTTACTGTTGGATTTTTAATTAAAATAATCAATCGGTAGTACGATATTACAGAAAAAAAGAACAGCAAACCATAGGGTCTTATTTCTTGTGAATAAGCAATATGAAAATAATTCACACATAAAAAAAGAGAAGCAATAAGCCCTACGTTTTTATTATAAATTTCTTTTCCCAATATATAAAGACCATAAACTCCGAAAACACCAATGATTGCGGAAAACAATCTTGCCACTAGAGTCGAATATCCGAAAAGTTCAAATGCAAACCGTACAAGGTAAAAGTATAAATGTGGCATAAACTCCCAAAAAAGCACACTGTCATAAAGGCCTTTTAGTGTTAATTTTGGGTTGGCATTGTTCATAGTCAGCACCTCGTCAAGCCATATACTCTGAAAATCAGCATGGTATATTCGTAAGATCGCTGCAATAAATAATATAATTGTTAAAATGTAATTATTTTTTAACCAATGGGTTGCTTTCATTTATTATCAATTAAAAAAAATTTATTTTCTATAAAGTCTTTATAAATATCAACAGTTGGACTTTTAATGTTTTTTCTTGAACTCAATTGCATTAGTAATACGATTAAAGTAACGGATGAGAGTTGTAAAATAATACTGAAAATAATTAGTATCAGGTTTGAAGCCCAACCCGGAATAGACAAAAGGGTGAAAAACTTAATATACAAAACCAAAAGCACCGAGAGCAAACAAATGAGTACACCAAATAACGAAAGTTTTAGAATTCTCACCGATAAAAAATCAAAATAAACCGAAATAGAACTCAATCCATGAAGAATCAAATTTGTAAAATTCATTTTTGATTGCCCTGCATATCGTTTCCCTCTATCAAGTAGCACTTTGTCAAATGGGGTCTTTGATTGGATAATGCTTCCCGAATAATGGTTCCAAAGATTTTCCTGAGCCACAATTTTTTTAAGCAACTTTTGCGGAACGCAGCTAAAATTTCCGAAATTTATCTTCTGCCCTGTCAATAAATAAAATATGTATTTATAAAAAAAATACCCCGTTTTAAAAACTAAAGACTCCTGCCTTTTATGCCGTTGCGCAAAAATAATCTTTTTGTTTTCTTCCGCTTCACATTTTAAAACTAGGCTTAAAATATCTTCAGGCTTGTCCTCGCCATCACTATCCATAACAACTACATAATCAAAATCCTTTTTTTCCCCATGAATATATTGAAGGCCGATGGCTATAGCCCTCTGATGTCCGACATTGTTTTTTAAAGAAACAATTTCAATAGGATAAGTTTTAGAAAACCAATCTAAGTCAAACTCATCTATCGAACAGTCGTTGACAGCTATAATATCAATTTTATATTCTTTGTTTTGATTAAATGCTGTTTCTATACGACTTATAAGTATAGAAAAACTTTCCCAATCATTGTAAACAGGAGCCATGCAAATAATTTTTTTTAATTCTTTGTCCATTAAAATTGTCGTTTTTGCCAAATTCCCATCACCGTTTTTCCTAAAACAAAAAAAGTAACAGCATCCATAATCCTAGAAAACGGAATAATGTAGTTATCCCAAAATTTGATCTGCTTTAACCCAGGATATTCTTGTTTTAAAAACCATTTGTTGGCTAGCGAGGCGGACAACCCGACAGAATCAAGATAACGCAAATCCTTTTTCTTTAGCTCGCTCGGAACAGCATCGACCAACATTTTTTTATTGTATCGCCTAAAATGCCCTATAGATTTATCAAAAGCACTATATAAAAAATTATGTGCTGGAACCAAAATAATTAGATGTCCCCCCGGTTTTAAATAAGTACTCGCCTTTTGAAGCTCTTCGGCATCATACTCAATATGTTCAATGACATCAATATATATTATTGCGTCAAATTTTAGGTTGGCCTCAATTCCATCGATAGTGTCTGTTTTAATATTGATAAAAGATGGGAGATAGCCTTGTTCTTTTTTGAATATTATTTCTTTTGACAATTCATGATCAGGGTCAATGCAAAGCCAAGATTTTTGAGTGCCATCACAAAGAAAATGAGTTGTCTCTCCAATCCCCGCACCAACTTCTAGCACGTCTCCTTTTAGAAGATGCCTGAAAAATTTGGCATAATATTTTTTCCAATTATGAGCATGCTTAAATAATTCTAATTCGTTACCGATGTATTCTTTCATAATAGTTTGTATTCTAAAATATTAGGCATTAAGCAATCTCATCAATAATAAAAACTGGTCTGTTTTTCGACTGATCAAATATTCTGCCCACATAGATTCCGGTGACGCCGATGGTAGTGATGATCACGCCCGAAAGAAACCATATCGAGACAATGATAGATGTGTATCCCAAAACTTCAATTTGATTGGTAAATGCTTTATAAATTTGATACGTCCCAATGCCTACCGAAAGTAACGAAATTGTCAATCCAAATTTGACTACAATTTTAAGCGGCTTGTTCGAAAAGGAAATAATGGTATTAAAGGCCAAGCTGAGTAACTTGCCCAAGCTGTAACTGGTGGTTCCCGACGCGCGCGGCGCATGTTCTACCGGAACGGAAGTGGATGTATAACCCACAAATGTAACAAATAGTGGGAAAAATTTAATGTAGTCTGCAATTTCCAAAATAGAGTGTACGACTTTTTTGTGGTAAATACCAAAATTGGCAATTTCGTTGTCGTATTTGGTATCAGTGAAAAACCCGTAAACCTTTGAGAAAATAGTGGAAGATAATTTTTTTAAAAAATGGTCTTCCCGGTTGGTGCGTCTGGCCAATACTATTTCGTATCCCTCTTGTGTTTTCGCAAACAACTTGCCAATTTCTTTAGGCTGGTCCTGCAAATCGCAATCCATAACCACGACCCAGTCGCCTTTAGCATGCGTTAACCCGGCCATAATTGCAGGATGCTGTCCGAAATTTTTGCTTAATCGTATACTTTTTACTTCATTGTGTTTCATGGCTAATGCTTTCATCAGAATCCACGAGTTATCCATACTGCGGTCGTCGACTAAAATAATTTCATAAGAAACGCCAATAATTGTCATTGCTTTTTGTATTTCAGAAACCAGTTTTTCAACAAATTTTTCTGCTTTATAAACTGGACTTACAATAGAAATGATTGGATTTTGAAGCATCGGCCGTTTGTTTAAACTTTACAAATATAGAATTTTGAATGTAATCTCAAATGTTTAATAAAGATATCGCCTCAAATCAAAAATTATTGTTTTTAGCAATGACAAACGGTTTCATTCTAGAGGAACTAACATTTAATTGAGAAAATCAGTACCGATTTTTAGCTTTTTATCGAAAATTCGCTGTCAAAATTTTAAATGCGGTGCCCGAATGTCGCCGTTCGTTCCTAAAAAATGCATTTCAAAGACGATTTAAGCTTTGTATCGATAAAAGATATTGTTATTGTTATGTTTATTTAATTTTACGCCCTTATCAATCAATACTTTAAAAAAGTCATGAAGAAAATTATAGCGGTTTTTTTTATTTTCGTTTCATTTTTTATGTCGCATACTGTTCAATGTCAAGGCATTGTTATCAACGAAATTCTAACTTCCAACACAACAGTCAACCAAGATGAAGATGGTACTTATCAAGATTGGGTAGAATTATACAATGCCGGCGGGATCCCAGTAAATTTGGCAGGCTTCGGTTTGACAGACGATGCGTTACTGCCGTACAAGTGGATCTTCCCCAGTACGACGCTAGCCGCTGGACAGTATTTATTGGTGTGGTGTTCTGATAAAAACAGAACCAATCCGGCCAATCCTTTACATACCAATTTTAAAATTGGTGCTGCCGGTGAGGTGATCACTCTCACCAATGCTGCAAATATTACAGTTGATTTTGTTCCCGCAACTGTAATTCCTCAAAATATTTCTTACGGACGCTTGCCCAACGGCACCGGCAATTTTGTTTTCTTTTCGGATGTGACTCCAAATGCAGTAAATGCGGCTGCAGGGTATAATGAAGTTTTAAGTCCACCCACATTTTCGCAAGATTCCGGCTTTTCAACGGCTGCTTTTAATTTGACACTATCAACGACAGTGCCTGGCGCAACCATTCTTTATACTTTGGATGGGTCTGAACCGAGCAATTCAAATCTAGGCGGAACTACCTACAGTTACAAAAATCAATATCCTTTCCTTCCGGGACAAACCACGGGGCCGCTTCTGACAAAAAATTTTAGAACCCTACAATACAGCGGTGCACTTGCTATTGTTGATCAGTCAGGCCAGCCCAACAAATTAGCTTCTATTTCTACTACTACCGATTATACACCCAGTTATATTCCTACAAATCCCATTTTTAAAGGTACAGTAGTGAGAGCAAAATTAATCAAATCAGGTGCGCTATCCAGTAAATCGGTTTCCAAAACATATTATGTAACGCCCCTTGGTGCCGCCCGTTTTTCTTTGCCTGTGGTTTCTTTAAGTCTGGACGAAAACAAACTTTTTGATTACAATGAAGGAATCAATGTTGCCGGAGTGGATTTTGACAATTGGCGAATTGCGAATCCAACTGCCGAGACACCAACTATAGGAAATGTGGCTAATTTTTTTCGTAATGGAATAGAGAATGAGCGCGTTGCCAACTTAAGTTACTTTGTTAATGGTACAGAAGTGATCAACCAAGAGGTCGGACTTCGCATCCACGGAGGTTCTTCTCGAATTGCGCAAAACAGGTCGTTGGGCATTTTTTCACGGTCTGACTATGGCAGCAGTACGATTGACTATAAATTTTTCGCTGATAAATCGTATGATAGTTTTAGTGGTTTTGTACTTCATAACTCCGGAAATGACTACAATCAAACCTTATTTAGAGATGCTTTCTGTCAGAAACTGATGCGGCCGTTAAACGTACTGACCAAGGGTTACCAACCCACTATTACTTTTATAAATGGGGAATACTGGGGTATTATGAGCATCAGAGACCGATTGGATTCTGATTATTTTAAAAGAAATTACAATATTGCATCGTCGGAATTAGACCATTTAGAAAATGAAACCATCATTGATAGCGGCGATTTTGTGGATTATCACGATATGATAAATTATATCACCAATAATTCGTTATCCGTTGCTGCAAATTATGATTACATCAAAACCCGTTTGGATCCTGAAAATTTTAAAGATTATTACATCAGTAATATTTTCCTAGAAAATACAGATTGGCCCGTAAACAACATTCACTATTGGAGAAAAAGAACCGCTGGTTACATCGCTAATGCGCCTAACGGTCAAGATGGACGATGGAGGTGGTTGGCGCATGATATGGATGACACTTTCGCCATATCAAACAGCAACATCAATTTGAATAGTCTAGCGGCTGCGACTGATCCAAATGGACCAGTATGGCCAAACGCTCCATTTTCTACGCTGGTTTTGCGTAAACTTTTAGAGAATAATACTTTTAAAACCGAGTTCATCAATCGCTTTGCAGATCTAATCAACACCACCTATTCTACCAATCATATTTTAGAAACTATGGCCGGGATGAAAGCGGTGCTTAATCCCGAAGCGCCAGAACAGTTTGCCAGATGGAGGGCGCCTTTTGACAATGGCGACTGGAATTATTTTTTAAACAATCAAACCAATTTTGCCAACCAAAGGCCTGACTTCCAAAGAAATCATATCCGTGCTCAATTTGGAATCACCTCAAATATCAACGCGACTTTAGATGTAGACGATCCGAGTCACGGCTATATCAAAATGAATACGATCGACATCAAACTCGGAACCGATAATATTAATGCCAATCCTTATCCTTGGACAGGAATCTATTTTGCTGCCATTCCGGTCACTTTAAAGGCAATTGCCTATCCTGGGTTTATTTTTAGCCATTGGACAGGAGCCTCCACAAGTACAAATCCTGAAATTACGATCACTTCAGCAACCAATTTTAATGTTACCGCGGTATTTGTTCCGCAAACAATTGCCACAAGTGAACCGATTTATTTTTGGATGATGAATTCTGCCATCGCCAATAATGTACCGCTTCAAACCTTAAACACCACGTTTAAGGCAGGAACCATCGACGGGATTATTCAGTACCAGTCGTGTCTTGTTGGCTATCCTTTTACTGCCACGGATGTTAACTGGAGAAAAGCCTCAATGGAAAGAAGAAATAGCCCGACAAGTCTTAACTATATTCCAGAAGCCAACAACAATTTGCCTTTTGCTTTAAGCGATGTGAAGGGACTTCAAATAAAAGAGCCCTTACAAAATGGTAATTTGGAAAATACGATGGTCCTGAATTTTTCTACTGCGGGCTACAAAGACATCAAGTTATCGTTTGCCGGAATTAACGAATTGACCAATGCCAATGCCATTACAGTAGAGTATTCGGTAACAGCCGGAAGCCCATCCTGGACTACCAGCGGTTTGCCGGCCACTTCGTTCCCATTGACCGCTGTATATCAATTGTTCAGCATCGATTTCACCGCGATAACAAATGCAAATGACAATGCTAATTTCAAAGTTCGCCTTCGCTTTACCGGCACTAACATGACCGCAAACACAGGAGCTAGGATTAGTTTTAACAACATTGCCGTATACGGAACGCAGCTGCCGCTAGCAGTTGTAGACCTTGCTGCCAGCCTCTTTTCTGTATTTCCAAATCCTTTTTCCGAAGTGTTGCACATTAGCGGAATGCTTCAAAAGCAAGAGGTTACGTATCGATTATTTACCATTGAAGGTAAATTACTGAAAGTTGGAAGTTTAGAAAACGGACAAGTAAATTGGAGCGACCTAACGAACGGAATGTACCTGCTGCAGTTGGTTTCGGACGGAAAGAATGAAACCAAGAAAATTATTAAAAAGTAATTAATCTTTTTTTAGTTTTTCAGCAAATGATGTCTTGTTAGTTGTTTTTGTTATGGAAGAAATTTAAAAAATTAAAATACTGCGTTTCATTGAGAAAATAAGTAATGTGCCTATTAAAACTAAATGTTAGAAGGCTACTCTTTAAATTTAGAAGTTAAACTAGTTTCGTATGAAAACAATTACGCTTTCATTGCTCTTTTTGTTAGTCCTCCTCGGAAATACTACTGCTGCACAAAATATTGTCATTAACGAAATTTTAGCGTCTAACAGCACTTCGATACAAGATGAAGACGGCAGCCATGAAGATTGGATAGAACTTTACAATAAAGGCGCGGTCTCGGTTAATCTGTTGGGTTATGGCATTAGTGATGATGCTTTGCTTTTATATAAATGGACCTTCCCGAGTGTATCTATTGCGCCCGGGCAATATTTAATTGTTTGGGCCTCAAATAAAAACCGTTCAGTTACAGGAAACCCGTTACACACAAATTTTAAGATCAGCACCAACGGTGAAAATATTTTATTGACCAATCCTGGCGGGGTTACCGTTCAAAACTTGCCACCGATCAATTTACAAACCGACATATCTTACGGCCGTTTACCAAACGGAACCGGACCTTATGTTTATTTTGGAGTGCCTACGCCGAATGCGGTGAATGCTTCCGCAGGATATTCAGGTTTTTTAAGTGCTCCGGTATTTTCTCAAAACAGTGGGTTTTTCACCAGTAATTTCAATTTAACGCTTTCGTCTGTAGAAACTGGTACGACTATTTTATACACGCTTGACGGATCAGAACCCAACGAAAACAATTTAAGTGGTACGACTTACAGCTATAAAAATCAATATCCAGAACTGCCCGGACAGGCAACAGGCCGTTTGCTGTTTAATAATTTCCAAACCTTGCAATACAATGCGCCACTGCTGATCATCAATCGTTCTGCGCAGGCCAATGACGTATCTGCTATGTCTTCGACTTACAGCTTTAATCCGACTTATATCCCAAGCAGTCCCGTATTTAAAAGTACAAGCGTTCGCGTAAAAATTATTAAGCCTGGATTTTTGGCAAGTAAGGTTATAACCAAAAACTATTTTATAGCGCCTGAAGGTGTCAATAGATTTTCGATGCCCGTGGTTTCGTTGAATTTAAATGAGGATGCGCTTTTTGCTTACAACAATGGCATTTATGTGGCTGGTAAAGATTTTGACGATTGGAGAACCGCCAACCCTTTTGCGAGTACTTCAGGACAGGAAGTTGGCAATTATTACCGTCGTGGCGACAATAACGAAGTCTTGGCCAATATGAGTTATTTTGTCAATGGCAATGAAGTAATCAATCAAGAGGTGGGTTTGCGAATTCGAGGGGGCGCGACGAGGCGGTTTGAAAGTAAATCACTTACGATTTATGCTCGAGAAAATTATGGAAATAGTGGCCTTGACTACAGATTTTTTAACGATTTGCCTTACACAACCTATGAGCGGCTTACCCTTTCCAATTCTGGAGGAGATTTTAGAAATACAATGTTTCGAGATGCTTTAAACCAGCGGCTGTGTAAAGAACTCTATCCCGAAAAAGAAGCCTATCAACCCATTATCACTTTTGTTAATGGCGAATATGGGGGCATCCTAAATCTTCGCGAACGTTATGACAATGAATATTTTAAGATGGTCTATAATACTTCATCGGTTGATTTTCTCGAAAATCAATCAGAAGCTCAAGAAGGCGATGCCTTAAAGTACAACGCCATGCTTGATTATGTGAGGAACAATTCGCTAGCTGTTACCTCGAATTTTAATTATATCAAAACCCAACTTGATCCAGACAATTTTACGGATTATTTTATTTCGAATATCTTCTTTCAGAATTCGGATTGGCCCAATAATAACGTACAGTATTGGCGAAACAAAATTCCTGCCTACAACCCAACTGCGCCATACGGGCTTGATGGAAGATGGCGTTGGATGTATCACGATATGGACAATACGTTTTCTTTTGGCACCAACAATTACAACGGAAATACGCTTGCAATCGCTACGTCAGTAAATAATTCGGGAGTTAATCCGGATTGGTCGACATTGTTATTACGCAAACTTTTAGACAACAACACTTTTAAAATAGATTTTATCAATCGTTTTGCTGACTTGTTAAATACTTCTTTTCTTTCAACAAGGATTGTTTCCACCATTAATGCCATGAAAGCCGTTGTAGATCCAGAAATTGCAGGTCAAATTTCGCGCTGGAAGTCTCCGGAAGATTTAAACGAATACAATTATTCAATTAATTACGAAATAAATTTTGCTAACGCCAGACCTGCTTTCCAGCGGAATCATATTCGATCAAAGTTTGGCATTGCCGCAAATATTAATGCCATTTTAAATGTGTCTAATCCAAGTCACGGTTATATAAAAATGAATACCATCAATATTGCGGATGGAACGCCGGGCATCATTGGAAATCCATATCCTTGGACCGGTATTTACTTTAAAGATATTCCCGTAAAATTGAAAGCAATAGCGAAACCTGGATTTGTTTTCAGCAACTGGACAGGTGTTTCTACTAGTACTGATGCAGAAATTACGATAACACCATCGGCTAGTTTTTCAATCACTGCCGTATTTGTTCCGGATGTTGTTGAAACCAGCGTGCCAATTTATTTCTGGATGATGAATGGCAGCATAGCCAATAATACCCCTTTAACGGGGATGGATTCTTCTTATGAAATAACGGCAGATGGCTTTATAGGCTATCAATCTTGCCTTACTGGATATCCGTTTCCAATAGGGAATCCCAGCCGAAACAAAGCGTCAATGGAGCGACGAAACAGTCCAACACCCCTAAATTACCGACCCGAAGCAAACGGCAATCTTGCTTTTGCCTCTAGTGATATGAAAGGGCTTCAAATTAAACAACCTTTTCAAAGCGGAGGATTAGAAAACACGATGACTTTCAATTTCTCGACCAACGGGTATAAGAAAATTAAATTTTCATTTACGGGCATAGACGAAGGCGCGGCAAGCGCTATTTCGATTGATTATAGTGTAAATTCGGGCGCTCCGATATGGCTTACAAGCGGATTGGCCGCTACATCGCTTCCGCTTACAAATGCTTTTCAGTTGTTTGAAACTGATTTTTCTACTATCACTTCAGTAAATAACAATGCTAATTTCAAAATTCGCTTGCGATTCACCGGTCCTACGATGACGGTTGATAATGGTGCTAGAGTTACTTTTAATAATATTGCGGTAGACGGTGTTAAATTGCCTTTATCCTATCCAACACCAAATGTCTTTGCGGTTGGAACAGCCATTACAAGTCTGAACCCGTCGGTTACCGAAATTATGAATAGTTATAGTATCTCGCCTGCGCTTCCTAACGGTTTGATTTTCAACACAACGACTGGTTCGATTTCAGGAACACCAACCATAGTTAATCCTACAGTTTTGTATACCGTTACAGCTAGTAATGCCAGCGGTAGTATCGCTTTTGATGTTTCAATTACAGTAAATGCAATTCCGCCAAGTACCCTTAATTACCCTTCTCCGAATGTGTTCACCA
This sequence comes from Flavobacterium sp., assembly GCA_014378065.1. GTDB lineage: Bacteria > Bacteroidota > Bacteroidia > Flavobacteriales > Flavobacteriaceae > Flavobacterium. The sequence goes on from JACMOK010000128.1 coordinate 16,335, forward strand.
GAAACACTGCGATTTCGAATCTGAATCCTACTATTTCGGGTGGAACCGTTTTAGCCTACAGTGTTTCTCCCTCACTGCCTTCGGGTTTGCTTTTCAATACTATCTCTGGAGTCATTTCAGGAACGCCAACTGTCATTAGTGCTACCGCAACTTATGCTGTTACGGCTGTGAATTCTGGTGGTAGTACTTCGTTTGGAGTTGTTATTACTGTTAATGATGTCGCGCCTTCTTCGCTGAGTTATAATTCTCCGAATGTATTTACTGTTGGATACGCAATTGCTGACTTATTTCCTTCCACTTCTGGAAATGTAATTTCTTACACCATATCACCGAGTTTGCCTTTGGGTTTGCTTTTCAATACTACTTCTGGAGTCATTTCAGGAACGCCAACTGTCATTAGTGCTACTGCAACTTATACTGTTACGGCTGTGAATTCTGGTGGTAGTA
>JACMOK010000020.1 GCA_014378065.1 Flavobacterium sp.
ACAACAAACCAACTCAATGAAATCCTTGTATCAAAAGAAAATCCAGCTTTGGCTCTTATTCGCAAAACCATACAAAATAAAGACCGCAACAACCCTCAAAAAAAACTCAACAGCTTTGAATTTAAAGCCTATAACAAATTGATGATTACCGCCAATCCGGATTCGATTGATGGTCGGATTGATACACTTTTCCTCAAAAAATCAAAAAAAATCAAACTGGATTCGTCCGATTATAAGTTTAAGAAAATTATTGCCCAGCAGCACTTGTTTCAAACGGAAAAAGTGTCGCAGTTTCAATTCAATAAAAAAGGGTTAAAAGAAACCATTTTAGGAACCAAAATGGCGGGATTTAAAGAACCGATTTATGAAATTATTGCACTCAATCTGCAATCTTTCTCGATTTATGACAACCGATATGAACTCTTTGAAACCCAATATAACAGTCCGATATCAGATGATGCACTCGATGATTACAATTATAAACTACTCGACAGCACCCTAATTCAAGGCCGGAAAACGTATTTGATTTATTTTAAAAACAAAAAGAAAAGTAAAGCGGCAGGTTTAGAAGGCATCCTATACGTTGATCAAAATTACGCCATTGCCAAAGCCATTATGCGCATCAGAGGTGTTCTGGATATCAGCGGCACGCACGAATTTGACTACTTACCAGAAAAAAATCTGTGGTTTCCGATAAATAAAAAATTTAAAGTGACCAAAGGTAAAAAGGAGAAGAACATTCAAATTCTGGGAGAAACCTTGCTCTTTGACGCCGAAGATGATGTGAAAACCAGAAAAAAAGTAGCTTCAGATTTTACCTATGTCGATTCAGAAACCAACTATTTTGATTTTGGCTACAACGTTCCTGTTGTCATTAAAGATCATGCTGTAGCGATTGAAGTGAATGAAGATGCAGAAAACAAACCCGAGGCGTTTTGGAATGCCTTTCGTAAGGACACGCTCGACAGCCGCAGTAAAAAAACCTACTTCGCCTTAGATAGTATTGCTAAAAAACAGAAGATTGAAAAACGATTGCTATCGAGTCGGAAGATTCTAAACGGATATTTGCCTTTTGGTGCCGTCGATCTTGATTTGCGATACTTGTTGAGTTTTAACAATTACGAAGGCTTTCGCCTTGGACTCGGCGGAAAGACAAATCAGACCTTCTCAAAAAACTTCCGGATAGAGGGTTACACAACATACGGAACGAAGGATGATGCTTTTAAATACAATCTGGGATTTGCAGCAAGAACCGATAAATTTTCCAATTCCTGGATTGGCGCTTCCTACACCGATGATATTCGTGAAATTGGAAGTACCTCGTTTGTCATCGATAAGCGGATTTTTAAACTCTATGATCCGCGACCCATTAACGTCAGTACATTTTACAGTCATCAAACTTGGCGACTGTTTTATGAAACGAAAATCATTCCCAAAACGGAGAGCATTTGGCAGTTGAACTACAGTCAAATCGAACCCCAATTTTCCTATCTATTTCAAAATAAAGGGGTGTTGTATAATCAATATACGATGACTACCGCCATGATTTCTGTGCAGTGGAATCCGTTTAGCGATTATATGCAAACACCTAACGAGCGACTAGAGGTCGAAAAAAGATTTCCAAAATTTACATTTCAATATACCCAATCGCTGCCGAAATTACTGGGTAACGATTTTGAATTTAGTAAAATTGATTTCCGAACGGTATTTGAAAAAAAATACATCAATGGCCAAAAAACTGCCTTGCTGGTCGAAGCGGGATATGCTTTTGGCGATGTTCCGATTACACACTTGTATAATACTTCGCCCAACAATTTAACCAAAGACAAGATAATCCAACGCATCACTTTTGCCGGAAGAAATAGCTTTGAAACCATGTATTTTAATGAATTTTTCTCGAGCAGCTATGTAACGTTTCAGGCCAAACATGGCTTTAAAAGGATTTCGTTGTGGCGCAAAGTAAAACCTGCTTTTGTGATGGTAACCCGAGCCTTGTGGGGAAATTTGGAAAGGCCGGAACAACACGTTGGCATAAAATATAAAACTTTAGAAAAAGGTTTTTTTGAATCGGGAGTGGAATTAAACCAAATATACAGCGGCTTCGGATTGAACGTGTTTTACCGATATGGCCCGAATCAATTGGCTAATTTTGAAGATAATCTCGCCATTAAGTTATCCTTTGTATTGGATTTGGGACTGTAGCCTTACCCGTTTGAAACCCATTTTAATCCTACAATCGAGGCGATGAGCGTACTTAAAAAGAAAATTCTCCAGAAAGCAGCAGGCTCTTTAAAAATAAATATGCCGACCAAAACAGTTCCGACGGCTCCAATGCCTGTCCAAACAGCATAAGCAGTTCCAATAGGCAAGCTTTGGGTTACTTTGTAAAGCAAAAACATGCTTATAGAAAGGCAAACAAAAAAACCAACCATCCACAGGGTGGCAGTTGTACCAACACTTTCTTTGGCTTTACCCAGACAGGTAGCAAAACCCACTTCAAAAAATCCGGCTAAAATAAGAAGCAACCAATTCATTTAAGATTTGAGAATTAAAACGGAAGGAACATTGGTAAGCCAAACGCTTTGCGAATCGACTAGTTTTTTCCAGCTGTCCAAACTGATGACCATTAAATTCTGCTTTGCTAAAAATTCTTTTTTCATAATTCTTTCCTGCACCAAGGTAATTTGTGCTGGATATTTATTTTCTAAAGAATTAATCGCACTTTCCATCACAAAATTATTTTCCATCACGTTGTTGCTGTCTAATATGGAAATATTGGAAGTATTATTATAAATCAATTTCTGGGCATAATCGATCAAGAATGCATCTTCAGGAGTGAACATCGGAATGAATACTTGTTTGACTTCCTGCAAATCTTTGTCAATTAGAATTCCGAGCGGCATTTTGGTTTTAGAAATAATTTGTCGCGTGCGTTCATCAAAAGGTGAGTTTTCAAACAGTCCTTCTTTACCAGTAAATTTATCAATTAACCGATCTGGGTTGATAATACGTGTTGTAAAACCGAGCACTTTTCCCAGGAGCGTTCCTTCAAATATTGATTTTCCCAACCCCACCAGTAATAAGTCATAATCTCCTTGGTTGGCAATATCTGCGATATCTGTTTCAATATCCACTGTCGCTTTAAATATCGTGGTGATTTCTTGCTGAAGTGCATTCGATTCCTCGAAAATCGGCAGGAACCGCTTATTTTCAACTTCTTCCAAATTATAAGAATGCATTTCATCACTCAATGACAAATGCATGGCGGTCACGCTCGAGCTTTCCTTTTGATTTTTAACCAAACTATTGGCCAATCTTAGTAGCGATCTTCCTTTCTCGTTGTTGCCAAACGAGATCAGTATTTTGTACTTGCTGTTATTAACAACAGAATCGGGTATAATAAAATCTTTGGTTTTAAAAATAAGATTGATTAAATCTAAAGCTGGACCTGTCATAAAAGTAGTGACGAGCGCCATAATGACCATCATGGTAAACATTTCTGAAGTCAATACCCCCAGATCAAAACCTATATTGAGTACGATCAACTCCATCAATCCACGCGTATTCATCAATGCGCCGATCGTCAGGCTGTCTCGCCAACTTTGACCCACAAATTTTGCGGCCAAGGCGCTTCCTAAAAATTTTCCTACCACGGCCACCAGAATAATAAATCCGGTTACTTTCCATAAGTACGGATCATTGATTAAACCGATCTGCGTTCGTAAACCCGTAAAAACAAAAAATAAAGGCAGTAACAATATCACGGAGACATCTTCGACCTTATTAATAAATATCGACCGAAACTTGCTAATGTCTGGCATGATCGCTCCCGTCATAAATGCTCCGAACAGCGCATGAATTCCGATAATCTCGGTAGTGTATGAAGAGATAATGAGCGTGAGAAAAAAAATGGCGACAACCGGTTTGTTAAGTTTACTTTTGGACCCATATAAATCTCCGATTCTTTTCAAAAACGGCTTTACTACAAAGAGCATGATGCCAACATAAGCCAGTGCCAAACCTATAACGTACAACGAACTTACAAAAGAACCCGCTTTTACAATAGCGATGACGGCTGCCAATATACACCAGGCCGTAATATCGTCGGCAGCGGCACAAGTGATGACAATAGTTCCAAGACGTGTTTTATGAATGCCTCTTTCCTGAACAATGCGAGCCAAAACCGGAAAAGCAGTGATGCTCATCGCAATGCCCATAAACAAACTAAACGATAAAAATTCGATGCTTGCTGGCGCAAACCGATGGTATACAAAATACGCTAATCCGACGCCGAGGGCAAAAGGAATGACAATGCTCGCATGACTGATCACTACCGCTTCTTTCGCTTTATTCTTTAGTACTTTAAGGTCCAGTTCCATTCCGATAACAAACATAAAAAGGATCAAACCGATTTGGCTCAAAAACTGCAGATTTCCCAAAGAAACTGCCGGAAATAAGGCGCCGGAAAAAGCAGGAAAATACATTCCCAACAACGATGGCCCCAACACAATTCCCGCAATAATTTCTCCGATCACCGAGGGCTGTCCGATCTTTCTGAACATCCAGCCAAAAAAACGCGCGACGATAATAATGGTGATGATTTGTGCCAAAAGTATGGCCAGCGGATGCTGAAGATTGTGGACCATTGAATTTAAAAATTCAGACCACTGGGTTTTTGTTGAACTGATCACAACGACACCGCGTCCTGTTTCGAGCAGTTTTCCCTTAGACAGAATCCAATAAATCAATACTGAAAACCCTCCGGTCACGAAAATGTAAAAAATGGAATTTTTAAGGTTCTTCATATCATTCATCTAGCTTATTTTTTTGCAGATATGCGAATCCAAATATATAAATTATAATGTCAAAATTGATCGTAACGAAAATTTTATATGAGTAAATATTCACAAGAACTTAACAATAAATCTGAGTTTTATGATGGCTAATTATCTCTCGTTTTATTTACCTTTGCCTCCATTTGTTGCAATATGAAAAACAGTTTAACATTCGGATTTTGGGAACGGGTTGCCCGAGTCATACTCAAAAACAGGATTACCATACTAGCGGTTATTGTTTGCATGACGCTTTTTCTAGCCCTGCAATGGAAAAACTTAGGGATGACCTACACCGAGGCAAATCTATTGCCCAAAAAACACTTCGTCAACCAG
>JACMOK010000129.1 GCA_014378065.1 Flavobacterium sp.
ACTCACAATAATATTATTTTGTAAATAAGTGTTCGTGAATCTTCGATTTGATAAAAATTTTCTACTTTTGAATCGGCGTAAAATTAGAAAATTTTTATGTCGGTTTGTTTCGTTACAAAGTAATAAAAACTAATCCTTTTTAAGGCAGAAAAATACAAAATGTTTCTCGAAAATACAGTAAATCATAAAGAACAATTTGGTTGGATCGAAGTTATTTGCGGCTCAATGTTTTCGGGCAAAACCGAAGAACTCATCCGCAGACTGAAACGCGCGCAATTTGCCAAACAAAAAGTAGAAATTTTCAAACCCGCTATTGATACTCGTTATCACGATGAAATGGTGGTATCTCACGACTCCAATGAAATTCGCTCCACGCCAGTTCCTGCTGCGGCCAATATTGCTATTTTGGCACAAGGCTGCGATGTGGTGGGCATTGACGAAGCTCAATTTTTTGATGACGAAATCGTAAAAATTTGCAATGATTTGGCCAACCAAGGCATTCGTGTCATTGTTGCTGGATTGGATATGGATTTCAAAGGCAATCCTTTTGGCCCAATGCCAGCCTTAATGGCTACTGCCGAATATGTGACCAAAGTTCACGCCGTTTGTACTCGCACTGGAAATTTAGCCAATTACAGCTTCCGGAAAACAGCCAATGACAAATTGGTTATGCTTGGTGAAACCGAAGAATACGAACCTTTGAGTCGAGCAGCTTATTTTTATGCTATGAAGAAGAGTGAGGAGAAATAAAAAAAGACAAACCCTTTCAAATGTTTAAATTTTGAAAGGGTTTTTAGTTGTCTTCTTTAAATAAATTTAATCTGTAGAAACACCATTTCCAGTACTTATCAAAGTTTGTTTATCTATAATTCCTTGACCTGTTGGTGGTGCTGGTGGAGTTTGCCCACCTAACGATATATTTTTTCCAGATATTGGAGTAACATTTAGCAATTTATTTAAAATTGAATTTATAACGGTACTTGTTAAAGCGTTCCCCGTTAGGTAGATAGAATCACCAATAGAAGTTAATGAAGGGAATGCTATAGAAGATAAAACGGGGTTCTTCTCTACAAAAGGCTCCGCCCCATAAATTATCGCAAGGTTGCTTAAATTTATCTTTGTCAGATTTACATTATTAGATATAGCTAGTTGTAATATACTTGTAAACATACTCAAATCCAAAGTAGTTAATCCAGTTGTGTTTCTAACATAAATATTTTCTGTGTAGGGACCAAATTCTGCTGCTATTTGTGCTGCTGCTTGTGCATTTGTTATATTTCCAGTTAAGACAATTGATGTTTTTCCTTGACTACTTCCGGCATACAAAGCATAAGGCACACTCAATAATTGGCTTGTTCCGCTAATAGTATAATTTGTTCCGCCTGTTAGGTCAGTTTCGGTTTTTATAAAATAAGTTCCAGAAGCCCAATTTATTCCTGCAAAAGTGCCTGTAATTGGAGTTCCTCCACCAATGGCTAAAGTGGCTAAACCATTTATATTTGTGGTAGTTGTTTGTGTTTCTACGTAAACAGCCGTTCCGCTTGTAGAACCTTGCAAAATACTAATTTTAATACCTACGGATGTATTTACTACAAGCGATCCATCTGTTTTGCGAATTACCGATTGGTAACTCATTTTTTGTGGAGCTTGTGCAAATAATAATGTAAAAGAGCAAAACAATAGCGCAATTAGAGTAATTTTTTTCATTTGGTTTTGGATTATTTTTTAATGATTTTAAAAGTTTTTATAGTCTTGTTATTGCTGTTTACAGCAAGAAAATAAATGCCTTGTTGTAATTCTTGCATTGACACACTCGTTTCAGAAGCTATAATATTTTTGAGATTTGAGAGTGCTCTTCCGTTCATATCAAAAAGCTGGTAGGACAGATTGTTCCATTTATCATCACTTATCACGAGATGTATTAAATCTGTTGTAGGATTTGGATACGCTGCCATTACGAGACTAATTTCAGCGAAATCATCGTTTCCAAGAGTTACAATTTCATACGGTTGTTGCACACCAAGTGTGATTAGTCCTACTGAACTGGTTTGACTTGTGTAAGTTATTTGTCCTACTGAATAACTCGAAGTTCCGCCTGTTCCAATTGCATTTCCTCCAGAAGCAGTCACGCTTTGTTGGGAATAGCTTTTGGCCTCTGAAATAATTGCTATTAGAAGAATAAAAAAATATAGTTTGTTTCTTTTCATTAGTTAGAATTTTAAATTTTAAACAATTTTTCTATTTCAGCAAATAAAACATCAGCATCTTTGTCGCTGGCGTCATCTATTGATATTTTGTTGTCGGCAACAGTCTTTTGAATAAACTGATGTTTGTAGTTTGTAAATTGGGTTATTGCTGCATTCGTACCTGGGTTAATTCGATCATAAGTCCGACAAGCACATACGCAAATAGTGCAACCAGAATCCATCAATTCTTTTAAAGCATTAAAAACTAAATCGTAACTATCTCCCCAACTCGAAATGCCAATTTTTATATCATTTCTAAATAAAATCGCTTTAAAGTCAGTACCTATCGCTACGAAAGAACTACTTTCAATTTCATAGCCGTTTTTTTTGAGTAGTTCAAAAAGTTTTCCTATAATTGTAGTTTTTCCTGAACCTCCTTTTCCTCTTAATCCAATAATTTTATTAATCTTTACTTGTTTTTAAACCTAAATTTGCTCCTTTTTTAGAGACTTTCACTTTTTTTACACAAGTGACAATCAAAATATTTACATCAAAACTCCTAGGGTGCATTTAGTAAGTTAGCTATTACAAAGCAAAGAAATATTTTTCTTAACTTATTTTATATTGTGATATAATTTTCCTATGTTTATTTCTAAATAAGAACTAAACAGAAAATTATGAATGCAAACATTGGCGATAAAATTAGAAAA
>JACMOK010000130.1 GCA_014378065.1 Flavobacterium sp.
ACCGATTTTACTGAAATCAAGGAGATTCAAGATTTGCTGAAAGAAAGCGAGCAACGCTTTAAAAATGTAGCCAACAATGCGCCAGTTCTGATCTGGATGGCAGCAACCGACAAACAATATTATTTTTTTAACCTGGCATGGTTGAAATTCACAGGCCATACTTTAAAACAGGAAAAAGGGCAAGGCTGGCGACAAGGCATACATGCCGACGATATTGAAAGATGCATGACCATTTGCAATGCAGCCTTTGATCGACGGGAAGAGTTTTCTATTGAATACCGACTCAAACGAAATGATGGTCAGTTCCGCTGGTTATCAGATCATGCCACACCACGGTTTACCTCTAAAGGCGTGTTTGAAGGGTATATCGGAGCTTGCATGGATATCCATGATCGCATCGTTTCTCAAAAAATAGTAAAAGAAAATGAAGAACGACTCAACATTGTCATAGAAGCTAGCGAATTGGTTACTTGGGAACTCAACTTAAAAACCAAAGCAGTGCAATACTCCGAGCGCTATTTGACCATGTTGGGGCATCCTAAAGAAAAGCATTTAACCCACGATCAAATACTAAAACACCTGCATCCCGAAGACCTCCATAAAAGAGAAAAAGCCTTGAAATTGGCTTATCAAACCGGAACTTTGCATTATGAATCTCGGTTGATATGGGAGGACAAATCCATTCATTGGATGGAAGTCAGGGGAAAATTGTTTTACGATGAACGACAAAAGCCAGAAAAGGCAATGGGCACCATCAGAGATATCACGGCCGAAAAAAGTCATGAAAGCGAGATCATGGAACGCGAACAGAAATTCCGCCTGCTGGCCGACTCGATGCCCCAACACATCTGGACTGCCGACCCACAAGGCAACCTTAATTATTTCAACCAATCGGTTTTTGATTATTCTGGTTTGACACCCGAAGAGTTGCAACGAGTAGGATGGCTCGATATAGTGCACCCTGATGACAGAGAGGAAAATATAATCAAATGGACCCAAGCCATCGCCGCCGGCACTGATTTTTTATTGGAACACCGCTTTCGCCGATACGACGACAGTTACAGATGGCAATTGAGTCGGGCCATTCCGCAAAAAGGCGATGACGGTCAAATTCAGAGATGGGTGGGCACCAGCACCGATATTCAGGACCAAAAAATGTTTGCCAACGAACTCGAAAACCAAGTGCAGCAACGCACCAATGAGCTCGAACAAAAAAATGCCGAACTAGAAAAGATGAACAAAGAATTGGAATCGTTCGCATATATTTCAAGTCACGATCTACAGGAACCGTTGCGCAAGATCCAGACTTTTTCGACTAGAATTGTTGAAAAAGAATACGCCACGTTATCCGAAACCTCCAAAGACAATTTTCAGCGCATGCAAGGCGCGGCCAAAAGAATGCAAACATTGATCGAAGATTTATTGGCTTATTCGAGAGCTACTGTTACCGAAAGAAAATATGATGATACAGATCTGCAACAAATTATTGAAGAAGTCAAAGAAGATTTAAGTGAAGAAATCGAACAGAAAAAAGCCATTATAAAAATAGGCCAGAAGTGCCGTACAGGAATTATTCCATTTCAAATGCGCCAACTATTGCAAAACCTCATGAGCAACTCGCTCAAATTTGCGGTCGAAGGAAGGCGGGCTGTAATAACAATAAACTGCGAGATTAAATTGGGTAGTCAACTCCATAATACCAAACTTACGCCCGAAAAAAGCTACTGTCATATCAGTGTAGCAGACAACGGAATTGGTTTTGAGCCCCAATATAGCGAAAAAATATTTGAGGTTTTTCAGCGCTTGCATGGTAAGGGAGACTATCTCGGAAAAGGGATCGGTTTGGCTATCGTAAAAAAGATTGCTGAAAACCACCAGGGCACCATCACTGCAAACGGTAGTGCCAATGCAGGGGCTACTTTTGATATGTACTTCCCCTCCGATTTAGCGAAAAGCGCAAAACAAACAAAAACGGCGAAAACAACAAATAACTGATCAGAAAGTTTCATTTTGATTTTGTAAAAACGGTACCGTCAGCCGGTGCTGATAGGAAAACAGGACCAATCCCACCTTCGATTTGATGTTATAACGGTCAAACAACGCGGCGCGATACGTTTCTACAGTCTTCACAGACAAGCCCATTAGCAATGCCATTTGGTCATAAGTCATTTCTTTTGCATCACAAACAAGGGTTAAAAATTCCAATTCCCGTTCCGACAATGCTACTTGATTTTCCCGACTGCTGCTCGTAAACGATTCGTAGTTTTTAATCCTTTTCAGGATTTCCGAAATATTGTTATAGCCGATCTGGATGATGTTGTCGATGGCAAATTTTAAATCGTGGGCGGTACAGTTTTTATGCAAAAATCCCCTTGCGCCATGATGGTAGGCAGCAGCAATAATCTGTTCATCAAAATGTTGCGTCAACAGCAGGACTTTATATTCTTGCGGCATTTTTTCTAACGCCTGCAATACTTCAATACCGCTAATGCCGGGCATCGAATAGTCAAGGATAAACAAATCAGGCGCATCCTCGAAAGGCAATGCAGCCAAAAAAGCGATTCCATTTTCAAATTCATGCGTCACTTTAAAATTGCTGATCTTTTCGAGCAGTTCTTTTAAGCCCTGTCGCACAATCAGGTGATCGTCGATAATACCGATGGTGGTTTTTTGCATAAAATCAGTTTTTTTCTAAAAGCGTTATGGTGGTTCCCTGTCCAGGAGTCGATTGAACGTTTATCTCATAACCAATCAGGGTGGCGCGCTGCATCATGTTATTAAGCCCTAAGGTAGGCAAATTATTTACAATGTTTTCATAATCAAAGCCTTTCCCGTTGTCACGAACAACCATTTCAAATTGACGAGATGTTGTAATATCGATTAAGATATCACTGGCTTTGGCGTGTTTGAGAATATTATTGAGTATTTCCTGAAAAATGCGATAGATTACAATCTTTTCGTTGGGGTCAAAGGTTTTTTTAACTTGTTCAGGTAGCGTTAAACTGATTGCAATGGGACTGTTTTTTTGCAGCCGCTCCACTTCAGCGGCAATCGCCTTAAACAAGTCAAGTTTGGTGAGCAATTGGTTGTTCAGCGAATGGCTGATGCCGCGTATTGATTTGGAAAGTTGAAAGACAGATCGCGAAACCGGCTCTAACGCTACCTGAAATGCCTCCGAATCCAGTTTAAGGTTTTCGAGTTGAAAGTTAATCGCCGTGAGTTGCTGCCCCGCATCGTCATGTAAATCTTGCGAAATATTATGAAGTACTTGTTCTTGCGTTTCTATGATGGTGCTGTTGAGTGCCTTTTGAAATTCAAGGTCTTTTTCGTAAATGACTTTGGTGTAGTTTTTTATTTTATTGATGTAAAGCTTGACCAATAGCACACAAAACAAGACAATGAGACAGGTAAACAGCAATCCGATGATGATACCAAACGCAATATTATTGAGCATTTCCTACTTTTTTTTCGCGATAAATGTAAATATTTATCAGCGAATAATAAATGATGTTGATAAAACAAACGATAAATTCATATAAATGGACATTGCCATAAATGCTGGTCTTATTCAAGGCCTTACTCTTGAACCCTAGTACAAAGCTCAGCCCCACAAAAAAAAGTACGGGAGCAAGCAACAACAGATAATAATTCGATAGAAAATAAGGAAAATTTTCTTGTTTTAATTGAAAAAAGCTTTCGTATATAAATACCGTAAGATACAGAAAAGCGCCGATGATAAAAGTATTGATATTAAAACGGCTGCTGCCTTCCCAACAAATTAAGTTAAGCACAGCAAACCCCAGATAACCGATAAAAAGAAGTTTAAATAACAACCGCTGCTTTACAGCTTTATACAAGAGCAACAGCCACAGTCCATTGTGAAAAATAAGGCTTACAGAGAATAAGAATCCAAGGCCAATATGTTGCAACTCTAACACTACTGAAACTATTTCGGTGATGAAACTAACCAAAAGAATCAAAAATAATATTCGGTAAGTTGGGTTTTTGGGTATGAAAGAGACCATGGCAAAAACAAAAGTCGCAAAGATATACCATTGTATGGTCTCAAAATGGGGGAGAGCGGCTTCGATGAAATCCATAGAAAAAGCGATTTGCAATTACAGAGGTTCTTTTGACATATCATAACAATGACCAGAACTACCACTTAAAAAGAAAACTACCGTTTCTTGACCACCCACTTTACCTCTTGTAAAAATAAGTTGTGTCTTCTCATTCAAAGCATTAATCCTCCCTATACCGTAAAAAAGCGGAATCGAAAAGCAAGCCGGACTTACCGTAAAAGCGCTTACCACAGTAAGTTTAATGTTGCTGTTCGAATCGGGCGTGGCGCATAGGAATTGACCGTATTTTTGTTCTGATGTTAATGCTTTGATATCTTCTAAATTGTATCCGGTGTAGTTAACTGAATTAGACTGCCAATAATCGGCAACCGCTTTGTCAAAATATTTGCTGTCCATCAAATGTGCATTGACGCGACAAGTATCGTATTTTTCCTTGCAGGCTTCCACCTGATTTAACCTCAGCCAAGTTACCCTGTCTTGAGGGTTGCTCAAGGTGTCCAAAGGACTAAAAAAACTGCAATCTAGGCCAGCTACCGCCGCTGCCATCTTGTTGATGGGGGCAGTAATGGGTTCTTTTTTTTTGCAACTCCATACCACGGCGGTAAAGGAAAGCAAAAATATTAATTTTTTCATCTGTTTTTTTTTGGTTAACATTGGGTTCAACAATATTATGGGCTAAAATAACTTTTTTTATTAAAATAAATCTGGTTATTTCCCTAGACGTACGCTAGGGAAAAAACTTTTGTTAACTAGGGTTTTCCCTACTCACCAGTCCGAATCATTATAATAATTTTACATTTAGTTTAAAACCAATACCAATGGATTCCTTAACCGCTAATTACAATGTAATTATGATGCTCCTTATGGGTGGCCTCTTGGGAGCGTTAGGTCAAGGAATCCGGGTTTGGTTTGGTTTAAAAGAAACAATATTTTACCACAAAATTACGCCCCAAGAGGAGAAAGCCTGCAGAAAATTAATGCCCCCCAGCATATTTATCGGCTTTGTCACTGGGCTATTTATTGTGATTGTCAAAATGCCTTCAATCAACGAATTTTCAGCAGAATTAATATGGATTATTATCGCCTCGGGTTTTGTTATGAGCGATTTTGTTGAAAGTGTCATCATAGTCAAATAACCCAATTTACACTAAGCCGTATTTGTTTATCTGCCCACCCGAAATAAGGAATTTAAAATCAATAACAAACAAAACAAGCCGATGTTAAGGCATGAAAATTCCGGGTTGCATATTACAAGTCATGGCATAATAGCAGCAAGAAGGGGTTTGTGGCACGATATGAAAATATTACATATAAATTATCAAGTTCCTCGCTGCGTATTTTGCGTTGGGTGTGGCGTATTGGAAAAGATCTGAGGAGGTAAAGTGTTCTGTAAACTAGTACCCGGAACCTGAAAAGGAAATAGATTAGGCTAAATGTAACCTGTTGGATGGAATTATTTAAAATAAAAAACATTGATTAGATATTAGTCAACATGCTAAAATTCGGCATCTGAAGTTGCGAAACTGACACTATGTATGTCAAACATAGTAAAAAATTATTTTAGCGTTTTAGAAGGTACATATTCTTTGAATTGTGATTTAGAAGGTAAATATCGACTCGGCAGAAAGATTAAAATTCCTGATTTAGAGATGATTGCGCTTAGTTTAAACGCTGAACTCAGGTTAATTGACAGTGAACTCATTATTTATTCAGTTAAAAAAGGACAGATTTCTAGTCTAATTGAGTGAAGCCAGTGTAACAAAAGAAGAAGAAAATTGTTTTCATGCTCTGAGCAAGTGAGCATCATATTTTTTAGAGTTTGAAGATTATTTTACTGTTAAATGGTATGCCATTAAAAATTTTTAAGCGCTCACTTCAAAACAAGGTATTTGTCATCAACGATTAGTTGGATTTTTTTGAATCGGCAACTATAAAATTAGAGACACCTATAAGAATCAACTTACAAAAACAATCATATGTTTTTTAAAAATCAATCAAATGTATTGAAACTTTATTTTCTCTATTCTGTGATCAGTTCATGGCAGACGAAATTACACAAAATCTTTTCAGCGTTTAAAATCCAGAATTTTAATCGTAATAACCGCTTTAACATTTGCTCAATTTATCAATAAATTCATTTTTGACGAACCAATAAATAATATTAAAACGCAGATCATTTAATTACACCCGACGGGTAATTTCAAAAAATATAAATATTAATTACGACTGATAAAAACTAAATTTTTTATAAACAGTCTGATTATCAAAAACTTTTATCGTTATATTCGTAAAACAAATACTAAAATTTCATCAAATGCTAAGTAAATTATTAAAGTTATCGGTAGTTTTTGTTTTAGTTCTCGCCTCTTGTTCTAAGGATGAAAATGCAAAGGAAGACGTAATCGTTATTGCTGCTTCTCAAACAGAACCATTAAGTGCCAAAGAAGTCAATGCAAAAATTGATGAAGCCTTAAATTCAAAAGGCACTTTCAATTGGAGAGATACTTCAAATTACTTGTTGTGGAGCGCAGTAGCCAATGGACAAAATATGGTTACGATCGGTTTTGGCAGTTCTAAAGATGATTTTGAAAGAGCAAAGTCGCCCAACAACGCGAAGATGCAAAATGATTTATTAGCCATTATAATGCAGTACGAAAAAATTAGTATTGAAAAAATATTACTTTCAGCCGATCCATATTTGAACTTAATCGATGTAGCCATAAGCAGGCAAGAAACTATTATTGCGTTACGGAAAAATAATTTCATTAGGTATGTCGAACCGGCTGATTACAAGTATTTTGCCGTTAAAACTGCCGAAGAGCGGGCTTCTTCTTCTGGTTCGTCGGGATGTGGTTTCGAATCGACTACATTAAGTTCCGCCGATTACACCAATGTAACACCCAATGCGAAAGTACCATGGGCTTTCTACCAACACAACATACCGCCAGCATGGGATTACAGCACGGGAGCTGGAATTACAATAGGCATTGTAGATACCGGACTTTCTCCAAACCAGAGTTTATTAGGGTCCAGTTTCAACGATGGTATTTCTACAGGAAGGACGCTTCAAAAATTCGGCGTATACGTAGATTCTGTTTGGCCTTGGACTTCAACTACAGATGGACCAAATGACCAATGCGGACATGGAACAAGTATGGCTTCAGTTGCTTGTGCACCTCGAAACGATAACGGGTTACCAGTCGGCGTGGCATACAACGCCAATCTGATAATGTATCGCGCAGCCGCCAACGTGGTTTTAGATGGCTATCACGAACAAAATGGTGTAAAGAATGCTTTTACCGCACTGGGGAATAATGCAAATGTTAAGATTATTTCTATGTCAATGGGACATATTTTTTCTGTCGGGAAGATTGAAGACGCAGTTAAATATGCCTACGGAAAAGGAAAACTAATTTTTTGTGCTGGTGGCACTTCAACAAGCTCTACCACTTTTGTGGGAGTTATTTTTCCAGCTTCTATGGCAGAAGCCGTTGCTGTAACGGGAGTTCAAGAAGGTACAGTTTTTCAGAAATGTGATGACTGCCACTCGGGAAGCAAAATCGATTTCACGGTGGTAATGCAGAGAGCGGTAACGGGAAATGCTGTTCCAGTGGATAGTTATTACGACAATCAAACAGATTATGTAGGAGGCTCGTCCGTTGCAACAGCTACTACTGCTGGAATAGCAGCCTTAGTATGGGCTAGAAATCCAACGTGGACCAGAAGTCAGGTTTTAACCAAAATGAAACAATCGGCTACCTTTTATCCAAATAAGAACGCTGAATTTGGATATGGCAATATCAATGCTTTACTGGCCGTTCAATAATCAAATTCTGATCGAATAAAAAAACCATCAATGCATTTTGATGGTTTTTTTTATAAAACGATTTTGAAAAGATTACTTTTGTTACATGAAAGATGCATCCTCAAATGATCCGCTTCACGGCATGACACTTCAAAAAATATTGGAGGAACTGGTGGGTTTTTACGGTTTTGGAACTATGGGAGAATTGGTAAAAATCAAATGTTTTACTGAAAATCCAACCATAAAATCAAGTCTATCCTTTTTAAGAAAAACAGCCTGGGCACGGCTGAAAGTTGAAGATTTATATATCAAAACGAAACCGCAGCTTTTGAAATAGAGTCTAATTACACATTAAAATTTCGTTTTAAAAGCGAATAAATCGCCGTGTCCCAGAATTTACCATCATAAAATTCGTTTTCTAAAATGTGGGCTTCTTTGACAAAGCCATTTTTTAATAAAACAGTTTCCGACGCAGTGTTTTTAGGATCAATCACGGCTTCGATGGAGTGCAGTCTCATCTGATCAAACCCAAAAGCGACCACGGTTTTGATAGCTTCTGTAATGATGCCTTTTCCTTGAAACTCTGGCAGCAAAATATAACCGATTTCCGCACGGTAATTCTCAAATTGTATGCGATAATGCCCGATAATGCCAATCATTTTCTGATTTCCTTTTATAGTAATTGCCCAATTGATTCCGGTATTATTCGTAATTTTTTCTTCGATCATCTCAATATGTTGCAACGCATCTTCCCTAGATTTTGCTAAAGGACGAGGGATAAATTTCATTGTTTCCGGATTTCCGCGAAGCGATAAAACTTCGTTTACATCGCCTGTTGTAATTTGACGCAACAACAATCGTTCGGTTTCTAAAGTCTGAAATGGAAAAAAATTTAAAATCAGCATACTAAGTTTTTTCTAAAAAATCTGTAATTTTTTTGTTTACGATAGCTGACTGGTCTATACTCAAAAAATGACCAGCATCTTTTACAAATACCGTTTCTACTTTAGGAATAAGCTCATGCGCCCTTTCTATACTTTTTTTGTCATTTACAATGTCGTGGTCTCCGATGAACACAAGAACTGGGATTTTTAATCTCCCCAACTCCGCTTTTGTAAACTGCGACATATTGATAAACCTGGGTTTGCTATTTCCGTAAACATTCGCCAGATAAAACTGTTCTTTGTACAGCGGATCTATCTTTTCGGGATAGAAGGAAAAAGCATTGAAGAACTTGTCTAATTTATTTTTGCTAGGAAATAATTTTAGCGCTACTGCAGATAATATTTTTAAAGGCTGTTTGATACCTCTAAAAGTTTGAGCAGGACTCAGTAAAATTAGTCTTTTAATTTTATTATCAGGTTGCAATGCCAAAAAAGTGGCCATCCATCCGCCTCTCGAAGCACCAACTAAATTTACATTTTTCATTTTGAAATGATCAAATATTTCGTTGTAAAAAATTGCGATTTCCTGGTTGCTCAATTTGTTGCCACAAGCAATGGACTTTCCTGTTTCTAGCGGAAAATCAATAGCATATACGCGATTGTTTTTACTCAATGCCTTCACATTAGGAAACCACATCGTAGAACTAGCATCCATGCCGTGAAATAAAATGAGAGGTTCTCCAGATTCTGGTCCTGTAACAATGACATGTGCCGTTCCGCAACTAGTGATAACGTCAGTCTCATCAAAAGGTACATTCCACAATTGAAGCGCTGCGTTGTATGACTTAATGTATTTTTGTTTTCCTACAGAAGATGAAAAAACATAGTCTTTATTGTTTTTAAAAGAGGAACAACTAGATAAAAGAACAGTAATAAGACCGAGAAGGAGTAAATTGCGCATGGTAGATTTGAATTGGGATCGGCAACAGGGCGTGCAAACATAAGCGACAAATGTAACCTGAAAATTAAGATTTTATTTACGGACACAGTTAATTGTGTTACAAGATTTCAATGCTAAAAGCACAATTAAAATTACTTTTAGGCTTTATAAATTGCAGGGCCTCCTTATTGACAAATTCTCCACTGGTGTTGCTCAGATCAGCGTAACCAAGCCAGGGTTCTAAACAAATAAACGGCGCATCTCTTTTTGTCCAAATTCCGAAATGGGGAAAATCGTCAAAGCACAAATGCAGTAGTGGATTTCCACTTTCCAAAATCGTAACTTTCCTTGATTGTAAGTTTTTAAAAATAAGCGCGTCGTTATCAAACAGATCGTAGCTGAGCGGCAACTGTTTATTTTGGGTAGGAATAAGCAGGGTTGTATCGGAAACCAAATCATTTTTTAAGAGGTAAGTGAGTAGCGTTTTATCGTTTTCAAATTCCAACACATAAGAAGAAAAACGCTCCGGTAAAGCAAATGCGGGATGAGCACCAATCGAGAATGGCATTACATCCGCCGTCTTATTTATAATTTTGTAACTTACTGTTAACTGCATTCCATCGAGGACGTAACCAATCTGCAACTCAAAATCGAATGGATACATTTTAAAAGTTTCGTCGTTGGCTTGTAAAGAAAAGATCACTTCTTGGTCAGTTCGGTGTATAATTTCAAAATTACGATCTCTCGCAAATCCATGACGTTGTAAATTGTATTTTTTGTTTTGATAAATGTAGCTGTTGTTTTTTAAAGTGCCGACAATTGGAAACAAAACTGGAGACTGTTTTGCCCAAAAATCAGGATGCCCTTCCCAAACGTATTCCCTTTGATTGAGGTTGTTTTTCAAGGAAATTAATTCGGCACCTTGGCTATTAATTACAGCCGTTAAATTTGATTTGATGATAGTTGTGTACAATTGAATTCGAAATTTTAGAATCTTTTTTCGGTTTTGTAAATATATTTGATTACTTTCACTATCCCAAATTTATCAATAATTTTAAAACTTAACCATTATGACTACTACTTACGAAGCGATAGAGAAGGAGACCATCCACGCTCTGAAATTCCCAAATCACGATGTTCTACAGGACAATGAAGCCATTTATCAGAGAAAAAATGATTTGAATAGAGCCCAGTCTTTGGGCAATTTAGAGCATTCTAAAATTAAAATTTATTTTGAAGACAACCTGTCAAAAAAGGTTGTCGAAACTACGGTTTGGGCTGTGACAGACCATTCTGTTATTCTCAAGCAAGGTGCCGGAATACCCATCAACCGAATATTTAAATCTTTTTAAGCAAATCAAAGGCAAAAAAACATCAATTTAATTGGTGTTTTTTTTGCCCCGTTTGTTTTAGTTTTTGTTAATTTTCTAGGGGTTAATTGCCTATATTTGTTGCTTCAAATTTTAAATCGAAAGTGAGTCAAATCAACAAATTAAAAATATTAAATGATCCCATTTATGGTTTCATAACGATTCCTAATCCGTTGGTGTACGACCTGATTCAGCATCCTTATTTCCAACGTTTACGACGCATTTCCCAAATGGGCTTGTCGTATTTAGTCTATCCAGGCGCCCATCATACCCGTTTTCACCATGCCTTGGGTTGTATGCATATTATGCAAAAGGCCATCGAAGTTTTACGATTTAAGGGTGTCCTGATTTCTAAGGAAGAAGAGCAAGCGTTATTCGTTGCCATATTGTTGCATGATATTGGCCACGGTCCGTTTTCTCACGCGATGGAACACAGTATAGTTGAAAATGTAAATCACGAAGCCATTTCGTTGTTGTTCATGCACCAGCTCAATGCGCAGTTTGATGGCCGACTGTCGTTAGCGATACAAATATTTAAAGGTGATTATCATCGAAAATTCATGCTGCAGTTGATCTCGAGTCAACTCGATATGGACCGCATGGACTATCTCAAACGCGATAGTTTTTATACTGGCGTTGCCGAAGGAAATATCAATTCTGACCGGCTCATACAAATGATGAATGTGGTCGATGATGTTTTGGTCCTCGAAGAAAAAGGAATCTATTCCATAGAAAAATTTCTGATGGCGCGACGACTGATGTATTGGCAAGCCTATCTACATAAGACGAGTTTGGTGGCTGAATTGATTTTGACTAAAATTCTTAAAAGAGCAAAGGAATTAACACAGAAAGGAATCGTTTTGCCTTGTAGTGCTCCGTTGCTGTATTTTCTGCAACACAAAGTTGAATTGGAAGATTTCGATGCTGCTGTGCTTGATCAATTTGCCCAACTGGACGACTATGATATCGTGAGCGCTTTAAAAACTTGGCAACACCACGAAGACTTCATCTTAAGTTCGTTGAGTAAAATGATCATTAATCGAGATCTACTAAAGATAAAATTAAGCAGTGAAAAATTCCCAAAAGAAGAAATTCAGCAATTGCTTGAACGATTTGCAAAAGAAAATAATATTTCACTTGATGATACTGGCTATTTTGTCTTTAAAGGAAAAATAAAAAACCAAGCCTACAGCAAAGAAGCAGAGCCCATCCATGTTTTGATGAAAGACAAGACTATAGAAGACGTGGCTGAAGCTTCCGATCAACTGAATTTAAAAGCGTTGTCAAAACCGGTGACCAAATATTATGTTTGTTTTCCAAAACAACTGCTGTAAAATTAACAATTAAAATCTATTTTTTATATTTTTGTGCCAACGCAAACGCTCCGCTTGTTTTTTCAGTGATCGGGATATGACAAATTGCGAATTCCATTTTATACCGATGGAACTATAATTAGATAAAATGAAATTCACAGCAGAACAAATAGCGGGCATTTTAGAAGGAAAAGTGGTTGGAAATCCAAAGGCTGAAGTTTTTAAATTGTCTAAAATTGAAGAAGGCACCAAAGGTTCGCTGACATTTTTATCCAACCCCAAGTATTCAAATTTTATATATTCCACAGAAGCTACAATTACAATTGTCAACGATTCTTTTATTCCCGAATCAGATATTAAGACAACATTAATCAAAGTAGAAGATGCCTATTTATCATTTTCGAAATTGCTCGAATTTTATGATAAAGCAAAAAAAGCAAGCAAAGTTGGCATCGAACAACCCTCTGTAATTTCAGACAATGTTGTGTATGGCAACGATTTTTTTTTAGGAAGCTTTAGCTATATCGGAAAGAACGTAACGATAGGAAATAATGTAAAAATTTACTCCAATAGTGTCATCGGCGATAATGTGCAAATTGGCGACAACGTAAGTATTTTTGCCGGAGCCAGAATTTATTCAGAAACCATCATCGGCAGTTATTGTGAAATTCACTCTGGTGTAATTATCGGTGCTGATGGTTTTGGTTTTGCGCCCAACAAAGATGGAACGTTTAGTAAAATTCCCCAAATTGGAAATGTCATCATAGAAGACCATGTTGATATTGGTTCTAACACCACCATTGATCGGGCTACAATGGGCGCTACTATCATCCGAAAAGGTGTTAAACTCGACAACCAAATTCAGATTGCGCATAATGTTGAAATTGGTGAAAACACCGTAATTGCTGCACAAACTGGCGTCGCGGGATCGACAAAAATAGGAAAAAACTGCATGATTGGAGGGCAAGTAGGTATTGCGGGACATTTGATTATAGGAAATAACGTTAGAATACAAGCGCAGTCCGGAATAGGTAAAAATATTAAAGACGATGAGATTATACAGGGCAGCCCCGCCTTCGGATACAATGATTATAGTAAATCGTATGTTCATTTTAAAAATTTACCTAAAATTGTCGGAGAGTTAGAAGATTTAAAAAAAACAATAAACAAAAATAATTAAGCAATGGTTAAACAAAAAACCATAAAGAGTGAAATTTCTCTTATAGGTGTAGGATTGCATACGGGCAGGGAAGTGAAGATGACCTTTAAACCGGCTCCTGTAAATAATGGATTTACTTTTATAAGAGTCGACTTGGAGGGCAGTCCAGTGATAGAAGCCGATGCAAATTATGTTGTAAATACCCAACGCGGCACCAACTTGGAAAAATTAGGCGTTAAAATCCAAACTTCTGAACATGTATTAGCTGCCTTTATAGGCTGTGATGTTGACAATGTTATCATTGAATTGGACGCGTCCGAACCGCCAATTATGGATGGATCTTCGAAATATTTCGTCGAAGCAATTGAAAAAGTGGGCGTGGAAGAACAGGAAGCCAAAAGAAATGTTTATGTTGTTAAAGAAATTATTTCATTCACTGATGAATCTACGGGAAGTGAAATTTTAGTTATGCCCAGCGATGACTATCAGGTGACGGCTATGGTTGATTTTGGGACCAAAGTGTTGGGTACTCAAAACGCCACGCTAAAAAAGATATCCGATTTTAAAAAGGAAATTGCAGATGCAAGAACGTTTAGTTTTCTGCATGAACTTGAAACTCTTTTGGATGAGGGATTAATTAAAGGAGGCGATTTAAACAATGCCATCGTCTATGTCGACAAAGAGATATCTGACAAAACAATGAACCATTTAAAAGTGGCTTTTGGGAAAGAAAAAATTTCAGTCAAACCCAACGGTATTCTTGACAACCTGACTTTGCACTATCCCAATGAAGCAGCCCGACACAAACTCCTGGATGTCATCGGAGATTTGGCCTTGATTGGAACCAGAATTCAAGGAAAAGTGATTGCCAACAAGCCCGGTCATTTTGTCAATACACAATTTGCCAAAAAGATGTCAAAAATTATAAAAATTGAACAGCGCAACTACGTGCCGGTGTATGATTTGCACAAAGAACCGTTAATGGACATTCACAAAATCATGAGTATTTTGCCTCACCGTCCGCCATTTTTATTTATTGACCGCATCATTGAAATGTCGGAGAGTCATGTGGTGGGAATGAAAAATGTAACGATGAATGAGAGTTTTTTTGTTGGCCATTTTCCAGAAGCGCCTGTGATGCCAGGAGTGATAATAGTCGAGGCGATGGCGCAGACTGGCGGAATCTTGGTGTTGAGCACGGTACCAGATCCTGAAAACTATTTGACTTTTTTTATGAAAATCGACAATGTCAAATTCAAACACAAAGTTTTGCCCGGTGATACGTTAATATTCAAATGTGATTTGATTACTCCAATCCGCAGAGGAATTTGTCACATGCAGGCCCACGCTTATGCCAATGGAAAATTAGTAGCAGAAGCCGAATTAATGGCGCAAATTGCCAAAAAACAATGAATTTTATGACGATGAAAGGAGCATATTTACAATGCGAATTACATTTGACTAAATAAAACAATACAACTGACAAATGAATCAACCTTTAGCCTACGTTCATCCCGGTGCAAAAATTGCCAAAAATGTTGTCATTGAGCCTTTTACAACCATCCATAACAATGTAATTATTGGTGATGGAACTTGGATCGGATCGAATGTAACCATTATGGAAGGTGCCAGAATTGGCAAGAACTGTAATATTTTTCCGGGTGCCGTAATATCAGCTGTTCCGCAGGATCTTAAATTTGGTGGCGAAGATTCTCTTGCCATCATTGGCGATAATTGCACAATCAGAGAGTGTGTCACCATCAACAGAGGAACTATAGCTTCTGGTCAAACCACACTAGGAAACAATTGCCTGATCATGGCTACTGCTCACATCGCCCACGACTGTCATATTGGCGACAATGCCATTATCGTCAACGGCGTCGCATTGGCAGGTCATGTAACTATCGGAAACTATGCCATCATTGGAGGTTTGGCGGCCATACATCAGTTTATTCATGTTGGCGATCATGCCATGGTTTCTGGAGGTTCGCTGGTTAGAAAAGACGTTCCGCCGTATACCAAAGCAGCCAAGGAGCCGTTATCGTATGTCGGGATCAATTCTGTTGGATTGCGAAGAAGGGGATTTACGACAGAAAAAATCCGGGAAATACAAAATATCTATCGCATCTTATATCAGAAAAATTACAATACTTCTCAAGCGGTGAGTATAATAGAAGCAGAAATGGAAGCTACTCCTGAAAGAGATGAAATACTTGATTTTATCAAAAATTCATCCCGAGGCGTGATGAAAGGGTATACTGGAAATTATTAAAGTAAAATAGTATGGTTAGCGAATAATCAAATTTCAAATTAACAAAATAATAATAATGGCATCTACATCAGATATTAAAAACGGATTGTGTATTAAGTACAATAACGATATTTACAAAATCATTGAATTTCTTCACGTTAAACCCGGTAAAGGGCCCGCTTTTGTAAGAACCAAATTAAAAAGTTTGACCAACGGCAAGGTGCTCGACAATACTTTTTCAGCCGGACACAAAATTGAAGAAGTTCGGGTAGAAAATCATAAATTTCAATTTCTATATCCAGAAGGCGACGTTTTTCACTTTATGAACGTGGAATCTTTTGAACAAATTTCTCTAAACAAAAGTATCTTGGATTCCCCCGATTTATTAAAAGAAGGAGAAAATGTGATGGTCAGTATTAATACCGAAACCGACTTGCCGTTATCCGTAGACATGCCAGCATCAGTAGTACTTGAGGTGACTTATGCAGAACCTGGAATTAAAGGCAATACTGCCACAAATGCTACCAAATCAGCAACCGTTGAAACTGGTGCCACTATTAATGTTCCTTTGTTCATCAATGAAGGTGACAAAATTAAAATTGATACTACTTCTGGTTCTTACATGGAACGTGTAAAAGAATAATTTTTTTTGATTAAATCAACAGCCTAATTTATTATGAAGTTTCAAAAAGTGTATGCACTTCAAGAAGTTGCCGAATTACTGCAGTGTGAGTTTGTGGGCGATAACAATTTCCCGGTGCATGGCATGAATGAAATTCATGTGGTAGAACCTGGAGATATTGTTTTTGTAGATCATCCTAAATATTACGACAAGGCTTTACAATCCGCAGCTACAGTTATTTTAATTAATAAACAAGTAGCTTGTCCGGAAGGCAAAGCTTTGTTAATCTCAGAAGATCCATTTCGCGATTTTAATCTATTAACCAAACACTTCAGGCCTTTTCGGTTTTCCAATGTAAGCATTTCAGAATCAGCTCAAATAGGCGAGGGCACGATGATTCAACCCAATACTTTTGTTGGCCATCATGTTCATATCGGAAAAAATTGTGTGATCCACTCGAATGTATCCATTTACGATTATACGATAATTGGCGACCATGTGACCATTCATGCGGGAACAGTTTTGGGTGCCGACGCGTTTTATTATAAAAAACGTCCTGATGGTTTTGACCAATTGCTATCGGGAGGAAGAGTGGTCATTAAAGACCATGTAGACATCGGTGCACTTTGTACTATAGATAGAGGTGTGACCGGCGATACTACAATTGGAGAAGGAACAAAAATAGACAACCAAGTTCATGTAGGACATGACACTGTTATAGGTGAAAAATGCTTAATCGCTTCGCAAACTGGGATTGCAGGTTGCGTAATTATTGAAGATGAGGTCACTATTTGGGGGCAGGTCGGCACCACTAGCGGCATTACCATTGGTGAAAAAGCGGTAATCCTGGGCCAAACAGGAGTGACCAAATCAGTAGCAGGAGGAAAGACTTATTTTGGCACTCCAGTTGAAGAATCACGTGAAAAATTAAAACAATTGGCAAACGTTAAACGGATTCCGGAAATTTTAAACAAATTAAAGTAACGATGACTGCTAAAAAAATAATTCAAGATTTTTATAAATCAGATGCACTGATCAACAGTGAAGTGATGGATTCTTTTCTGCATCCTGATGTTACAGTAGATTGGCATAGTAGCAAGGGCTTTATTCATATGAAACGTGAAGAAATTTTAGCGTTGGCTGCAAAACTGGGCAGAGCCTACATCCGCTCGAAAGCCAGAATTAGTCATCTTGTTCAGGAGGGAAACACCGTAGCGGTTCATTATTCTCATTATATAAAAACCATTGAAAATCCACGTGAGGAAATGCTATTAGCGCACTTTATGGTCATTTGGGAATTGCAGGACGGTAAACTTTTTCGTGGATTTCAGATGAGTCAACTGTCTTAAATTATTTCTATAAAAAACTTAAAAAGTAGTTTTCAAAACCTTACTTTTGCGAAGCAGTATAAAAACAACATAAAAAATAAATCATGAGTGTTTTAGTTAACAAAGATTCAAAAGTAATTGTTCAGGGTTTTACAGGTAGCGAAGGAACTTTTCACGCG
Source organism: Flavobacterium sp. (assembly GCA_014378065.1). Taxonomy (GTDB): domain Bacteria; phylum Bacteroidota; class Bacteroidia; order Flavobacteriales; family Flavobacteriaceae; genus Flavobacterium. The sequence goes on from JACMOK010000130.1 coordinate 17,934, forward strand.
TCTCAAATGATCGAATACGGAACCAATGTTGTAGGCGGCGTGACACCCGGAAAAGGCGGTACAGTGCATTTGGGCCGACCTGTTTTTAATACTGTAAAAGATGCTGTTGACCAAGTCGGCGCCGATACAACCATTATTTTTGTGCCACCAGCATTTGCCGCAGACGCCATCATGGAGGCCGCTGATGCGGGAATCAGAGTGATTATCACAATTACTGAAGGCATTCCGGTGGCAGATATGATCAAAGCCAATGAATACATAAAATCGAGAAATTGCACGCTTATTGGTCCTAATTGTCCGGGAGTAATTACACCTGGCGAAGCCAAAGTTGGTATCATGCCTGGTTTTGTTTTCAAAAAAGGAACTGTTGGCATTGTTTCCAAATCTGGAACATTGACTTACGAAGCCGCCGATCAAGTGGTAAAGCAAGGGATGGGAATTACAACCGCTATTGGCATAGGTGGCGATCCAATTATTGGCACCACAACCAAACAAGCCGTAGAATTGTTGATGAATGATTCTGAAACCAAATGCATTGTGATGATTGGTGAAATTGGAGGTCAGCTAGAGGCAGATGCAGCCCATTGGATCAAAGCTGACGGGAACAGAAAACCAGTTGTGGGATTCATCGCTGGTGAAACTGCTCCAAAAGGAAGAACCATGGGACATGCAGGTGCTATTGTTGGTGGTTCAGACGACACCGCAGAAGCGAAGAAACGAATCATGAGAGAATGTGGCATTCACGTAGTAGACTCTCCTGCTGAAATCGGGAAAAAAGTAAAAGAGATTATGGGATAATTAATTATCTTCGATAATAGTAAATTAAAAGCCTTTAAATGAAAAATAAATTAGCCCTTTTCTTATCAATTCTATTCTTAACAATAACTAATGCACAAGTTACCATTAGTTCTGATATTATGGGTAATTTAGATAAATTCAAACCAGAATTATTCAAAAAATTTAAATCAACAACAACTGTATTTATTTTATCAAATCAATTTAAAAAAGAAGATTACGAGAAAATTTTAAATGAAGTATGGAAAGTTACTCCATACAAGGTAGTATCTGTTGATGAATTTGATTACAACGATTATCTAACAGAGGGATATTCTTTTGCGCATTTGCGCGCTTTTTCTCAAGATGGTGAAAGCACTTTTTTTGTTAATAGCATGATCAATTTCTATCTTTTAGAAGTAAATGATATCAAAGAAAAAATAGATAAAGTAAAAAACGACCCGAAAAAATTCATAAAGTTAATAATGACCAATAAATTAAATATTGGCGCAATTCATCTATTTGCAAATACTGAATTTCTTTCAAGCATCAATAAAACATTTGGTTCTGGCGGCGGCGTAAAGTTAATGGCTGGTTCTAGTGATTTTTCTACTGATCAAATAAAAAATCCTTCCATTTCTAAAAGTGATAGACAAATGATTAATGAGGTATATAATGATGATATTTATAAGAATTATAGCCTTGGAATGTTAAAAAACTATTTCCAAAATGTAAGTGATTTAATTGTAGAAGAAAGCTATCTCGAATTGCGAGAAGTTTCTAAAACAGCAGAGTTAAAAAACTTAAAAAAAGAAATTTTATATATCCCCGATTATAATAAAGTCACCTACAAGCCTAGTAAGTTTATTGACGAGGAAAAATCTGAAAAGGATCTTTCGGAACTTTTGCGAGATTATAAATCAAAGTACGAGTTTATTTCAAAATCCGCTTTAGATGCTAAGATACTAGCAGGAGAGCTGTTTTACTATCTTAGATATGTTAGAGTAAATAATCGTAAGTTTTTTCAAGTTGTGAATGCTAAAAGTGGAAAAGCAATTTACAGGGAATTTGCTGCTGGCATGGGTACTTATAACATCGAAAATCAAGACTTTAAAAATCTTAACAAGGTCATTGCTCAGTAAACATATTGTAAAAAAAAGAAGTGGAAATAACCGTTGAATTAATTAAATTGGACGGTTTTTTTAATAATTATTTAAATCGAAAAATGTACAGAGAATTAACAAAGTTCAAAACCAACAACCATTTCAATTTTGCTGTAGATAATAGTCTAGAAGAAGTTTGCAACGCCAGCGAAAATGGAAGTGGCGTGTTTCTAGTGTATGCCGTTGATGCAGAAGAGAAAAATCTCATTATGGTGGGTTCAACAGGAACAATTCAAAATGACGGTTCCTTAAAAAGTAAAAATGGTGGATTGTACGATAAGATTGTCAATGGACACCAATTCGCGAAAACTGGTCGCAAATATTCTTGGCCAGCGCAAATGAAATTGGAAAAGATTTCTCTATTGGAAGTGTATTGGTACGAAACATTCAATGCTAAGAACAAATTCATTCCAACTTATGTTGAAGGATTAATTTTGCAAAAGTTTTTCGAAGAAAAAGGAAAGTTGCCTAAGTGGAATGTTGCATTTTAATACCTATGCAGTAAGTTTCTAAACAAGAATTAACAAATACTATAAACTAGATAAATTAGATGAAGAACTACTTCTTATTTTCAGGATTGTTATTTTGCCTTTGTGTAAATGCACAAATAGTAAATATTCCAGATGCAAATTTTAAATCTCAATTATTAGCTGCTAATTTCAATAATACAATCGCAGCAGATGCTAATGGTTTATCCATGACCATTGATGTTAATAATAACAATGAAATCGAAGTTTCTGAAGCTTTAGAAGTTTACAACTTATATGTTAATAATTCAAATATTTCAAGTCTAATTGGCATTGAGGCATTTTCTAATCTTGAGGCTTTAGAGTGTTTCAATAATCAGCTGACCAATTTAAATCTAAGTAGTCTTACTAATTTAATCCTGTTGGATTGTAATACTAATCAGCTTTCAAATTTAAACCTAACAGGATTGGCACTTTTAGAATACATGACTTGCCAGGATAATGCATTGCAAAATCTAAATTTATCGGGTTTAAATAATTTAAAAGGTCTTGAATGTGGCGGCAATCAACTTACATCATTAAATTTAGCGGGTTTGAATCTAGAAGCTTTGGTTTGCGAAGTTAATCAAATTCAGAGTTTAGATTTATCACAACAAACCAATCTGCAGATTTTGCAATGTGATAGTAATCAATTATCTACCCTAAATTTGACAGGGTTAAACCAGATAAATTATTTGATCTGCAATTCGAACTTATTCACCACCTTAGATGTTTCCAATTTGTCACTGTTAGATACTTTTGTTTTCAATTCAAACCCAAATTTGACTAGCGTAAATCTTAAAAATGGTTCGATTGAATCCTTTGTTGAATTTGATGACAATCCAAGTTTAGTAGGATTATGTGCAGATGCCGGGCAAATTATGCAAATTCAAGATTTAGTTACGCAATACAATTTTACCAATTGCACCGTAAGTTCAGATTGTAGTTTGAAGTCAAACACTTTTGTTACTGCGGATTCAATATTAATTCATCCAAATCCTGTAAATTCTGTATTGAATTTTGAGTTATCTAACGATGCGAGCATTTATTCAGTTGCTGTTTTCAATAACATAGGACAAGTGGTATTGAAATCATCAAATTCGAAAGGTACTTTGGATGTTTCAAGTCTAAAAACTGGGAATTATTGGATAAGAATAAATTCTGATAAAGGAATAACAAATACCAGGTTTATCAAATTATAAACTGTTGATGTAAATAGAAAAAACCTGCATGATAGCAGGTTTTTTCGTTTAGTTATTAAAGTACTTCCTATCCCAAATCGCGACATTGAAGTTTTTTCCCATCATAAAAAAAACATACATAAATACTGCAACGATAGATTTGAACATAAATAAAAAAATAAGAATATTTGCCAGCGGTATTGATTTGCTTAAATTATTTTCTGGCGTCAAAAAGGTCAGCAACACGCTGACAGCCAAGCAAAAGCATACAAAATTCATTAGATTTTTGAAAGGTTTCATCAGCCATTTTCGCCTCGGATTGATGTCATTTCCCCATTGGTGAATCAGGTAATAATAATCGTTGCCAATAGGCGCAAACAACAATGGATCATCATAACTAAGCAATTGAAATGCTTTGGTTGGCGCCATAATCATAAAACCTTCTAATTGGGTTTGATGTTCTTTTTCTAAGGCGTGAATTTTAGAAACGGCTTCTTCGGGAATTCCAGTTGAGAAAAAATGACTTTCCAGAAATCGCAGCCGATAGTCAACACAAACTGTTCTTATTTGCTGAAGGTGAAAAATTTTGTCCGTCGCCAGTAAATCAAACACAAAATCATTCGTTTTTGTTGAACTTTCATGGCTGATCTTATCCTGAATGGTCATCCGCTCATGCTCGTTTTCTTGAAAAAGTTGTCTGACTTCTTCTAAAATTTGTGTTTCAGATTTAAATTTTCTTCGCTCTACAAGTAATTCACTTTCTAAAGTGTTCATATTTTTCAGCATCTTCTTTGTTATTTACTGCATTTTATACTCAAAACTTGAGTGATATTAAAGTAATAAAAAATAGTATTCGAAGCTAAAAATCACACATATTTTTTTGATCCTAAGCGGTTTAAACTAATGTTAAATAAAACCATATAAAATTTGCACTTTAGACAGCAGTTTAAAAAAATTTATTTCAAACTACCAACCATATCTTCAGGTATTACCCAAGCGTCGAAATCTTGTGCTGTAACATAGCCCAATCTGACAGCTTCTTCTTTTAATGTGGTTCCGTTTTTATGTGCAGTTTGAGCAATTTCAGCCGATTTATAATAACCAATTTTTGTATTTAAAGCCGTGACCAGCATCAGTGAATTGTCTACCAATTGTTTAATGCGCTTGTAATTGGGTTCAATCCCTTGGGCGCAATGTTCTTCAAAAGACAAACACGCATCACCTAATAATCTAGCCGATTGCAAGAAGTTGGCGGCCATGAGCGGTTTGAAAACATTCAGTTCATAATGTCCTTGCATGCCACCAATAGCAATTGCCACATCGTTTCCGATGACTTGGGCACAAACCATGGTTAAGGCTTCACATTGAGTCGGATTGACTTTTCCCGGCATGATCGAAGAGCCCGGCTCGTTTTCTGGAATTATAAGTTCTCCGATCCCTGAACGAGGACCTGAAGCCAACATTCTAACATCATGCGCAATTTTGTTTAAAGCTACTGCGAGTTGTTTTAGGGCGCCATGACTCTCCACAATCGCATCGTGTGAGGCCAACGCCTCAAATTTATTCGGCGCTGTTACAAAAGGATGCCCTGTGAATTTGGCGATGTATTGGGCTACTTTTACATCATAACCGTCAGGAGTATTTAACCCAGTTCCCACAGCAGTGCCTCCTAAGGCAATTTCTGATAAATGGGAAAGTGTATTTTTTAAAGCTTGGAGTCCGTAGTTTAATTGTGCGACGTAGCCTGAAATTTCTTGACCTAACGTTAAAGGAGTTGCATCCATCAGGTGGGTACGTCCAATTTTGACTACATTTTTAAAGGCTTGAGATTTGGCGGCTAGGGTGTCTCGCAATTTTTCGACGCCGGGAATGGTATTTTCGACAACTGCTTTGTAAGCGGCTATATGCATTCCGGTGGGGAAAGTATCGTTGGACGATTGGGATTTATTGGCATCGTCGTTGGCTTTTACTACGGATTCGCCTTCTCCGATCTGAAATCCTGACAATACTTGGGCTCGGTTGGCGATGACTTCATTAACATTCATATTGCTTTGAGTTCCCGAACCGGTTTGCCAAATCACCAGTGGAAACTGGTCGGCTAATTTTCCTGCTAAAATTTCATCGCAAACCGCTGCGATGGCATCTCTTTTTTCGACTGACAAAGCACCTAAATCACAATTGGCGTAAGCCGCTGCTTTTTTGAGATACGCAAATCCAGCTATAATTTCGGTGGGCATGGAGGCGGAGGGGCCAATTTTAAAATTGTTTCGAGAGCGTTCAGTTTGTGCACCCCAGTACTTGTCGGCTGGAACTCGTACTTCGCCCATGGTATCCTTTTCTATTCTGTATTCCATTTTAAAGTTAATTTGGTTATTACGTTAGCTACAGGCCTAGCCCTGATGGAAGCGGTATCCTTTTGTGATATGAGCCATGCGATGGTAAACGCAAACGCAATTGAACAAAAGATATAGCGAACAGCAGGAAAAAGCTTCTAAAATTTCATTCAAAAATACGGATAAATACTATTTTATAAAAATTGATTTGGTTTTAATTGGTGAGAAATAATAATAAACATACCTTTGCATATCGTTCAAAAAAATTCCGAAAAACATGTTTGAATTTTCACAGTATTTAGGCTTTTTACTTTTCTTAACCGTTCTGACTATAGGATTCTGGTTGATGTTTTTTTTGGTGGCCTTTGTCCAGTATTGGTTGGCCGGCGCATTGTGGGAAATGTATAAAGAAAGAAAAGCAAAGAAACAGCAATCGGTTTAAGTCCGTTGCAAAAAAAAGGAACTCACTGAGTTCCTTTTTTTTATCCTTGAAATTCATCATTTCCGTTATCATTGTCTTTTTTGGGCTGTTTTTCTCTTTCCGATTTTTGTTTATTAAATCGATATGTAAATGAAAATGTCATTTGTCGGGTACGCCATTGCATTTCGCTGTAAGAACTCAATAAGCCCGGAAGATAGGTTTCAAAAATTCTCTTTCTTGAATTGAAAACATCCTGAACATTGAACGCCAAGGTTGCCTTGTCTTTAAATAAATCTTTGCTAAAACCCAAGTTGGCGCTTGCGACGCCCAAGCTTTTTCCTTGAGCTGAGGTTTGAGGCCCGTTGTAGGTAATGTTGGTCTGCCAATCAATTTTATAAGGTAAGGTTACTTTGGAAGTGAGTCGAGTAAACCACGAATTGGCAACGTTGTCAAAATTTTGACTGATGACAGCGTTTTGAGAGTTAGTGTAGCTGTAATCGCCCCGAGTTTTGCTTTGGAAAAAGTTAAAATTGCTGTTAATCTTGCACCATTTGTATGGTGAATAATTAAGCGTAAATTCAAAACCGCAACGGTATTCCGTAGCAAGATTTATGGGCATGGATAAAATTACTGGGGTATTTACCAAAACTCCATTGGTATTTGTAGTTACAAAATCGCCTGATTCTCTGCGTATGAATTGGAAAGAATTGGAGGTTTTATTGAAGTACATGGAGGTATTCAAGGTGAGTTTGCTCCACCGTTTAAGATAACCCAAATCAAAAGCATCGGTGAAGGCGGGATCAAGTTGCGGATTTCCTTTAAAAATATTGATGTTGCTTGAAAAATTGGAGAATGGATTGATCTGTCGGCCACGTGGCCTAGAGATTCTTTTGCTGTAACTGGCAGCGACACTGCTTTTTTCTGAAATTTCATAAGTTAAAAAAGCACTCGGAAAAAAATTATTATATTTTTTGTTATAGAAGTCAGCCGTTGCCAATTGGTTGATGTCGATATTAGAATCTTCCCAACGCAATCCCAAAAGGATTGAAAATTTGTTGAATTTGCTTCCGATTTGCGTATAAAACGCATTTATTTTTTCGCGGTAGTCGAGAGTATTGGTGTAGCGGCTATCGGCAAGGTACGTATTGATTGTTGCCAGGGTGTCGACTTTATAATCGGTTAGCAGCGCATTGAAATCACCTTTATAACCGGCTTCAAATTGACTGCCTTTTCCGAAGGGCAGCACATAATTAACCTGAATTGTATTTTCACTCTGCGTTTGCCTGTTGGCGGTAATTTGTTGTCCGCCGTTAATCTCAGAATTGTCATGGTCTCGGTCGGAAGAAAACGAACCGTCGACGGTAAGTTTATGGCCGTCTTTTTTAAAATTATGAGTCAGATTGGTATTGAATTCTGCATCGACGCTGGTTCTATGCTGGTCGTTTAAACGACTGGTAGTAAAAAGGTAGTTGTGGCTGGCGTCATAATTATCATATAGAACGCGATCGGGATTTTGCCCGCCATTTTTTCTTAAATTGAAACTATTACTCCACGTAGTTGACTTGCTAAGATACCAATCCATGCCAATATTTGAATTGTAGCCTTCACTAACGCGCTTGTTTTCTCTGCGTTCATCGATGTAATTTCTTGTAGCGCCATCGGTATTGAGGTATTGCGTATTATTGACCGAATTGCCTGGACTTGTCCGGTAGTTGTAACCAGTTGTGGTAAACAAGTTGAATTCTTCGGTTTTGTAGTTGATGTTTCCCGAAATTCCGTACGCTTTCGGATCGCCTACTGAGGCAATAACGGTTCCGTTAATTCCCTGATTTTTTCCTTTTTTTAGAATGATATTCAACAGGCCACCGCCACCTTCGGAATCGTATCGTGCTGATGGATTGGTGACTACTTCTACCTTATCGACAGCGTCGGCGGGAATCATTCGTAGGGCTTCGGCAATATTGATGGCGTTGGATGGCCTTCCATCAATAAGGATCCGTACATTGTCATTGCCACGCAAACTTACAACACCTTCTGCATCAACTGAAACAGACGGAATATTGTCTAATACATCACTAACGGTACCGCCTTTAACCATTAAATCTTGGCCTACATTGTATACTTTTTTATCGAGTTTGATTTCGACCGTGCTTTTTTCGACACGCACTTCAACCTGATTCAATTGGGTAGCGTCTTCTTCTAAGCCCAAAGTTCCGAGGTTAGTACTCTCCAATAGTTTACGGTCTTTAATTTCAGTAGGTTTGAAGGAAATGAATTCGGCTTTGATAGTGTAGCTTCCTGGAAAAATCGCCACGTCAAATTCGCCCTTTGCATTGGTAATCCCACCGCTAACGGATTTTGGATTTTTAGTATTTATAAAGGTAATCGTGGCATATTCTAAAGGTTGTTGGCTAACTTTTTCAACAAGAATGCCTGTAATTTTTATTTTCGTTCTCTCAGGATCATTTTGAGCATGTAGTTTCGCGGCAGTAAATATTAGTAGGGCGCAGATAAGGAAATGGACTTTGTTCATAGCAGAAATAAATTTTATTCTTTAAGAAAGCAAAAATAAGTTTTGGTTTAGACAGCGGTTCACAAAGCTTTGTTAAATGATATTCAAGACTTTTAGACTTTAGCGGCCACCACAGCCTTGTCGCGATTGATTACTATTAATGTTTGAATCAGAATTGGATAGATATCCATCGATGGAATGATTTCGATTTTAGTTAAGATGTTGTGTTTGAATTTTCCATCCAAATCAGTTCCTTTTGAAGGATCGATTTGAGTAGCTGTATTCAGTATTTGTGAATGATTTTTGTGAGTTCTTTAAACGTTGGCCCAGTTTCTTAGGATTTAATTACCTCAAATGAAAGACCCAATTGGTTGAAAAGCGTTAGGCATTCTCTCGATTTTACACTGCGCGGGTTGCGGTGAATGGCAATCAAATCACTGGATTTATTTTTTTGCAAAGGAATTGATTTCAATTTAAAAAATTAAGCTAAATTAGACGAAACAATAATAAAAATTGAAACATGTTTATAGAACAAGGGATAAAACCCGAAAATAAATTTTGGAAATATCTGGTGGGTTCGTTGTTGATTATCTTAGCCTCCACCATCGGACAGTTGCCGTTATTGATTGCTGTTTTTGCCAAATCTTTTGCGGATGGGAACGGTTTGATTACCAATGCCGATGATTTAATGAAAATCTTGGATTCTAATCTGACATTATTTTTAATCATGCTGTCTTTTGTCTTTGCCATTGGCGGGATTTATCTGGTCGTCAAATATTTTCACCAGCAATCTTTTCATTCAATCATTACTTCTCGTGTGAAGTTGGACTGGAACCGAATTTTATTTTCCTTTTTGGTATGGACAATTTTTACGGTTGTTTCTACTTTATTGTTTTTTTATGTAAGTCCCGAAGATTTTCAAATTAATTTTAAGCCCGTTCCTTTTTTGATTTTATTGTTGGTAGGAGTTGTGATGATTCCGATTCAAACCAGTTGTGAGGAAGTTGTTTTCCGCGGTTATTTGATGCAGGGTTTTGGAAATTTGTCAGGCAATAATTGGTTGCCTTTACTCATGACGTCAGTAATTTTCGGATTGATGCATATTTTTAACCCCGAAGTTGGAAAAATGGGTTACATCATCTTGGTGTATTATATAGGTACCGGATTCTTATTGGGAATAATGACATTGATGGATGAAGGAATGGAGTTGTCACTTGGTTTTCATGCCGCCAATAACTTGATTGGGGCATTATTGGTCACGGCGAATTATTCGGTATTTCAAACCAATTCTATTTTAAAAGATATTTCAGAACCCACCGCAGGTCTTGATGTAATTCTGCCCGTGGTCGTGGTTTATCCTGTACTTTTGTTTATCTTTAGTAAAAAATACGGTTGGACGAATTGGACTGACAAACTAACCGGTAAAATACATTCTGAATTACAAACAACGCAAATCGAAACCATTAGAAACCATGAATAGCCCTACTTACCATAACGTACACAATAGTTTTAAACTCGACGGATTTCATTTAAATCGTGAAGATCTATGTCGCGTTGCTTACAGTTTTATTAAAGAAGGGGAAGATTTTGAAAAGCCTGTCGGCGATTTTTTACTCGATTGGTTTGACGAGCGGTCCTACATCGAAATGAATACCTCTGGTACTACAGGGAAACCTAAAATGATTCGAGTAGACAAACAAGCCATGGTAAATTCGGCTTTGGCGACGGGAGATTTTTTTGATTTGCAACCCGGAAATAAAGTATTGCAATGCCTACCGGTAAAATATATTGCAGGCAAAATGATGTTTGTTCGGGGCTTTATTTTGGGTCTTGACATGGATTTTGTAGCCCCAAGTTCTACGCCCCTGTACAACAACGACACCAAATATGATTTTGCGGCCATGGTACCTTTGCAGGCGCAAAATTCGTTAAAGGAATTGCACAATGTCAAAAAGATGATTATTGGTGGGGTAAAAATTAATGCAGCTTTAGAAAAACAATTGTCAAAACTCCCAATAGAAGCTTATGAAACCTATGGCATGACGGAAACCATTACCCATATTGCAGCAAAAAAAATAGGAGAAAAAGCTTTTACAGTACTACCAAACGTCACGATTTCGTACAATGAAGACAACTGCTTGGTGATTCACGCGCCTCGCATTTCAGAGGAAGTTATAGTGACCAACGATATGGTAGAATTGGTAAATGAAAACCAATTTGTTTTTTTAGGCCGTTTCGACAACATAGTCAACAGTGGTGGCATCAAATTAATTCCTGAGCAAATTGAAGAGAAGCTATCAGGCAGAATTGACACTCGCTTTTTTGTGACCGGAATACCCGATGAAAAATTAGGAGAAAAATTGGTATTGGTAATTGAAGGCGAAAAACATTCATTAGATGAGAGCATTTTTGATTTATTAGACAAATATGAGAGACCTAAGGAAATTCTTTTTGTATCAAAATTTGAAGAAACCGGAAACGGAAAAATCATGCGGAAAGAAACCGCAAAAATACTTTAATGTTTTTTTAAAGATGAGGATCTTGAACCCTTGCTTTTTAATATCCAACGAGCAAAAACGCCCGCAACAGTAAATACTGCGTAAAGTTAATTTCCATAAAATGAATTGTTCTGTGAAGCACAAAATTTTTGGACTGAGCAATTTAGAATTCTTCATTACATATTTTAATCGTTTTGTGACATCAGAATTTACAAATTTCCTAAGGCATACTATGAGCAATAAAATAATTTTAAACGCTAAAGAATAAAACGATGAATTCCTCGGAGAGTGAAAACAATTTTCTTCTCCTTTTGTTTAAAACGCGTCGCTCAATTGGAGTGGAAATCTGTCCGTTTTTTAACTGATTAACTACTTCGTTTTCGCTGTCAATTGACATGAGTTCCGAGATTAAAATCCACGAAATTACTTCTAAATTAAATATTTAATTCTTTCTCCCGACTCGATACCTCGAGCTGACTCAAGGAGTGCAGGATCATATCGAATATTATAACAACAAAACACATCATACAACCAAACAAAAACCCAATATTCGATATCGAGAAAATCAATTAAAAAAAGTCGCTTAATGAACAAATGTAAATCAAAAAGTTTAACTTAAAAATCAAACCAATTGGTCTAAGAAATAGGGAGTATTACAACCAACCATTCAAAACAGTATTCCAAATATTTTTTTGAAATCAATAATGGACCTAAAGAAGTTTATTATCCAAGTCAAAAACCATTTACGGTTTTCGAACACCGATTACAAAAATTAAAACTAATTTATACTTTGCCCGAAAAAATGCTGCCTTATATAAGATAAGAAATGCATCTGCGAAGCGACATTGGTGACAAACAAAACGCATTGAATACTGCACAAAAACTATCGGGAAGGGGGTTAATTCTAAACATAAAAATACGGCAAACGTCGTATTTTTTTATGCTTATAAATTTTGCAAATTTGTTAAATAAATTTAAATAAATTTAAAATGAAAAAAATAATTCTTTTACTTTTAGTGGTATCCAACAGTATTCATTCTCAAATAAAAATAACTGAATTTGATGCTGCATTGAAATTATTACAAGGTAATGATCAAGAAAAAGCCATAAATAATCTTGAGAGTTTAGAAAAAAAATTTCCAAACGATGTTCAGGTTATTTTTCTTCGAGGCTTTTATCAATTTCGTGATGGAAATCAAAATGGCGCTATGATGAGTTTTTCTAATGCGATAAAAACCAATCCTAAATATGCTATGGCTTATGGTGGAAGAGCATCACTTTTTGCTTCAAAAGGATTGTTAGACAAAGCAATTGTAGATCTATCTGAAGCAATTAAATTAGAACCAAAAAATATAAGTTTTCTAAATTCTAGATCTAGTTATTACTATGATAATCATCAATATAAAGAAGGATTAGAAGATATGAAAACCAAAATAAAATTGATGCCAAATGATATTATGGGTTATTTCGATGCTGCAGTTTTTGCTAAATCAATGGACAATAACTATAATTCTGATGATTTTTTTAATCAAGCTTATGCTACTAGAGGAATTCCAAAATATGTAACTGACGCGTTGTTTGGTAAATTTTTAATAAAATATGGACGATTTGATGAAGCTAAAATTAAGTTCGAAGAAGCACTTGCACTAGGCGAAAAAGATTTTGACGCAGATGATTTTAATAACGCATCAATTGCTTATAACAAAACTAAAAACTATGACAAAGCTATAATTTGCGCTTACAAAGCAATTGCAAAGCAACCTGATAATATTGATCTCTATTTTAATTTGACAAGTTCCTATATAGGTTTAAATGATTGGGAAAAGGTAAAAGACACGGCACAATTGGTATTAAACATCAATAGTGAACATCCAATGGCAAATATGTTTATGGCGGCAGGTTTAATGAATACAGGCAATGAAAACAAAGCATTAGAATATGAAGCTAAAGCAAAACGATTAGATGCAGAACAAAACAAATAACAATAACAAACTAAATCTAAAATTTTAATATCATGAAAAAATTATATTTTATTGTAACTCTTTTATTTTTGAGTACAGCAACATTTGCGCAAAGCGATGCCATTTTAAACTTTAGACAAGTGGTAAAGGAAATTCCCAATCAGTTTGACAATTTAAAGAAAGACCTATTGCAAGACAATACAGAGAAAAATTACAAATTGTATAGCTCTAAAATTGAAGACATGCCGATATCCAAAACGATTATTTCGATTAGTCCAAAGGACGGACATGTTTACATAGTTACTTTTAATGTAGAACAAATGGACAGCATGATGTTGCGAATTTTCGGTTCAATTTCACAACAATACATCAATGAGTTGAATGAAATGGTAAAATCGGGAAATTATAAAGGTAGAGATTATAACAGCAATGGTGAAAGTATTACCGAATTGACCGATGCTAAAGACCAATTGGTTTTGCAATACATAAGCAGTAGTAAAGAACATGTGCTAATTTTTTATGGAGCTTTAACTAAATAATGTAGTTATGAAAACCACACTTTTACTTATTGCATTTTTATGTTCCTCAACTTTTTATGCTCAAGAAATTAATGAGGAAAATTTTATTAATGATATTAATTCAATTATTAACGATGCTGCAACAGGATTTCAAACCAGCAAAGGAGATTTTTTAAGTGAGTATTATCATTTTTTTACTTATAAATCAAATAAAGCAATTTTTAATGAAACCGCAAACGTAATATATGGTGAAGCCTATTTTTCGGGATATATTCATGTAAATGTAGCATCACAATATTACTTTAATCAATATTTTGATCCAGATAACCCTGCCGGAATTTTTGTAATTAATAATGGCGAAAAAATTCTTGATAAATTGGCTAGACAATTTAAACTAAAAAAAGCAAAAGTAAAACAAGATATATACCTCAAAGACTTATACCTTGAATACGAATACAAAAAAGGAAAGCAAAAGTTTTACGGAATTAAATATGACTTAAAAAATAAAGTGGCTTCTATAAATATACATTCTGATTTACGCCCTGATGTTAATAAAAAATCAAATTACAAAGGTTGTTTGGTTTTATACAACATCCAAATGAATTCTTTTGTAGAAGCCAATACTTATTTTATTTATGATGATAACATGCCCAATGTAGATGCACTATTTGGCATATTATTTAATAAAATCAGTCCAACTTTTCAGTTTGCCTATAAAAAATATGAATGGATGCCAAATGCTTCCGACGAGCAAGTATATTTAAAATTAAAGTCTTTGAATATAGAGCAACAAAGAAAAAATATAAATGCCCAAGGCGATAAAATAAATTAATTTTTATCCAAATGAAAAATATTTTCCTCTTATGCCTAATTACAAATTTTTCTTTCGCTCAATGTATATCCGGAGATTGCAAAAACGGATTTGGCAAGTACGATTATGGCTTTGCCGTTTACGAAGGAAATTTCAAGTCGGAAAAACCCAATGGAAAAGGAACTATGGATTATGGAAACGGCGAAAAATTTGTTGGAAATTTTACAGACGGGCAAGAAAATGGAGATGGTGTTTTATATAAAAAAAACATACCTCAAAATGTTACTTACACTAACGGAAAATTAAAAATTAGGGAAAATCGAGTTGTTATAGGCAGCAATGCACCCACTGTTAAAGGGTGTATTCAAGGCGATTGTTACAAGGGATTTGGTATAATAAAATTCAATAGTGGCAATAGTTATGAGGGTAAATTTGACTACGGAATAAAATCAGGAGACGGAAAATTCATATTCACATCTGGTAATTTTTTTACTGGAACTTTTAAGGATAATAAATACAGTTACGGAATCTTTAATTTTGCACAAGAAAATATGACTTTTGAAGGAAGTTTTAATGATGATGGAAGTCCCAAAACAGGCAAATATTATTACCCAACCAACAAAGCAACTGTTTTAGTGGAAAACGGAAATATTACTAAAGTTGATAATCCAGTAGCTGACGAAGCAAAGCGATTAGCAGAAGAAAACAGCAAACCTAAAATGTGTACGAAGTGCGGTGGAACTGGAATGTGTGCAGGCGAAATGCGAATGGTTCAACATGAAGATTATGTACCAATACATTATGTAGATAGTGGTGGATCATTGCGCGATATACAATTTGGAAATGTTATGAAAAGTGTAAGTTACGAAACTTCTTTTCCCACAAAATGCACTGCTTGTAACGGCACAGGTCAATTAATAAATAAAGGAATGATTATAAATACAGGAAGGTATTAAGCTACAAATTCATTTTAATTTCGGCAGATGTTGCACCCCAATTCATATATGCAGGATGAATAAAAACTCAATAGACTACTGCAATGAGTAGGTAAAAAATTATGGTGTATTTAATAAAATTGATTACCTTTTTCACTACAGTAATAATTTTTTGTTATTGAGGATAAATGTCTCAAAATTTATAGCTTCTATGCCTGTTATTTCTATTATGCAATTTGTAATTTGAGGTTCCTCTCCAAACCTTGGCAAATAATGCAGCATTATAAGTATCATTATTAACAAAAATGGAGTTTTTTCTTTACGCTTTGTTATATAAAAATTTAAGAGATTGGGCGATTCATATTTAATTTTAATGCCCAAGCCATTACTTAATTTTTCCGCCATTTCATGAAAGTTGAGCTTTTGATTACAGGTTAACTCATATGATTTATTAATGTGTTTTGCAGCATTTGCAATTACTGTAGCAGCCACGTTTCCAATATCTCTAACATCAACCAATGTAAACTTTGCATTTCCAGCGGGTAAATAAATTCTTTTTTTATTTACTAAATCATTGTTTAAAGTGGTTGTAAAATTTTGCATAAAATATCCGGGCCTTAAAAAGGTATATGCTATTTTACTTTCTACTATAAGCTTTTCAATTTTGTGATGCGGAATAATTCTGCTTTTTTCAACACCTTGGACAGAAAGAAAAACAATGTGTTTTATTTTTTCCTGAATGGCACTTTTAATAAGCGGCAAAAAATATTTTTTTACTGCAGAAATTTGAGGAGGCCTCAGCAAAAAGAGTACATCAATGTTTTTAAAAGCAGCGGCAAATGTTGATGAATCCGTTAAGTCAAATTTTATATTAATAATGTTGTATGCTTTTAGCTTTACATTATCAGTTGCCGCATCTCTAACTCCTGCGACAATTTTTGATGGCATTGATAACCTTTGTAAAGATTTAATTACCTCTATACCAACATTTCCTGTGGCACCAGTTATTAATATATTAAGCATACTTAAGTTTTATATAGTTGCTATTAGAGAACCTTAAATTTTTTAAAAACTTTGCCTCGGAAAAAAAAATAGTAAACCGGAACTTCCCAATTTATTCATGACTAAGTTTTAAGTTTGATATGTTTTCGACCTAGTATTTTAAAATTTAAATTCGGCTACATTGTATTCAATACTTTTTAAAGTGAATTTTCCATAAACAAATTCACCGTCAGGATAATGCCATATGGTTTCTCCGTATTTCCACATATTTCTTCCGTTCATTTGTATATATTCTTTTACTGGTGTTGAAAAACGATATTGCTTCATAACGCCGATTGCACATCTGTCATCAGAAGTAAAATTTATTAGTTGCCCCTGTTCATTAAAATAAAGAACAGCACTTATTTTATTTACCCCATTTGTAAAAGTTGCTTTGGCAGATAAACTGTCTATTGTCGTCCATTCAATTCTTTTGTCAATCAAAGAAGCCGGGGCCATCAGGCACATATCGTTGAACAGGGTTATAGTTTCGGCTTTATTTAACTCAGTACCTTTTACATTTACTACATTAAATAAGCCTAGCGGTTTTATTTGCATGGTTGCTTTTTCATTCTGGTAGCAATGATAACCCGGCACTGGAATACCATACATTTTCGCTTTCATAAAAAACAATCTTGTTGGGTCCTCAAAAAAATTGTATTGTACAGAATTAAATTTGAAAAAATCTTTTCCTTTTTCCCTCATTTGACCGTCAAACACAATTTTCATATTTTTTACCTTAGGTTTATTAATTGCTCCTGTATAGCGAATATATTTTTGAACCGGGTAAGGTAGCATGGCAATATCGACCTCTAACAGTAAATCATCGTTGGGAAAATTGGTTTCAGCAATATGTCTTTTTACATCTGTTTTAAACTTCATCTCAAAATGATAAGTTGCATAAGTTGCAATGGCAACAAAAAGAATAATAACGTTTAAAATAGTTCCAAATCTTGCATCTTTCCAAACGGTTATGACAAGGATTTGTGAAATAATCGCAGCAATGATAGCGATGTACGGCCAACTTTCTTTTTTCAACAGAAATAGCAGAACTGCAATTGAAAATAAAATTGCGGTGATAAGCCAGAGTAAGCCTACAGGTTTTGAAATGTATTTTGTTAGCTGGACAATATTTCCATAATTATAGGATTTTGCAAAACCAATAACATGTATGATTCCATGAATAATCATGATAAACGCAAAAAGATATTTAAGCATTAAATTATTTTTAGAAGTTTAAAAATTGCTGCTATTGTTGCATTATTATTATTATTATTATTGCTCTGGCTTGTTTATGTAAACCGCAATTACAGACAACATTAAATATCGTTCAGCTTCCGGCTACATTGTGGAGGATATGAGTAGGTGCCGGTTTTTTTATCTGTTATATTTATTTAGCATGGTACATAATCGTAATTAGTTGACAGGAAATAATTATCAAATGCTATTTCCGCGTTTCTAAATTTTAAGTGCAGCTGCCAAACTTTTTAGTTTACCTGGAATTTTGTCGAGAGGCATTACAAAATCGACATAGCCAGAAGCCTGTGCGTTAAGTGGCATGTGTGGAACTTCGGCAGACATGTCCTGCGCAAAGGTTTTTCCTCCGTTTGCCTTGATGTGCTTGCAGCCCTCGGTGCCATCGCCATCATAACCGGAAAGGACAATTCCAATTGCCCGTGCGCCTACTGCCTCTGCTAAAGAAACAAAAAATACATCGATTTGCTTGTGCCCAACAGAACGGGGTGAGATTACTTTGAAGCTATAGTTTTCAATCAGAAGATCTGAGTTCGGAAGAATTATGTAGACATGATTCGCAAGAACCGCCATCGCCATTGAAGCGATCATTACTGTCATTTTTGTATGACGAGACAAAATATTAGCTAACTGACTATGGGCGGTGGGGTTCATGTGAGAAATAATGACAAAGGCCAGACCTGTATTAGACGGCATTGCATCCAAAAGCGCCTTGTAAGCGCTGAGTGCACCGGCTGATCCACCAATGCCAACAATCAATTTAGGGTGTGATGCTCCTAAATCTACGGCACGTCGTTTTCCTTGTTTTACATTATTCACCTTTATTCTTTTCGGTTAATTTTTGACCCTCAGAAGCATTTTTACCAACCTTCTTTTCATTTTCGGCTACTTGTGTAGATTCGCCATCCATTGGCATCAATTTAATTCCATCATCACTTAAGATCAATTTTTGAACGTCACTGTCGTGGCCCGTACCACGAGATTTGACAATGAAAAGTCCACGAATCCGTTTTTTGCTTATATCTTCTTCTAATTCTCTTACAACTATCCAGGTGTCAATCAAAGATGATACTCCAATTTCTCCACTCGTATCATTCTGTGCGGCAGAAGAAACAAGGCTTGTAAAAAAACTGGTGATGCCATTTGATTTTAAAAGATCAATCATGCGCGTAATCATTGAACGGATTTCACGTTGTTCACCCTCTCCTATGAGACTTGTTAGAGGATCTATAACAACTGCTTTAGGTTTAAATTCTGCAATGAGTTTATATAAATCGAGTAAATGCATTTCTAAACCAAAAAAAGAAGGTCTTGTAGACACTATTTTTAGAAGTCCTTTTTTTATAAATGGTTCAAAATGAATACCTATAGAACTCATATTTTGAATAAGTTGTCCCGCCGATTCTTCATAGGATAAGAAAAGACAACGTTCTCCACGTTTACAACTTGCTACTGCGAATGAAGCCGCTAAGCTTGTTTTTCCTGTGCCTGCGGTCCCCGAAGCAAGTACCGTACTGCCTTTGGTATAACCTGGTTTACCTCTCTTGAACATTTTGTCTAACGATGGAATTCCTGTCGAAACTTTTTTAGGTGTGCCCGGCTGATCAAGTCCAGCCGAAGTGATGGGAATTACTGAAAGGCCATCTTTATCAATTACAAAAGGATATTCGTTTGTTCCATGTTTTGAACCACGGTATTTAACTACACGAATTCGTCGGATGGCAATTTGTTCGTTAACCCTGTTATCTAGTAAAATGATACAATCGGAAATGTATTGCTCCAGACCATGACGGGTATAAGTTTCTTGTGAAGGCTCACCGGTAACCACTGCAGTTACTTGCTTTTCTTTAAGCCACCTAAAAAGTCTTTTTATTTCTAAGCGAAGAATGCCAACATCTGTAATGCCTGCAAAAATAGATTCAATAGAATCTAAAACAACCCGTTTGGCACCAATAGAGTCTATGGCCTGTTCCAAACGAACGAATAACCCTTCCAAGTTAAAGTCGGTTTCCTGAACATCTTTTCGCTCCAAAAGCACATGTTCTATCAAAATCTTTTTTCGTGAAACAAGTCCTTGCAGATCCAAGTTGAGAGAAGCCACGTCAGTATAAAGTTCTTCTTCTGTCTCTTCAAATGACATAAAGACGCCGGGCTCTTTGAATTTGATGGCACCATTGATTAAAAAATCAAGTCCTAAAAGGGTTTTTCCAGAACCGGCACCTCCACCGACTAAAGTCGTTCTGTTTTTCGGG
>JACMOK010000021.1 GCA_014378065.1 Flavobacterium sp.
ATACCAACTTGTATGTTCATCTTTACAAAATTAACCATTTCTGCCAGTCAACAGTACCCAAAAAGTAGTATATGCAAGACTACAGATCTGTAACCAAGGTATTGTTTTTAATAATTTCGAGTATCGGAAGGCTGAGATAAGTCTCGGTACCTTTTCCTAATAAGCTTTTTATTTCCCAAGTGCCGTTGATGGCTTGCAATCGGCTTCTCATATTCCGCAATCCGTTCCCATAAGATGTTTTTTCTGTAATAAACCCAATGCCATTGTCTTTTATACTTAAAATAAATTCATCATTATCAAGTTTTAAATTGAAGCAAACCGAAGTGGCATTAGCGTGCTTAGTAATGTTGTTTAGCGTTTCTTTAACGACCATAAAAATTTCTCTGTGGGCTTCTTTGTTAATGGCGACTTTCGGAATTGGATTCGGAAAATCGTAGCTCAAATCTATAGCGTAGTCTTCGAGATAATCGGTTGTATACTCCCGAATTCGCGCCAGTAAATTGGGTAATGTGGTATTGTCTGGATTCAGGGCCCAAATCAAGTCACGCATGTTCTCTATCATTTTCGTGGCGGTTTCTTTAACCGATGCGCTGCTAATTCTAATTTCGGGTATTGCTTCTGATTTCTGGAAGATGATTTCGCTTAAAAAGTTGATTTTAGACAAACCAGAACCCAAGTCATCATGAATATCCTTGGCAATTCGCGAGCGTTCAATCTCTTCAGTATCGCGAATAATTTTTTCTTTTGCGATCTGATTCTTTAATGCTGTACTGCGCTTCCAAAAGTAGCCTACACCCAAAAGTGCGGTAAACAATAACAGGAACCCAACTATAAAAAAATTTCGCCTTTGAATTTGTAATGCCAATTCTCTAACTTCAAGCTTTCTTATTTTGCTGTTTTGCACCAAAGATTTAATTTGCCCTACTTTTTTCGCAGTTTCATATTTTACCTGCATTTCTGCCAGTTGACCCGAACGCGCCGCATTGATAAAACTGGCATTTTCTTGTTCGTATAATTTTCGATATTCAATTGCCTTAACCAAATGATTTAATTTTTCATGTGCTGTAGCGATGCCATCGTATGATTCGACGATTATTTGTTGTGCCTTTATCGTTTTAGCGGTGGCATTGGCTTTGCTGCACAGATCCAGTGATTTTTGGTAGTCGCCTGTTAGCGCAAAAACATTCCCTAAGTTGTTCCAAGTAGCAGCCACGACAAATTGGTCATTTGATTTTTCGGCGATAGCTAAGGCTTCAGAATAATTTTGAATCGCTAAAGAATACCGCTTTAAATATTTATAAACGATGGCCAGATTGTTAAGGGTCATTGCAATACGCTCAGCATTATTTTCGGATTTGTAGATTTTCAAGGCTTCTTTGTACGACGTTAAAGCTTTGTCATATTGCACTTGTTGTTCGTAAATAACTCCTGTATTGTTAAGGCAGTCGGCAACCAGCGACGCATTGTCTGCCTTTTTTGCCAAATTACAAGCGACTTGGTAATACTGCATCGCAGCTGAAAAATCCTTCTGCTCTTCGTAGAGACTTCCAATATTTTTTGAAGTCTTGGCAATGTTTAAAGTATCTTTTCTGTCTTTTGAAAGGGAGAGCGATAACAGATAATATTTAAGGGCAATTTCCGATCGACCTATTTGGGCATAGGTATTGGCCAAATTATTATAACTTTTATTCAATAGTTTTTTATCGGTAGATTTTGATTGCAGTAAAACGCTTCGTCGAAAAAGAGAAATGGCTTTTTCGTAATTTCCTTTTTCATATTCAAAAGCGCCTGAATCGAGATAGCGGTCTAAGGTTTGAACCGCTTGAGCGCAACTAGTATTACAAAGCAAAGCCGAAATTAAAATAAGTAAATATTTTCTCATTGATGCACTACAAATTAAAATTAAATAATTAGAAAAAATCCATTTTTTAAATAGGCTGTTGTCATCTCGGAAAATGAAAATATAAACAACTTATTTTTTAAGTTCTTCTAACATGGTAATAATTTTATCTAATTTATCCGTTTCAATGGCATTGAGTTTTTTTGTCAATTGCTCAATCTCCAGTTTAGCATCAATATTGGTTTGGTAATCGGCTTGGGCTTGAATGCGATCACGTTCACTCTGCCTATTTTGCGACATCATAATAATTGGCGCCGCATAAGCTGCCTGGGTAGAAAAAAGCAAGTTGAGCAATATAAAAGGATATACATCCCAATGATTTGAAAATCCGATTACATTTAATCCCATCCAGACCACGACCAAAATAGTTTGCACAACGATAAATCGCCACGAACCCATCCCTTTAGCAACACTATCTGCCAAACGACTTCCAAAACTTAAACCTTCAACGTGTGCTTCGTGCCAATTTTTTTTATTTCCCATCTGTTTGATTGCTATTTTGTAAATATAGGAATATTGGCGTTTAATAGGCATGAATAAAAACCATCTAACGAAAAAATGATATCAACAAAGTTTGATCATGCATCTCATAGTGTTGTAAATGTGCTCTTACATATTTCTTCTGTACTGACCTCCCACTTCGAATAGCGCGGTTGTAATTTGTCCTAGCGAACACACCTTAGTAGCTTCCATCAAATGCTTAAAAAGGTTCTCATTATTAATGGCGGCAGTTTGAATGGCATCGAGTTGATGCGTTACCTGATCTTGATTGGATTGGTGCAGATGGTTCAACATTTCAATTTGGTATTGCTTTTCTTCCTCGGTGGCCCGAACTACTTCTGCAGGAATGACCGTTGGGGATCCCTTCGAGCTTAAAAAAGTATTAACACCGATAATCGGAAATTCGCCCGTGTGTTTTAACGTTTCATAATATAAGCTTTCTTCTTGAATTTTAGACCGCTGGTACATGGTTTCCATAGCGCCTAAAACGCCTCCTCTTTCAGTAATGCGATCAAATTCGAGCATGACGGCCGCTTCCACCAAATCTGTCAATTCTTCAATAATAAACGATCCTTGAATCGGGTTTTCATTTTTAGCAAGTCCCAATTCTTTATTGATAATCAACTGTATAGCCATAGCCCGTCGAACTGATTCTTCAGTAGGCGTTGTGATCGCTTCATCATAAGCATTGGTATGTAATGAATTGCAATTGTCGTAAATGGCGTATAAAGCCTGCAAGGTTGTGCGAATATCATTGAAGTCAATTTCCTGTGCATGTAACGAACGTCCCGAAGTCTGGATATGGTATTTTAACATCTGCGCCCTTTCGTTGGCCCCATATTTATTTTTCATGGCTTTTGCCCATATCTTACGCGCTACTCGACCAATCACAGCATATTCCGGATCAATTCCATTTGAGAAAAAGAACGACAAGTTGGGTCCGAAATCGTTGATGTTCATGCCGCGACTCAAATAATATTCTACGTAAGTAAACCCATTTGAAAGCGTAAAGGCCAACTGGGTAATCGGATTGGCTCCAGCTTCAGCGATGTGATAACCAGAAATAGACACGGAATAAAAGTTTCTTACATTTTGAGTAATGAAATATTCTTGCACATCGCCCATCAAACGTAAAGCAAATTCTGTCGAAAAAATGCAGGTATTCTGTGCTTGATCTTCTTTTAGAATATCCGCCTGAACCGTGCCGCGCACCTGGGATAAAGTTCTGGCTTTAATATCGTTATAAATTGCTTCGGGCAAAACGAGATCGCCGGTTACGCCCAAAAGCATCAAACCCAATCCGTTATTGCCTTGTGGCAAATCGCCTTGGTATTGAGGACGAGCAGTATTCTTTTTTTTATAAATTTCGTTGATTTTTTCCGCAACTTCTACTTCCAATCCGTTAGATTTGATATAGTATTCACATTGTTGGTCAATTGCGGCATTCATAAAAAATCCGAGCAGCATGGGTGCCGGACCATTGATGGTCATGCTGACTGAGGTCATGGCATGCACGAGGTCGAAACCAGAATATAATTTCTTGGCGTCATCGAGACAACAGATAGAAACGCCTGCATTTCCGATTTTACCATAAATGTCTGGACGAATGTGAGGATCATTTCCATATAAAGTCACACTGTCGAAAGCAGTTGATAGTCGTTTGGCCGGTAATCCAGTGCTTACATAATGAAAACGTTTGTTGGTCCGTTCGGGTCCGCCTTCACCTGCAAACATTCGCGACGGATCTTCCCCTTCTCGTTTGAAAGGATACAAACCCGACGTGAATGGAAATTCTCCAGGTACATTTTCTTGCAAGCACCAACGCAAAATATCACCCCACGCTTGGTATTTGGGAAGGGCTATTTTTGGAATTTGTGAATGAGACAAACTTTCGGTGTGGGTGGCAATTTTGATTTCCTTGTCGCGGACTTTAAAACTGTACACCGCATTTTTATATTGTGTTACTTTGTCTTGCCAACTCAGAATAATTTCCCAGTTGTATGGATCGAGAGCCATTTTAACCTTCTCAAATTGCGCTTTTAAAAGACCAATAAAAACATTAATTTCCTTGGCCTCTGGTGCATCTTTTAAAGTGACTACCTCATTGACGATCCCAGTTTTATCAATAGTTGGTAATTCTCCGCTGACACTTTCAATGGTTTTAAAAATTCCATATAGTTTTTGGGCGACTTGTTCCTGACTTAAAGCGGTGGCATCGTATTTTCTGTTGTTTTCAGCTATTTCTGATAAATATCGCGTTCGATGTGGCGGAATTACGAATATTTTTTCGCTCATTTCGCGTGTGATTTTGAAAGTCGATTTCAAATCGGCCTCGGTTTTCTCTACAATTTTATCCATAATGGCTTTGTAAAGTGTGTTCATTCCAGGATCGTTAAACTGAGAAGCTATGGTGCCGAAAACAGGCATTTGATCTGGATTTACGTTCCATAGATTGTGGTTCCGCTGGAATTGTTTTTTTACATCCCGAATAGCATCTAGAGCGCCCCGTTTGTCGAACTTATTCAAGGCCACCAAATCGGCGAAGTCAAGCATGTCAATCTTTTCAAGCTGGGTAGCAGCGCCGAATTCAGGTGTCATAACATACAATGACACATCTGAATGATCCATGATTTCAGTATCTGACTGTCCGATTCCTGAGGTTTCTAAAATAATGATATCAAATTTTGCAGCTTTTAGCACTTGAATGGCTTCGGCTACGTATTTAGAAAGGGCCAGATTGGATTGTCGTGTAGCTAGCGAACGCATGTATACTCTTGGATTATTAATGGCATTCATCCGAATTCGGTCGCCCAATAAAGCACCACCGGTCTTTCTTTTGGAAGGATCCACAGAAATAAGTCCGATCGTTTTTTCCGGAAAATCAATTAAAAAACGACGGACGAGCTCATCGACCAATGACGATTTTCCAGAACCTCCGGTTCCGGTAATGCCGAGCACGGGTATTTTCGAATTTTCATTTTTTTTGTGTATCTGATCAAATATGGGTTTGGCAATTTCAGGAAAGTTTTCTGCTGCAGAAATCAGACGGGCAATTGCTGTGGGACTTTTTATTTCGATATGGTTGATTTCTCCATTCAAGGCATCTCCCACCGGAAAGTCGGAACGTTGCACCAAATCATTGATCATTCCCTGTAAACCCATCGCGCGACCATCATCGGGAGAATATATTCGGGTAATGCCATATTCTTGCAATGCTGCGATTTCGCTTGGTAAAATAACACCGCCACCGCCGCCAAAAATCTTAATGTGCCCCGCTCCTTTTTCTTGAAGCAAGTCATGCATGTATTTAAAATATTCATTGTGACCGCCTTGATAGGAAGTCATCGCAATGGCATTCGCATCTTCTTGGATGGCGGTATTCACTACTTCTTCTACACTTCTATCGTGCCCTAAATGAATTACCTCTACCCCAGTGGATTGAATAATTCGTCGCATGATATTTATGGCTGCATCATGACCGTCAAAAAGAGAGGCGGCCGTTACAATTCTTACTTTATTTTTAGGGATATAGACTTTCGGTTGTTCCATTTTTATTTAAGTGACGTTTACAAACGCGCAATTTACTGATTTTTCAAAAAATTGCCTATTAATTACTGTAAAACATAAAAATAAAGAGGAAGAAAATTTTGATGAAAATTGCGCACTGCCATGCGTGGTGGACGAATGTATGATTGGTCTGCTGTAGCCTTGCGCCATGAGAAAAAGAACGGCGATATTTTCTGTCAAGATTGGGTTTTAGCATGATGGAAAAAGATCAGCGGCCAAAATTCAATAAATGAGAATTGACCGCTGATAAGCCAGTTCAATCAATTCTCTTTTTTGAGGCGCGGGTTTTCTTGTGACGATAGCTACAATGCATTTTAGAATGATCGCTCATGGCTTAAAACCAAACGTTATCCCTAACTCATCCCAGCGATTTCTAGCAAAAACAAAACGCCCAGCTACAGAAATCCAGGTAATTTTTTGAAACGGTGGTTAGCCGAAAGTAATTATTTCTTTATGATTTTTTCAACAAGGCATTTGCCATCGCCTTTAAAGATTTTAATTAAATATATCCCGATCTCAATAATTTTTGACAGATCTACAGTTACATTTTCATTTTCTAATTGAAATTCAGGAGATGCTATTTTTCTTCCGAGTAAATCACAAACTTCAATCTTAAGAATTGGAGTATCTAAATTAAAGCTGATCTTATCTTGAAAAGGATTTGGGCTCAAGACAAGGTTTTTATTATTGTAAACATTTGTTCCTAAAGTGTAAGATTTGATTTTTATTATTGTGCCCCCTAGTATACGTTCGGTAAATTTGGATCCATTGGATTAAAACCGTACACATAATCGGTGAATCCTGCAATCAGTAGGTCACCATTATCCAATTTAAAAATCTGTTGGGCTTCATCTTCACGATGTGATTCTGATAATGTAGGTGAATCATAAGAATAGCTTCCATTTATATCGAAACTGGTGTCGGTTTGCCCATTAAAAAGTTTTTTGGTGATGATAAATTTATTCGTACCGCCGAAATAATTCCTTTTTTCGGCGGTGTAAATTCCATCACCATATACTTTAAATGATCCTATTTCATTCAATCCGTTATCATTATTAAAGACAATCAAATTGGAACTCATACCATATGAAAATAGTTTGTGAATAGTTGATAATGATATTCCTGAATACTTGTAATTGCATTAAATTCTATTGTCTACGAGACCGACACTTGTGAAATCAGCAATATGACCAGTCATCGTTGGAATTGTTTTATATCCATTAGTGCCAAAGCTGGTAATTACATTGCCATGTTCATTAACGTTGATTAATGTTAGGTTAGAAATTCCTGCCTTATAATTCGTTGACCACTACTAAATAAGTATCATTTTTATTCATACGAATTGCTCTAGCGTATGTTGTAAGAAAATAATGTACATTATTTATTAACAGCGAATTTTTAAATGAAGTATTTGAACTCCCTCCAAGTTTAAGAACGCCGTTATTTGCGAATGTTTCATTTATTAATATGCATGAGCTATAGATCTAACAAACAACAACGATAGAATTGTGATGATAATAAGTTTATATTTCTACTAATTTACATCTCGCCCCGAAAGTAAAGGCATTCCTTTTACAAAATATGAAAAGCATTTATAAAAAGATAGTGGGTATAAAGGGAATAACTTCTTTAAAAGAGAAACGGTGATGAATATTTGATTTGTATTAAAAAATAACTGTTTGATAAAAAAACAATATAAAAAAAAGGTGATCTTTAAACAGACCACCTTTTGATATTAAAACCGCAATTAAAATTAGACCAAATCGAAACGGTCCAGGTTCATTACTTTGTGCCAAGCTGCGATAAAATCGTTTACAAATTTCTCTTTCGCATCTTCGCAGCCATAAACTTCTGCGATTGCTCTGAGCTCTGAGTTGGAGCCAAAAATAAGATCTACTCGGGTTCCAATCCATTTGATTCCGCCAGTAATTCGGTCAGTCCCTACAAAGGCATCGTCTGATTCTGAAACCGCTTTCCAGGTCGTTCCTAAGTCGAGTAGATTAATAAAGAAGTCATTGGTTAATACTTCTGGTCGCGTGGTAAATACCCCTGTTTGAGATTGATCAAAGTTGGTGTTGAGTACACGCATCCCACCGACAAGAACTGTCATTTCTGGCGCAGTTAGGGTTAGCAGTTGCGCTTTGTCAATCAGCAATTCTTCTGCTGAAACCGTGTATTTGGATTTGGCATAGTTACGGAAACCATCTGCCTGTGGCTCAAGTACCGCAAAAGATTCTACGTCGGTTTGCTCTTGTGAAGCATCCATTCGGCCCGGTGTGAAAGGCACAGTAACGTTGTAACCAGCGTTTCTCGCCGCTTGCTCAATTCCGGCAGCGCCACCAAGAACGATTAAGTCGGCTGTGGAGACTTGCTTTCTAACAAGATTTTCGCTATTGAACGCAGCTTTTATACTTTCAATGGTTTCTAATATTTTTGATATTTGCGTTGGGTTGTTTACTTTCCAATCACGTTGCGGTTCCAGACCAATGCGTGCGCCGTTGGCGCCACCTCTTTTATCTGAATTACGAAAAGTAGAAGCCGACGCCCAGGCGGTAGAAACCAGTTGAGAAACTGTAAGCCCGCTAGCAAGAATGATAGCTTTGAGAGCAGCAATATCCTGATGGTCGATCAATTGGTGTGTTCCGATCGGAATAGGATCCTGCCATATTAATTCTTCTGCCGGAACTTCGGGTCCGAGATAGCGAACTTTTGGACCCATGTCGCGGTGCGTTAATTTAAACCAAGCTCTAGCAAATGCATCGTTTAATTCAGTAGGATTTTCAAAGTATCTCCTCGATATTTTTTCATATTCCGGATCTATTCTTAACGAAAGATCGGTAGTTAACATAAATGGTGCATGACTTTTTAGCGGGTCATGAGCATCTGGCACTGTGCCAGCACCTCCACCATCAATTGGTCTCCATTGGTGCGCTCCTCCCGGGCCTTTGTGTAATTCCCACTCAAAACCAAACAAGTTCTCGAAATAATTATTGCTCCACTTTGTTGGTGTAGTGGTCCATGCTCCTTCAATGCCGCTCGTAATTGTATCACCTGCATTACCAGTACCGTGATCATTTTTCCAACCTTGGCTCTGTTGTTCTATATCAGCTCTAGCGGGTTCCACTCCAACATGCTCTCCCGGATCAGCAGCGCCATGCGTTTTACCTAAAGTATGTCCGCCAGCAATAAGCGCCACGGTTTCTTCGTCATTCATTGCCATGCGCTTGAATGTTTCACGAATGTCACGAGCCGCTAATAGCGGATCTGGATTTCCGTTAGGGCCTTCTGGATTTACATAAATCAAACCCATTTGCACTGCTGCGAGAGGCTGTTCTAATTCACGATCTCCGCTGTAACGTTTGTCTCCTAACCACTCCCTTTCTGGACCCCAGTAGATGTCTTCATTGGGTTCCCAAACATCCTCGCGTCCACCAGCGAAACCAAATGTATCAAAACCCATTGACTCGAGCGCGCAATTTCCGGTAAGAATCATTAAATCTGCCCAGGAAATCTTCTTTCCATATTTCTTTTTTATTGGCCAAAGTAAAAGTCTTGCTTTGTCAAGATTTGCATTGTCAGGCCAACTACTTAACGGCGCAAAACGTTGTGTCCCGGCACCAGAACCACCGCGCCCATCAGCGATTCTGTAAGTACCTGCACTGTGCCATGCCATACGGATAAATAATCCTCCATAATGTCCATAATCAGCTGGCCACCATTCTTGGGAGTCGGTCATTAGCGCTACGATGTCATTTTTTAAGGCTTTATAATCAAGCGACTTGAATTCTTCGGCGTAATTAAACGCTTCCCCCATTGGATTTGATAAGGACGAATGTTGTCTAAGAATATTTAAATTTAATTGATTGGGCCACCAATCACGGTTGTTCATTCCCGCGCCTGCACTTTTTGGTTTTGAAGTTGCAGTTCCCGAAAACGGGCATTTTGCTTCATTGTTGACATTGTAGCTGGTATCACTAGCTGAGTTGTCAAGAATATTGTTGTTTTCCATGGGTTTGTTTGATTTTTTTTACGGCGTAAATTTACAAATCAAATCATACAGTTATAATAATTAAAATCGATTGTTTTGATATTTTAATAGTTACAGACTATTTATAAACGGTATGGTGTTTGTTTACCTTTGAAAAAAATAATTATGAAAAAAATAATATTCTTGCTGCTTTGGCTTCCTTGGCTATCTTCAGCTCAATTTAAAGATTTGGTTCAGAAAGCAACCCAGAAAGTAAGTCATCCAAAATCGGTTACAAGTCCAGTTGACGTCGCTGGGGGTTTGAAGGAGGCTTTAAATAGAGGAATTACCAATCAGGTCACAAAACTTACGGCATTAGATGGATTTTACAAAAATGAAACGGTCAAGATTTTAATGCCGTCGGAATTGCAAAAAGTCGACAACACTTTACGCCAAATGGGAATGGGTGCGCTGGCGGATGAGGGTATTAAGGCACTAAACCGAGCGGCAGAAGATGCTGTAAAAGAAGCTACTCCTATTTTTGTGTCAAGTATTCAATCCATGTCGTTCAAAGATGCCAAATTGATATTACTAGGCAATGATACCGCTGCAACTACTTACTTAAAAAGTACCACTTCAGCGGCACTATATTCAAAATTTGCTCCGGTTGTACAAAAATCTATCGGCAAGGTGGGAGCCGATCAGATTTGGGCTTCACTCATAAAAAAATACAACGGTTTACCATTTGTTTCAAAAGTAAATCCCGATATTACCGACTACGTAACCAGTAAAGCGATGGAAGGTGTATTTACTATGATAGCCATCGAAGAAAAAAACATTCGTGGGAGTTCCGTTGCGAGAACTACTGATTTACTTAAAAAAGTATTTGCCTTACAAGATAAAAAACAATAATTGCTATGAAAAAAATACTCCTTTTGCTTCCAATATTATATTTTTTTTCGGGTTGCGCCGAATTGCAACAAGTCGTCAGCCAATATCCGCAAATCGGAACGGCCATCGGAAATCCTGATATTGCTGCTGGCTTAAAAGAAGCCCTAGACAATGGCATTACCAAACAAGTTTCAAAACTGACCGCTACAGATGGTTTTTTTAAAAATGAAGCAGTCAAAATTTTACTGCCGCAAGAACTACAGAAAGTCGACAAAACTTTAAGAAGTTTAGGAATGAGTAGTCTGGCAGATGAAGGTTTGAAAGTACTGAATCGTGCGGCTGAAAATGCAGTAAAAGAAGCCACTCCTATTTTTGTGGGTGCTGTAAAAAACATGAGTTTTAACGATGCCAAAACCATCTTGTTGGGCGGCGACAATTCTGCTACGTTGTATCTTCAAAATTCAACCACTTCTGCACTTTATGGAAAATTTAGCCCTGTAGTGCAAAGTTCGTTAAGTAAAGTCGGCGCAGATAAAGTTTGGACTAGCATAATTTCAAAATACAATGCGATTCCACTAGTAAATAAAGTAAATCCTGATTTGAAAGATTACGTAACGCAACAAGCTTTAAAAGGCGTTTTTAAAATGGTTGCCGTTGAGGAGAAAGACATCAGAAGAAATTTGAGTGCGCGAACTTCGGATTTGCTGCGAAGGGTTTTTGCTTTACAAGATTAAACTTAACTAAACACCAACAAATATATAACACATTATTAACGGTTCGGTGCTTTAATAATTCTCAAATTTGTAATATAATAAAGGGTTTTATTATTGGTTTAAGTTAGTCAAAGGAAGTCACGCTTGAGCGTGGCTTTTTTTATGAAATTCTTTCAATAAAGGAAATCACATTTTTATTGAATATCGCCGGTTGCTCTACGTTTACTACATGGCCACACTGGGCAATCACAAACAAGCTCGATGAGTTAAAATGTTTCTCTACTACTTTCTGAACCGAAGGCAAAAACATATAATCCTCCTCGCCCATCACATACAAAGTAGGAATATTGAGTTCGGCCTGACGAAACCATTTTAGCACTGGATTAATTTCAGCAGTAAGTCGAAACCATTTGATAAAT
The DNA here is from genome assembly GCA_014378065.1 of Flavobacterium sp. Classification (GTDB taxonomy): domain Bacteria; phylum Bacteroidota; class Bacteroidia; order Flavobacteriales; family Flavobacteriaceae; genus Flavobacterium. The sequence goes on from JACMOK010000021.1 coordinate 11,959, forward strand.
TCTTTTTGGTATAATTTCTTGGCCTCATTGATAAATAATAACCGGGATTGTTTATGACTTTTTTTGGGCATGATTACAAAAGCAAAAAGACGATACAATACCAAATAAGGCAACACATATTTAAAAACATTTCCGAGCTTCATCAATATTTGCGAACGAAAATTCATTTTTAAAATTGCCCCACCCAGAATCATACTTTTTACGCGTTCCGGGTGCATTTCGGCGAGCTGTCGAATCAAAATAGTTCCAAGAGAAATACCCACAAAATGTGCTTTCTCAATTTTTAAATGATCAAGCACCTCTAAGATATCAGTGGCCAACGCCGAAAAAGTATACTTTTGTTTAAATGCCGATTTTAAAGTGGGTTTTGAATTTCCATGACCTCGCAAATCCAAAAGTAATACGTTATAATGCTTTTTAAAATCTCGTATCTGCTTAAACCAAATTGACGAACTTCCTCCGGCGCCGTGCACGAAGGTGACCCATTGTTTGCTTTTAGCATTTCGATATACAGTAAATTGAATCACTTTTTTTTGGTAAAAATAAGGCTTTAATTTTAAATAAAAATGTTAGCGAAAAATCAAGGATTTAATCGCATATCGCTGTTGTAGATTTCAAAATTGCTGGTGCAATTTCTTAAAATAAGCAAGGGCTCTAAGCAGCCGGCTGCCATACCAAGAAAACATTTCACCATCTACAAAAACGGTTTTTGCGTGATGAGTAAATCTGCCAATTTCAAAAGCATCTTCTTCTCGGAATGGAAAAGGTTCGGAGGAAAGTAAAATTAAATCAGCATCTACTGGAAAGCCCATAGTATTCAATTCTACTATCGGGTAGCGTTCTTCACGGTCATAGAGATTTTGAAAATGATTTAGTTTGAGCACTTCATTAATATAATTATTCGTACCAACTACCATGTAAGGGTTTTTCCAAATAAAATACACCACTTTTTGGATGGGTTTGTTTTCGATAAATGTGGCAAACTCGCTGCAGGCAAACGTCAATTTGTCACACCATTTTTGGGCTTCAATCCGACAGTCAAAGATCTGCCCGAAATCTGCAATCATTTTAAAATTGTCGTCGATGGTTTTGATATCGGTAACCCATACCGGACAAATTTGGCTAAGAGCTTCCACCATTTCCAGTGTATTTTCTTCTTTATTGCACAAGATTATATCAGGCAGTAACAATCGGATTTTCTCAAAATGAATTTTCTTCGTCCCGCCCACTATTTTTTTCGTAGATCGAAACTGGTAGGGATGCACACAGAATTTAGTAATTCCGACGATTCTGTTTTCCAAACCTAAATCATACAACAATTCCGTCTGTGAAGGAACCAACGAAATAATCCTTTTGGGCGATGTTCCGAACGTGTGCAGTGTACCCAACTGGTCGATTAATTTTTTAACCAAAATCTTATATATTTTTTAATTTAGATGAACATCATCTTAAAATATTTTTAAATGCAAGAACAGAATTTTTATTTATCCTTTCCTATTTCACCAAAAAGTAAAACTACATCAACGCCGCCCATTTTTCTAGTAAATGTTGTATTTTTATTCAATTTTACTTTTTGGTGTATAGTTTTTATATGGTATGGATTGCGTTTCTAAAAAATTAAAAGCGGTAGTTTTGAGAAAATAATTATGAAACCCTAAACGATGCGAAATCTATTGTCTTTCTTCTTGCTTTTTTATGTTCTTACGATACATTCTCAAGTACAAACTCTTTCTGATAATTTTGAAGGTAGCGGAAACATCAATAATTGGTATGGCGATGGCTGTTTTCTAGATAGCCAATATGCAAATCCACACCAAATCGGAATTAACAATTCGGCTACGGTATTGCAATATTCGGACACCGGTGGTCAGTACGCCAATGTTCGTTTTGATGCAGGCTCCAATTTTAATTTAACAACCAACAGTACTTTCACTCTAAAAGTATATGTTCCTTCAGCTAGTATCACTGGGGGTCAATTAAACCAGATTTCCTTAAAACTTCAAAATGGATCGCTTTCTGAACCTTGGTCAACACAATGCGAAATTATTAAACCGATTGTCTTAGACCAATGGCAAGTGATTAGCTTTGATTTTGCAAATGACGCCTATGTTAATCTAAATCCAAATGCTGCTAATCCTGTCGATAGATTTGATTTTAATCGCGTGCTTCTTCAGCTAAATGGAGAAAACAACAATGCACATGTCACGTGTTACATTGATGATTTTCAGTATAATGTTACTGCTTCCACTTTTAATAACTTGGTTTGGTCGGATGAATTTGATGGAAACGGCGCAATAAATTCAAACAATTGGTTTTATCAAACACAATTACCAAGTGGTGGAAGTTGGCATAATGGTGAATTACAACACTACACCAATCGCCCGATCAATTCGTATTTAAGCAATGGTGTTTTTAATATTGTTGCCAAGAAAGAAGCGTATTACAGTCAGGGGCAAACCAAACAATATACCTCTGCGCGTGTCAACTCGAAATTTGCCTTTAAATACGGACGGGTCGAAGTACGTGCAAAATTACCCACAGGTGCTGGCACTTGGCCAGCTATCTGGATGCTAGGCAAGAATGTCATTGAACCAGGTTCCTTCTGGTCGAGCAGCAATGGAACGGTTTATTGGCCAGCCTGCGGTGAAATAGACATAATGGAGCACTGGGGAAATAATCAAAATTACGTTCAAAGCGCAATGCATACCCCTTCTAGCTTTGGCGGAACTGTAAACAGAGCAGGACAAACGATCCCTACAGCTTCAAGCCAGTTTCATATTTATGCGCTCGAGTGGACCGCCGATCGAATGGTTTTTAGTGTAGATAATGTCGTACATTACATTTACAACCCAAGCGTCAAAAACGCAAATACCTGGCCGTTTGATGCGCAACAGTATATTTTATTGAATGTAGCCATCGAGCCTAGCGTTACGCCAAGTTTTGCCCAAAGTGCCATTGAAGTTGATTATGTAAGAGTCTTTCAACAAAACGCCTTGGCTATTGTGACGTCATTAAATAAAGACGCTATTAATTTATATCCAAATCCATTTGAGGACAGATTAACGATAACGGGAAATACAAATATATTGGGTAGTCGGGTAAAGATATATTCAATTTTGGGCCAACAACTTCAATCCTTTTTGCTAAACGAATTGGAAAATAACATAGATTTATCTGACCTGCAAAACGGAATTTACCTCATAAAAATAGAAACGCAAAATGGTAGCAACAGTTTTAGGGTAATTAAAAATTAGCCGCTCCCAAAATTGCTTCCATCTCTTGTTGGATTTTTGAAGCTTCCGCTCTGGCCAGCAATGCAAAATTACTGTTATCAGACGCGTAAATGATCGATCGTGAAGCATTGATTAACAGACCTATATCGTCATTCATTCCGTTTTTACAAATCGCCAGTAAGTCTCCTCCTTGAGCGCCCAAGCCGGGCACCAGAATGAAATGGTTGGGAATGATTTTTCTGATCGCTGTAAAATGTTCGGCTTTTGTAGCACCTACCACGTACATTAAATTTTGTGCATTTTTCCAAGTTTTGGAAGTCTCCAGAACGTGTTTGTAGAATTCTGCTCCGTTGGCCGTCAATGTTTGGAAATCGAATGCACCTTCGTTCGAAGTCAATGCCAGTAAAATGGTATGCTTGTCATCAAATGCCAAAAAAGGTTCCACCGAATCCCTGCCCATGTAAGGTGCGACCGTGACACTGTCAAAATTGAGGTCTTCAAAAAAAGCTTTCGCATACATCGATGAAGTGTTCCCAATATCGCCACGTTTTGCATCGGCAATCGTAAATATTTCGGGATAGTAGCTGTTAAGGTATTGAATGGTTTTTTGGAGCGATTGCCAACCCTGCAATCCGTAGGCCTCATAAAAAGCAGTATTGGGTTTGAAAGAAACAACCAAATCATGTGTAGCGTCAATAATGGCTTTGTTGAATTCGAAAATAGGATCTTCAGTGGCTAGTAAATGCTTTGGGATTTTGCTTAAATCAACATCGAGGCCGATACACAGAAAAGATTTTTTGCGTTTGATTTGTTCGACAAGGTACTGTGTAGTCATTAGAGAATTTTGGATTTTAGATATTTTTCCGCCGCAAAGACGCTAAAATTTAAACGTAGTAAAAAAGTTTTTCTGTTTCCAAATTGCCTAGCCCCGACAGAGCCGATATCCTCGTAGTGCAGCGAAGAGATAAAGGCGAAGGCGGGAAAAAGCTCCTGCAAAAAATGCCAGACTAATTTACCGCACGGCAGCCTTGTATAATCTTGATCCGTTTTACTTTATTTAAAAAACCTCGCTGGCTTCTTTCAGTTTTTCCATATTGTTGACCAATTGCAATTCGTCAATCAGTTTTTGAATCTTACCATTCATCACGCCATCCATATCGAAAACATCCATGCCAATGCGATGATCCGTTACGCGACCCTGCGAATAATTATAGGTGCGTATTTTGGCAGATCGGTCGCCGGAACTAACTTGCGAGGTTCTTTTTACCGCATCTTCTGCTTGTTTTTTAGCCAATTCTTGTTCGTACAAGCGCGAACGTAAAACGCCAAATGCTTTGTCTTTATTTTTATGTTGTGATTTTTGATCCTGACACTGCGCCACCAATCCGGTCGGAAGGTGGGTCAGCCGTACCGCCGATTTGGTAGTGTTTACCGACTGTCCGCCGGGTCCAGAGGAACAAAAGAAATCTACCCGGACATCGTTCATATCGATCTGCACATCAAATTCTTCTGCTTCTGGCAACACCATTACTGTAGCGGCAGAGGTATGAACGCGTCCCTGCGTTTCGGTCTGCGGCACACGTTGCACGCGATGCACGCCAGCTTCAAATTTTAAAGTTCCGTACACATCTTCTCCGGTCACTTCAAAAATGACTTCCTTAAATCCGCCCGATGTTCCTTCGTTCATATCGACCACAGAGGTTCTCCAGCCACGACTTTCACAATACTTTGTATACATACGGAACAGATCGCCTGCAAAAATACTGGCTTCATCGCCGCCAGTTCCGGCACGAACTTCAACCATAACGTTTTTCGCATCTTCAGGATCTTTTGGGATGAGCATAAACTTAATTTCATCCTCCAACTCAGGCAATCGCGCTTTGGCTTCTTCGAGTTGCATTTTAGCCATTTCGGTCATGTCGGCATCACTACCATCGGCAATGATTTCGTTGGCTTCCTCAATATTAGCGATCAGCAGCACATATTCATCACGTTTTTCCGCCAAGGCTTTTAAATTTTTATATTCCTGATTCAATTGCACATAACGTTTTTGATCAGCGATCACGTCGGGCTGGATGATCAGATCCGAAATCTCGTCGAAACGTTGTTTTACTATTTGAAGTCTGTCTAACATTTATTTATTCCTTTATTTGGAGTGCAAATTTAGGAAAAATAGTTGATAATTTTTCGTTGTGCCTTGATGGTTTTTCGAGTAGCCTTTTCCCGCTATTCGCTATATCTTTTTATTCGTAAAAACGAAATTAAAAGGATGCCGCTACTATCGGGGCTAGTTGGCATTTTTTTTATAATATTGTAAGTCGAATTGATTTTAAAATTACCATGAAAAAATTCCACTTTTTGCTCGCATTGATTCTCATCTGCGCTTCTTGTAAAAAAACAGAAAAAATAAATAAACTAAAAGTTGCCGGCTGGCTCATTGGTCACTGGGAAAATAATATGGAGCAAGGCAAACTTTCTGAAACTTGGGAAGAGGCGAATGACAGCACCTATAACGGAACTAGTTATTTCATTAAAGAAAAAGATACGTTGCATCATGAAGTCATTTTACTAACACAAAAAGGAAATGAAGTATATTACATCCCGACAGTACAAGGTCAAAACAGTGACCAGCCCGTGACTTTTAAACTGGAGCGGAGTACTTCTAAACAAATGATTTTTATCAATAGACAACATAATTTTCCGCAGAAAATCGTGTATAGAAAGGTGATGCCGGACAGTTTGATAGCAGAAATTTCTGGAATGGAAAACGGCAAACCCAAATCTGAACGTTATGCAATGACTAAAAATTAGCATTAACGCCCGCAACCCCGCGTGATCTTAAATTATTTTTAGGTTTATTTTCATTAATAATTGAAAACCAGACTGTTGAAAATACTTTATAAATTTATTTATATTTATTCTAAATAAACTTTTTTATTTCATTTGTACTCCCTATTTTTGCGTAATTATTTTTATTGATTCTAAATAAATGAAAGCGAATTTTTATTTCACCGCAGTGCTCTTTGGTATTTTTACAACAAGTTGCACTGACACACAAAGCGAATATACTAACATACCAGCTGATAAAATTGCGATTGGTAAAGCAATTTTTTTCGATACCAACTTATCAAACCCTATAGGGCAGGCATGCGCAAGTTGCCACTCACCAGAAAAAGCCTTCAGCGATCCGAACAATGCCGCCATCTCTCAAGGTGCGTTACCCAATTCATTTGGAAAACGAAATGCACCTAGTTTGTCTTACAATGTTTTCTCTCCGCTTCGCTTTTACAACGAAGTAGATGAAACCTATGTTGGTGGTTTGTTCTTGGATGGACGTGCACTGAATTTACAGGAGCAGTTTATCCATCCGCTGCTGAATCCAATTGAAATGAACAATACGAGTGCTGCCGAAGTTGGTAACAAAATCAGAAATGCAAGTTATTTCTCCAATCTGGTTTCCATTTATGGTGCTGCCACTTCCGATAGCGCTTTACTAAGTTACGCTGCGGACGCCTTGTCAAAATACCAAAAGTCGAGCGAGGTAAATTCATTTACGTCTAAATTTGACTATGCTAGTAAAGGCCTTGTGTCGTATTCGGAGGACGAAAAGAAAGGATTGAATTTGTTTAAAGACAAAGCCAAATGCGCGCTCTGTCATGTTTTAGATGGTGATGAGACTACCGGAAAAGTTTTGTTTACAGACTTTACTTATGACAATATTGGCGTTCCTAGAAACGAAATGCATCCATTTTACAACCAACCTTTATCAGTAAATCCCGAAGGAATCAATTTTATAGATTTGGGAATTGGGACGATCGTCAATCAACCGCAACACAATGGTAAGTTCAAAGTTCCTACGCTACGAAACATTGCTATTACTGGCCCCTATTTCCACAACGGATCTTTTTCGACGCTCAAGGAAGTCATCCATTTTTATAATGTTCGGGACTTAAATACAAATGAGTTTGGTGTTGCGGAATACAGCCAAAATTTAAATGTTACCGAACTAGGCAATCTACAACTTACTGAAACTGAAGAATACCAATTAGAAACATTCTTACTAACCTTAACAGATCATTACCGAAAATAACCCAAATACTACATTATGTCATATCTACAAAAAATTATTAGTACTGGTTTTATAGTCGTTTTTTACGCTACTTCTTATTCACAAACAAAAGATACCACGGCACTCAAAGAAATTACAATAAACGGAATTAAAACGGTTAATGGCGTTGGTTATCTTTTAGAAAGTAAAGATGGAATTATCTATGCTGGCAAAAAAAACGAAGTGATTCTCGTTGACAGCCTTGATGCTAATAAAGCTTTAAATAATACGCGTCAAATCTTGGGTAGAATTCCAGGATTGAACATTGTCGAAACGGAAAGCGGTGGTTTTACAGCCAATGGTGTTGCCACAAGAGGGTTAAATCCAAGCCAGAGTGTGGAAATGAATACCCGACAAAATGGTTACAACATTAGCGCTGACATTTATGGCTACAACGAAGCCTATTACTTGCCGCCGATGGAGGGTGTTTCGAGAATAGAAATGGTACGTGGCGCAGCTTCCTTGCAATTTGGTTCTCAATTTGGGGGCTTGATCAACTATGTCACGAAAGACGCACCATTAAATAAACCATTTGAATTTACCACGGCGCAAACGATGGGAAGCAACAGGCTGTTTAATTCATTTAATGCTATCGGAGGAAACTACAAAAAATGGCGTTACTATAGTTTTGTTCAATACCGAAGCACTGATGGATACAGACCGAATAGCGAACAAACACAAGTTTCTGGCTTTGGGAAGATACAATACAATCATTCTGACAAATTGAATTTTGGAATAGAGTATTCTCTTTTACGAAACAAAATTAAAATGCCCGGAGGATTGACTGACGAGCAATTTAAAAGCAACCCGCAACAATCTACCAGGGCTCGAAACTGGTTGAAAAGCCCATGGAATATTATAACCGCTTATGCCAATATATTTCCTGCGCTAAATAGCATTATTTCGTTTAAAACAACCTTTTTGATCAGTTCGCGCGCACTTGTATGGCGCAATGAAGACGGCGGCGCTGAAGCAATAGATGGCATTGATCCTGCTACCAATAAATTTGTTCCTAGAGAAGTGGGCATTGAAAACATGAATAATTCAACCACTGAAATCCGTTATTCTCAAAAATATTCCCTCGGAAAGCAACAATCGACATTAGCCGGCGGAATTCGTCACAGTTATGGGTGGTTTACCCGCCAGGGCGGCGGCGAGGGAACCACTGGAAGTGATTTCGATTTATCCATAAAGGGAAACTGGGGATACGACTTAGATTTCACAACCACCAATGTAGCGCCGTTTATTGAGAACATTTTTAAAATTTCCAGTAATTTTACGATCACGCCAGGCCTACGATTTGAATACCTGAAAAGCACGGCAAATGGCAACAAAGAAGTAGATGGGGATATTTTAATTTCGAATGAAGTGCGCCACCGTACGTTTGCATTAGGGGGAATTGGAATGGAACTAAAACCAACCAAAAACACGAGTATTTATGCAAATTTTAGCCAAGCATTCCGTCCGATTGACTATAGCCAATTAGAACCTTTCGGAGTGACGTCTAAAATTGACCCAAACTTAAAAGACAGCAAAGGCTACAACAGCGATTTGGGTTTCAGAGGAACGATTAAAAACTATCTTAATTTTGATATCGGTGCATTTTATTTGGCCTATGACCAACGAATCGGCATTACGTTAGAACCCGATCCAATTACTGGAGACTACTATTCCGTTAGAAAAAATATTGCCAACAGTATCCACAAAGGAATTGAAAGTTATGTCGAATTTAATATCATTAAATACTTCAATCCGCAATCAAAATATGGCTTAAGCGTATTCGATTCCTATGCTTACATAAATGCAGAGTATACCAATGGCGACTTTAAAGGCAATCGTGTGGAAGCGGCGGCTAAAACTATTAACCGTGTTGGCTTGATTTTCAGTACACGCAAACTCTCAACGACTTTACAAGTAAATTATGTTGGAGATGCTTTTGGAGATGCATCCAATGCCTACAGCAGTGAAGATCCTGTGGCAGGTTATATTCCGTCTTATACCGTACTGGATTGGAGTGGCAGCTATAAATTCAGTCCATTTTCTTTAAATTTTGGTATTAACAACGCAACCGACACACCGTATTTTACGCGTCGAACTGATGAATATCCGGGACCCGGAATAATTCCTGCTGTTGGTAGAAGTTTTTACCTTGGATTTACAGCTAAAATCCAATAGATACCTAATTTAGTTAAACAAAAAACTCGTTATTGCTAACGAGTTTTTTTATTGTAACTCAATCCTTTTTCGGAATATTTTCTAAGATCTCCAGCACAAAGTTCCAAAATTTTTGGGAAGATTTTACAGACGCCCTTTCATCTGGAGAATGGGCACCATGAATAGTCGGTCCGAACGAAATCATGTCCATCTGAGGATAGTTCGTTCCTAGAATACCACATTCTAAACCAGCGTGACAAGCCACTACCTTGGGTTTAGTGTTGTTTTGTCTTTGGTATACCTGAACCAAAATATCGAGTATCTCGGATTTGACATTAGGAGTCCATCCGGGATAAGATCCTGAAAAAACAACTTCACAACCACACAATTCAAACGCAGATCGAAGCGCATTAGCAAGATCAAATTTAGAAGTTTCTACCGATGAGCGCGTCAAACATCCTATACTAATTTCACCCTCTTTGACAATCACTCGTGCTACATTATTAGAAGTTTCCACCAAATCCTCCATGTCGGCACTCATCCGGTAAACCCCATTGTGAGCAGCATATAGTGAACGAATAATACCTTCCTGAACCCCCAAATCCATTACTTTTTTGGGGAGATCGCTTTTAATGATTTCGATGGTCAGATTGGGCTCAGTGGTTTTAAATTCGGTTTTGATGTCATTAATAATTTCCTGCATGTCGAATACATAAGCTTCGTCATACATCTGTGCAACAACTACTCTGGCTACGCTTTCTCTTGGGATGGCGTTGCGTAAACTTCCGCCATTAATTTCAGCTATTTGGAGTCCGAAATTTTCAAAACCATCAAATAGCAACCGGTTCATTATTTTATTGGCATTCCCCAACCCTTTGTGAATGTCCATTCCAGAATGACCTCCATTCAATCCTTTGACCGTAATGGTGTACCCAACTGAATCATCGGGGGTTTCTTCCTCGTGATAACTTCTGCTTGCAGAAACATCAATTCCGCCTGCACAGCCAATATCAATTTCATCGTCTTCTTCAGTATCCATATTCAATAAAATATCACCATTCAGCACACCGCCTTTTAAATTTAGGGCACCAGTCATTCCGGTTTCTTCATCAATGGTAAAGAGGGCTTCAATTGCGGGATGTTGGATGTCATTACTTTCTAAAATTGCCATGATCATGGCCACGCCCAGTCCGTTGTCAGCTCCCAGCGTGGTGCCACGCGCCCGAACCCAGTCGCCATCTACATACATGTCGATACCTTGTGTGTCAAAATCAAAAACAGTGTCGCTATTTTTTTGGTGCACCATATCAAGATGCCCTTGAAGCACTATAGCCTTGCGGTCTTCCATGCCTATCGTGGCCGGTTTACGAATGATCACATTGCGTATTTCATCTTCAAAAGTTTCTAGCCCCAAGGCATTACCAAAGTCTTTCATAAACTTGATCACGCGATCCTCCTTTTTTGAAGGACGGGGAACGGCATTTAAGTCGGCAAATTTATTCCACAATTGTTTTGGTTCAAGGTTTCTGATTTCCTGGCTCATCTATTTAAAATTATAAAGTTTTGAAGGTCTAAAGTTACAAAGTTTATATTCTTATTGTAATTATATTTACACTCAAAAATAAAAATACGTGTCACGCAAATACATCTTACCGCTGTTTCTTTTGCTTCAAATTCTTGCTTTACGAGTGGTTTCGTTTTATCCCGAAATAGTAGAACAATACTATAGCAATGGCTTGTATGTTGGAATATCAAATAGTTTTAGAGTCGTTTTGGGCAAAATACCATTCTCCGTTGGTGACTTGATCTATTTCACTGTCCTATTTTTTATTTTACGATGGCTTTTGAAAAAAAGAAAATCGTGGAAAACAGATTGGAAAAATAATTGTCTAACCATCCTAAGCAGCTTTTCAGTAGCTTATCTCTTGTTCCATTTGCTTTGGGCTATAAATTATTACAGAACACCGCTGTTCGAAAAAATGAGCATCAACACTGAATATTCTGATAAAGACTTGCTGGTTTTTACAAAAAAACTGATTTTTAAAACAAATGAAATTCACTGTCAACTGACACAAGATGAAAATGCTAAAGTGGTTTTCCCCTATTCTCAACAACAAGTTTTTGAAATGAATCTCAACGGCTATTCAAATTTGGCCCGGCAATACGAGTTCTTTGCTTATCGCAACAAAAGCGTCAAAAAATCGCTCTTGAGTTTGCCATTAACCTACATGGGTTTCGCGGGATATCTAAATCCATTTACCAATGAAGCGCAGGTAAACGATCTGATGCCCATGTATAATTTTCCGACTACCACGGCACACGAGATGGCGCATCAACTGGGTTATGCCTCCGAGAGTGAAGCCAATTTTATTGGCTATCTGGCTTCTGTGAAAAATGACAATTTATATTTTAAGTATTCAGGCTACTGTTATGCGCTGCGATATTGCCTGCACAATTGGGAAATTAGAAATCCAAAATTATTAAACCAGTTAATGCTCACAATTAATCCTGGCATTTTAAAAAATTATAAAGAAAGTGAAGCATTTTGGGTACAGTATGAAAGCTTCATAGAAACCGGATTTAAGATTTTTTATGATCATTTCCTAAAACTCAACCAACAAAAAGATGGACTAGAGAGTTACAGCAAATTTGTTGATTTGATGGTAAATTATTACAAGTACCGAGATTTATAGCAAATTAATAAGCTTCATCATGCCCATTTAAGCTGCCTGTAAGCACGAATTGAGAAACCGCTGCCAGGTTTGCTTGATAACCGAAATATTATCCCGACTTGAATAACTCTTTTTGTTAGAATGAATATTGGGTCTGTGTATTAGGATATTCCGCAATCTGTTAACGTTTCTTTCTTCTATTTCTGTCCCGGAAACATCAATTATTTCGCCCAGATGCACCATGCAATCGCTCAGTTCCTTAAAACAGTTTTTAAATTTTGTACATTTAAATTGTTTGATGATTTTTGTAGAATTATCATCGTAAGCCTCGGCAAGCCAGGCTTCATTTAAGTATTCAGCATTTACTACAATGTAAGGTTTGATCTGGTTATTTCGTTTGATCGACAGGTTGATGTGGGACATATTGCAGGATATTAGATTTTACACAAATCTAATTTAAAGAGGCAAATTCCGTTTTACACAATCCCGTTTATAATTTACAGAATTTAAACATTTTTCTATACAAACTTCGCGAATTGCACGCAGATCAAAGTTTAGTTAATTGTATTTTTGAGTTAAGTTTATTCGATATTTTATTGTGATGACCTGAAGGTCAATCGATAGCATATTTGTCAAGAATCAGAAGAGCGCGCGCACCATCAAAATTGCTTTAACGATACAAAATGACCCTACACTTCGTCACTGGTAAACGTTGTAAAACTTTTCTTTTTAAACGGACGGATAATCAATCGTCCTTCCCTGTCAAAAAGAATGTAGTTATACACCCAATTAAGAAAGACTACCGCTTTGTTTTTAAACCCAATTAATGAAAACAAGTGCACAAACATCCAGACAAACCATGCAAAAACGCCGTGAAAATGGAACTTGGGCAAATCGACTACGGCTTTATTTCTGCCGATCGTTGCCATTGCGCCTTTGTCGTGGTACTCGAACGGTTCCATCTTTTGGTTTCGAATCAGTCTCATAATATTGGTTCCCAGCAATTTGCCTTGCTGAAGCGCCGGTTGTGCCATCATTGGATGACCTTGCGGGTATTTTGTGGTTTCCATCGAAGCGATATCGCCTACAGCAAAAATATTTTGATATCCTGCAACCTGACTGTATTCATTGACACGAATACGCTCAACATTTTTTATCAAAGCGTTGGCATCTAACCCCGGAATGGCAGCACCTTGAACACCTGCAGTCCAAATTACGGTTGCGGTTTCAAAAGTAAGACTGGAGTTGGTGGTAATCGTTTTTCCGTCGTAACTCATGACCCTAACTTCTTTATGCACGGTGACGCCCAAGGCTACTAAAAATTTTTCTGCGGCTTTGGAAGAAGCTTCGCTCATCGTATTTAAAATACGCTCATCGCCCTGAATAAGATTGATTTGCATTTTGGAAACGTCGAGGTCGGGATAGTCTTTTTGGAGAATGGCATTTTTCATTTCGGCCAAAGCGCCTGCCAATTCAACCCCCGTTGGTCCGCCACCTACCAGACAAAAGTTGATCAGGCAATTGCGTTCATTTTCGTCTGTTATCAGTAAGGCTTGTTCAAAATTTTCGAGGATCAGACTCCTAATATTAAGCGACTGTGGAATGGTTTTCATTGACATGCTGTTGCGTGCAATTTCTTTATTTCCAAAAAAATTGGTTTTAGAACCGGTACATAAAACGAGGTAATCGTAATGTAAGTCGCCAATTTCAGCTTGTATCATTTGGTTTTTAGTATCGATTTCGTTGACTCTTGCCAGACGAAAATAAAAGTCCTGATATTCTTGCACAACTTTACGAATAGGGTACGCAATAGACCCCGCTTCAAGGCCACCCGTGGCAACTTGATACAACAAGGGTTGGAAGGTATGGTAATTGTGCCTGTCAATTAAAACGACTTGAGCCGCTTGGTTTCGCAATTTTTTTGCCAGAGCAATTCCGGCAAAACCGCCGCCGACAATAACAATTCTGGGAAGATTTGAAACAGGTATATTCATAACAGGGTACTAAAGATTTTGAAGAACAAAGGTACTAAGTTAAAGAGTCGACAGGTAGTGTTTTGCAAAAAAAAATATACGGTTTAGCCGAGCCTTCGCTGCTTGTAAACAGCAATGCGGGCATTAACCTAGCCCCGATAGCAGCGGAAATCCTTTTATGGCATGAGGTCAGTTTTTTTTATTGCGGTGGTAAAGCCATAAAAGATTGAAACGGATAGCGGGTTGAAATTGTCTCAAGACGGACCTGTTTGTGCTTCAAATAAAAAAGATTTACTTTGTAACATAATTTCTTTTAAGATTACTAACGCAGGTATGGATTCCGATTTAGAGCAATCTTTTGTCAAGCAATTACGCGAAAACCAGAATATCATCCACAAGATTTGTAGGTTGTATACTTCGGGAGAGGACGCGCATAAAGATTTGTTTCAAGAAATCACCATTCAACTTTGGAAAGCGTTCCCTAAGTTTCGCGGCGAAAGCAAATTTTCTACCTGGGCTTACCGCGTGGCATTGAATACTGCGATTACCTTGTATCGAAAGAGCACTCGATCGATAACCACTTCTAGCTTTGACGGGAGCAAACATTTTATAAAACAAGAGGATTATAATTTTGAGGAAGAAGAACAGATAAAACTTATGTACGAAGCGGTATACCAGCTTAACGATATCGAAAAAGCACTGGTTTTTATGTATTTGGAAGACAAAGGATATGACGAAATTTCGGCCACTCTAGGCATCAGTGGAGTGAATGCAAGGGTTAAAATGAACCGGATTAAAACCAAATTGAAAAAAATATTAAATCCTTAACGATAATGGAAGAGTTAGATTTATTAAAAAAAGCCTGGAAAAAAGATGGGAATACTTTTGAGCAACTTTCAGAACAAGACTTATATAAAATGGTACATCAGAAATCATCCTCTATTGTCAAGTGGATTTTGGTGATCAGCTTAATCGAATTTGTTGCATGGAATTCACTGACTTTTTTATTGAGCGATGATCAGTACCAAGCCAAATTGCGGTCGTATGGAATGACAGACATTATGCTGTGGATAAATATTGTAAACTACTCGATTGTGTTGCTATTTATTTATTTGTTCTACAAAAACTACAAGTCGATTTCCACGACCGATTCTACCCAACAATTGATGCAAAATATTTTAAGGACACTCAAGACCGTGCAGCAATATATTTGGTATAATCTTGGAATTGTCACGTTGAGTATTGTCATTTCAATTGTAATGTTAATCTATCACAACCCGCAAATGATTGGCTTATTTCATAAGGCACAAGCAGAAGGCCGCTCTATTTTTTTTATTACTTTATGCACCGCAGTTTCTATTGTATTTGTGCTGCTTATTATTAGTATTTTCTGGCTGTTTTATAAACTTCTTTACGGAATATTACTTAAAAAACTTTTAACCAATTACAAAGAACTCAAAAAAATAGAACTGTAGCAGAATTTAAATTGCTGTAATCGCAACCTAAATTTTGATATATCCCCAATTTTCACCACTCTTGATTCTGGATATTTGCATTTGACTCACGCCAAATTGCTTGGCTATCATTTTTAACCGCGTGGTTTGCTTGGGCTTGGCCAGCATCTTTTTGATTAGTATTACTTTGGTGATGGTCAGTTTTGCACCATCCGATTTGCGGTTAAACTCCAATAAATTTTTCCGTGCTTGAATTACAAATGGACTGCTGTTGATATGCGCCTTAAATTCTTCTTTGGTAGCCCATTTCAAATTTTTGATATCGTCATTACTTCGGTTGCGGTCAAGATGCAATAGATGCAGTTGAAGTTCGTTGTCTTTTGGAATAAAATACTGCGCAACAATTTTGGATAAAAAAATATTTTTAAGGACGATGGTGTCGTCTTGATAAAATCGAAACCGAAATCTTCTGTAGCCATCAATTAATACTCCTTGTAGCAACCGGCCTTCAATAAGATTATCAGTATAACTTACTAATCTCCCTTTGTTCGAAATGGCATACCGCAGTTGGTTTGGATGTTGTATTTTAATCTCTTTAAATGTTTCATTGGGGTAAATTCTTAGTTTTTCCATAAGTGGTATTATTTTCAGATTCAAAGACTGATTTTTTTTAAAAGGTCATTTTCGCGAAGTCAATATCTCCATTGTCGCAGTTGATTTAATTTCTCCGAAGCCTCTATTTCTTCAACCGGAATCACTTTAAGAAACGACGGGTGTTGTTCTATGGCATATTCGATCTTTTCTACAATCTCTTCGATAGTATCGTTTTCATAATCAATTGCCAAAGGAGGTTTTATAATAAATGATTGCAGTATGCCCTTCTTTTTCAATCGAAGTCCTTTTTTGTCAAAAGAACGTCGAAATCCGTCTATAACTATTGGAACCACAATGGGTTTGTGCTGTTTTATAATATGAGCTGTGCCTTTACGAACCGGTTTAAACGACTTGGTAGTTCCCTGCGGAAAAGTAATTACCCAGCCATCTTCAAGTGCCAGTTTAATATTTTCGGTGTCATTAGCATTGACTTCCCGTTGCACATCTTTGCCTTTATTTCTCCAAGTTCGCTCAACCGTTATCGCCCCGATGTAAGAAAATATTCTAGGCAGTAAACCTTCTTGCATGGTTTCTTTAGCCGCGACGTAATAAATATTAAGCTTGGGTTGCCATAAGTACCCAATGTTTTTTATGTTGTCCTGCCTACCGCTTAGGCTAGCATTAAAAACATGAAACATGGCAACTACATCAGCAAAATAAGTCTGATGGTTTGATATGAACAGCACGTTTTTATCGGGTAAGGTTTTGATAATCTCTGAACCTTCTATCTGCAAATCGTTGAAGCCTCGATAGCGTTTGTGGGTTATGGCACCAAAAATTCTAATGAGCCATTTTTTTATAAAAAGTAGGTGGCCAAAAGGATTTCTTTTGAATACTCCCATAATTAATTCTTTGAGAAAAGTGAGTCACAAATTTACAAAAAGTTACAGCTTATAAAACCTTTTTCAGGGTTTCTTTCAATTCACTGAGCATCATCGCAGTGGCGCCCCAAACATAATGCGAATCGATTTTAAACGCAGGAACAGCAATCGAATCAGAATAAGAGGTAGTTCTGTTTTGAGACACCACAATTGCCTCATTCATAAATTCAACAAGTGGCAGTTCGATAATATCGGCTACTTCATTGGGATCTGGCTTGAACAATAAATCCTCCCGACTGTACGCTAAAAAAGGATAGACCATAAAATTACTCGGTGGAATATAAATTTCTGTAAATGCGCGGACCAGCTGTATCTGAACCGGCGCAACACCGATCTCTTCGTGCGTTTCGCGTAATGCAGTATGGGCAAGTGTCTGATCAAAATGCTCCACTTTCCCACCCGGAAAAGCAATTTGTGAAGAATGCACACCAGGATATGAATTTCTTACAATCAGAACCAAATGCGTTTCTTCTTGTTTTGGATAAAATAACATGAGTACTGCGGCTTTCTTGGGGATTATTTTTGTCAGATCCAACTGTTGCATCAAGTCGGCCCGTTCGGGAGGCATCATTTTTAAATGTGCTGCCGCTGCAGGAAGAATTTCTGTTTCAATTTTAGGAATACAATTTAGAAAATCAAGAAAATTCATATTCAAATCTTATTTTTGCATTGTAAATGTATCGAATCGATTTCACAAGAAAGTGAAAGTAATAAAAGTATTCCTTAGTAAGTCAGCCATCATGTACTCAAAACAAGAAAATCAAAAATTAAAACAAGCATTCTGGGTTTCTTTTGCAGAAAAATATCCAAGAAAATGGATACTTTACGATACTAAAATAAAAGATTTTTCTTTTAAATTTTATGTCGACAATACCAAAGCCCAAGTGAGCCTCGAAATCGAACACCGGAATGAAGAGAAACGGTGGGCTTATTTTGATAAGGTGTTGGCTTTAAAAAATATTCTTGAAGACGAATTTATCAAGGATTTGGTCTATCAAAAAAATCATTCTTTAGAAAACGGAAAAACCATCAGTCGTATTTGGGTTGAAAAGTTGGGAATTAGTGTCAGCAACCAAAAATATTGGGATGAAATTTTTAATTTTTTTTATGAGAAGATGAATGCTTTAGAGATGTTCTATCTTGAATATGATGAATTTATCAAGCATATAGAATAATTATCGTGTATTGGCTCCAAGAAATTCGATTTCCTGAGTATGATTTGGTTCAATCCTTAACAATAACGTGCGCTGTTAGTAACGTAACGCCCAATCGAACAGTTATAAAGTTTTCGAACCTAGTTTTTTATACAGCGTGCAGAACAACCGAAGTATTTTCCATTGTTAGTGAAGAACGCGCTTTCTTCAGCGGCGCCAAGGCAATAATTGTAAGCAGATGACGAATTGTATGCTGAAGTACTCCACCAAAATCCGAAATCACCACGGTAGGCAAAAGTAATACCCTGAAAATAGCCACCCGGAAAACCTGTAAAACCACTAATATTAGAAGCTCCCAAATTAGGGCTATTCCACAGCGTAGTAGCTTTCATTTTGCCTCCTGCCATTGCATCACCTCCAAGAAACGTGGATAATGTTATCCATTCTGTAACACTAGGTATATGCCAGCCTTGCGGTGCCAAACCGCGAGGATCACTTACTGCATACCAATTATAAAGTTTGCCGTATACTAAGCCGTTGGCCGTAACATCTTCATAATATCGCCACGCGCCAGTTGTCATAGTTTGCCATTGTGTTTGATTGTTCACTTGAGGAATAATGTCGCCATTCCGATATCGACTCACGTTCAAGTTTTTAGCCATCCAGATTTGGATTCCGATTTGCACTTCGCTGTTTGTAATTGGCACCGATGGTCTTGAAGCGACTTGGTTTTGCGTTTTGGCATCTTCGTTAGAACACGAGGATAAACCAAAGACTATAAATAAAATTGATGTTATTGTGAAGTAGTATTTTCTCATTGATAATGTTCTTAAATTTTTTATAAAAATAACAATTATTATTTATGAACTATTACAATAATAACAGAATCAAATTAAAACAAAATGAATTTAATAAAATATCGAGCTCATTATTATCAAATTTAATTATAAATTAATTCAAACTTTTGGGTATAGACTAGAATCGAACAGGCTTTTCACAAAGAATGTAGACGAACCGAGCTTGCAAACACTTCATTCCTATTAAAAACAAAAAAAACGTTATTTTCATGAAGGGTTTTTCTAAAGAAAGGCGACAAACGTTTCGCCGCTTTAAGAAGTTGGGGATTTGTAAATCTTAAACTTTTGAATACGTACTGAAAATTAAAAGTACAAAACTAACTTTTAACTAAGCCGAAACCCTAAATTTCTTAAAACCGCTGTTAGCGTGCGAATAGTGCCTTTATTTATTCAAATATTCATGTTTGAATAAATCTTTCACATTTGGGGCTACGCCGTCGGGCTGTTCGCTGTATCTTTTGCTCATACTTTACAAAAGGATGCCGCTGCTATCCCTCACGCAAATTCTCATTAATCTTGCTAATCTTTGACACAGCGAACAGACAAGCCAAAGTGTTTAGGATAAGACCCTTCAACACAGTAAATCGATTCGTAGTATAAATGGCGAATTCTAGCAGAAAAAGAGTCTGATTCTGAGGAAGTCCACCAAACGCCGTAATATTTAAGGTTAGAGAACGTACCATCAAGACCTCGGCCTCCTCCGGGAACACCTGTAAAACCGCTATTATTAGTAGCTCCGGTATTGGGTGATTTCCAGTGAGCAATGCCAACTTCTTTCATTTTACCACCTGCTATTGCGATATCACCCAATGAGTTGGTTAAAAATACCCATTCGAGATCACTGGGTATATGATAGCCTTGCGGAGCGAGTCCTCGCGGGTCATGCACAGCATACCAGTTATAAATTTTGCCATAAATCGCTCCATTAGCCGGATCACTATTATAATAGCACCATGCCCCAGTGGTTAGATTTGCCCATTGTGTTGGATTAGTAACTTGAAGAATTGGATCGCCATTTCTATAGTAATTTACATTTAGGTTTCTTATCATCCAAATGTTATTTCCTATTTGTCTCTCGCTGGCTAAAATGGGTACTGAAGGCCTGGAAACTTTTTCGTTTTGGGTTTTGGTTTTTTCATCAGAACAAGATGCGAATCCGATAATTAAAAATAAGATTGATATTATTGAAAAGTAATATTTTCTCATGACAGTAATTTTATGGTAGCTAAATGTAATAATTTCTTTTGATTAAAAACCAACCTTCACTAAAAATAAAAACACAAAAACCCATCAAATGATGACAATTCTTAAATGAAGGGCAACAACTTTAGGGCTATTGTCGAACACGTCGCGATGATAAAACAAAAAAATTGCTTCGTTAAAACCGGGTTTCAAAAGAAAGGCGACATTTGATATTAAAAGGAGGAAGCCCAGTGGACTTTAGGTGTTTTTAAAACTTTAAAGAAAAAAAGAACACCAGCTTTTTCAAGTTGGGGTTCCATAAAGAAAGGCGACGAGACGTGCCCAAAGGGCGAACACGTCGTACTGCTTAAAAACAAAAAACCCTTCATTTTCATGAAGGGTTTTTCAAAAGAAAGGCGACGAACCGAGAGTATAGCTCGAACACGTCGTTCCTATAAAAAAAAGAACCCCAGCTTGAAAAAGCTGGGGTTCCATAAAGAAAGGCGACGAACCGAGAGCTTAGCTCGAACACGTCGTTCCTATAAAAAAAAGAACCCCAGCTTTTTCAAGCTGGGGTTCCATAAAGAAAGGCGACGACATACTCTCCCACATAA
>JACMOK010000022.1 GCA_014378065.1 Flavobacterium sp.
GAATAGAATCACTAAATTTACATCACCAATCACTATAAATTATGGATGATAATTTTTCCCCAAGAGTCAAAGATGTAATCACCTACAGTAAAGAAGAAGCCCTACGTTTAGGACACGATTTTATTGGAACAGAACATCTTATGCTAGGTATTTTGAGAGACGGAAATGGCAAAGCCATAACCATACTTAATAATCTGTCTATTGATTTAGATCACCTACGCAGAAAAGTCGAAATTTTAAGCCCGGCCAATCCCAACGTTATTGTTAGCAACGAAAAGAAAAACCTACACTTGACCCGACAAGCAGAGCGTGCTCTAAAAACAACTTTTCTTGAAGCAAAGGTGTTTCAGAGTACTTCTATAAGTACCGCTCATTTGTTATTGTGTATTTTAAGAAATGAAAACGATCCAACAACCAAGCTATTGAATAAACTGAAAATTGATTATGATGTAGCAAAAGAACAATATATTAATATGACACCAAGCGAAGATAATTTTTTAGAAAACCTGCCAAAAAACGAATCGTTTAATGAAGATTCTGGCGCAGACGAGAGTCTCAAGGAAGGCAACTTTAACAATCCCGCCAATAAATCGAATAAAAAATCAAAGACTCCGGTGCTTGATAATTTTGGCCGAGATTTAACTGAAATGGCAGAAGAAGGAAAACTAGATCCTGTGGTTGGGCGTGAAAAAGAAATTGAACGCGTCTCCCAAATTTTAAGCCGTCGGAAAAAAAACAATCCGCTTTTGATCGGAGAGCCTGGTGTGGGTAAATCAGCAATAGCCGAAGGGTTAGCATTGCGCATCATTCAGAAGAAAGTATCAAGAATATTATTTAATAAAAGGGTGGTGACGCTGGATTTGGCTAGCCTTGTTGCTGGTACAAAATACCGAGGACAGTTTGAAGAAAGAATGAAGGCGGTTATGAATGAACTTGAGAAAAATAACGATATCATTCTTTTTATTGATGAAATTCACACCATTGTTGGCGCGGGCGGTGCCACAGGTTCGCTTGATGCCTCAAATATGTTTAAGCCCGCATTAGCAAGAGGCGAAATTCAATGTATTGGTGCTACAACGCTGGATGAGTACCGTCAATATATTGAAAAAGATGGTGCTTTAGAAAGACGTTTTCAGAAAATAATTGTGGAACCTACTTCTGTGGAAGAAACCATTACTATTTTGAATAACATCAAAAATAAATATGAAGATCACCACAATGTAACCTACAGCCAAGAAGCTATCGAAGCCTGTGTAAAACTCACAAACCGCTACATGTCAGAACGTTTTCTTCCAGACAAAGCTATTGATGCGCTGGATGAAGCCGGATCGAGAGTTCATATCACCAATATTGAAGTTCCCAAACAAATTTTAGATTTGGAGCGTCAACTTGAAGACGTGCGGGAATTAAAAAATACGGTTGTCAAAAAACAAAAATATGAAGAGGCTGCCAAATTGCGCGATGATGAAAAACGCATCGAAAAAGATTTAGCCATAGCTCAGGAACAATGGGAAGAAGACTCCAAAAGCAACCGGATTGAAGTAACCGAAGACAATGTGGCCGATGTTGTTTCTATGATGACAGGAATTCCTGTAAACCGGATTGCTCAAACAGAAAGCAACAAATTAGCTACACTTCCACAACTTATTGAAAATAAAGTGATTGGACAAAAAGAAGCGGTATTAAAAATTGCCCGTTCCATTCAAAGAAACCGTGCGGGGCTGAAAGACCCTAATCGTCCGATTGGTTCATTTATCTTTCTTGGACAAACCGGCGTGGGAAAAACACAATTGGCCAAAGTATTGGCAAAAGAATTATTTGATTCTGAAGATGCTTTGATAAGAATAGACATGAGTGAATATATGGAGAAATTTTCCATCTCGCGTCTCGTAGGAGCTCCTCCCGGATATGTAGGTTATGAAGAAGGAGGTCAGTTAACGGAAAAAGTGCGAAGAAAACCTTACTGTGTAGTCTTATTAGATGAAATTGAAAAAGCACATCCAGATGTCTTTAATATGTTACTTCAAGTTTTGGATGATGGATATTTAACCGATAGTTTAGGGCGTAAAATTGATTTTAAGAACACAATTATTATCATGACCTCTAATGTTGGTGCTCGTCAGTTAAAGGATTTTGGCCAAGGAGTTGGTTTTGGAACTGCTGCTAAAGTGGCGCAGGCAGATGATAATTCTAAAAGCATTATAGAAAACGCATTGAAAAAAACCTTCGCTCCGGAATTTCTGAATAGAATTGACGATGTTATTGTCTTCAATGCTTTAGAAAAAGAACATATCGACTTAATTATTGAAATTGAGTTAAAAAAATTATACGATCGGGTATCCGAATTAGGTTATACTTTAAATCTTTCTGACAAAGCCAAAGCCTTTATTGCCGAAAAAGGATTTGACAGACAGTTTGGTGCCAGACCATTAAAAAGAGCCATTCAAAAATATGTTGAAGATGCATTAGCGGAAGAGATAATTACTTCTAAAACTAGTTTGGGTGATGAGATATTCATGGATTTGGAACCGGATTCACAAGAGCTAACAGTTAAAGTTCACAAAGCAGAAAAACCTACTAATTAAGTAGGTTTTTTTTTGAAAAACCCTGTCTGATTTTATTTAAATAGTCTACTTTCGACTTTTATTAATATTAGTAATACAATGTCACAAAACAAAGTAATCTTAGGAAGTGAAGAATGGTTTTCTTTCCCAGATCTAGGAATTCCAACGATAAAAGCTAGAGTCGATTCTGGTGCTAAAACCTCTGCACTACACGCCATAAACATTTCCCCTTTTAGAAGAGATGATTCAAATTGGGTTAAATTTGATATCAATCCAATCCAAAATAATCAAAAAACTGTAATTCATTGCGAAGCACCTTTGGTTGACAAACGCATTGTTAAAAGTTCGAGCGGTTTTCGAGAGCAGCGCTACGTTATTCAAACTACCTTGGATATCGGAAACTCCAGTTGGCTTATCGAAATGACTTTAACCAACCGCGACTCCATGGGTTTTAGAATGCTTTTGGGAAGAGAAGCCATGAGCGGAAGGGTGTTAGTCGATCCCGAGCAGATTTATTTATTAGGGCAAGAAACTACGGATCATCTTAAGGAGATTTATAAAAATGCCGACAAAGCAATTACCGGACTTCGTATAGGTGTTTTAGCGAGCAATCCCGAATTGTACAGTAACAAAAGGATCATGGAAGCAGGTGAAATGCGAGGACACGAAATGCATTTTCTCAATATAAAGGAATGTTACATGAAACTCGACGCCACCACGCCTGAAATTCACTATCGCGGCGGAAAAATATTAAACCAATTTGACGCAATCATCCCCCGAATACGCCCAAGTATCACGTTTTATGGGTGTGCTTTGACAAGACAATTTGAGGCTTTGAAAGTGTATTGTCTGAATTCCTCGATTGCGATTACACAGTCAAGAGACAAACTCTATTCCCTGCAACTCTTACTGAATCACGGCGTCGAGATTCCAACCACTGGTTTTGCTAATTCGCCTTTAGACACCGACGATTTAATTAAAATGGTGGGTGGTCCGCCATTAATTGTAAAATTGCTGGAAGGAACACAAGGAAAAGGCGTTGTTCTTGCCGAAACTAAGAAAGCAGCAGAAAGCGTAATCAATGCCTTCAAGAGTTTAAATGCCAATATTCTTGTACAAGAATTTATTAAGGAAGCCAACGGAAAAGACATTCGCTGTTTTGTCATTGATGGAAAAGTGGTTGCCGCAATACAGAGGGAAGCCATGCCTGGAGAATTTAGAGCGAATATTCACTTGGGCGGCACCGCATCGGTTATAAAAATTACGGTCGAAGAAAAAAAGATTGCCATTAAAGCTGCCAAGGCCATGGATCTAAAAGTAGCCGGTGTAGACATTATTCGTTCTGCTAAGGGGCCGTTATTACTGGAAGTAAATTCGTCCCCCGGACTTGAAGGTATAGAAGGTGCCACCAACAAAGACATCGCTGGAGAAATGATTCGTGCCATTGAGAAAAATTTTAAGTTAAAATAAAAATATAAAAGTTGCTACATTTGTCACTCAGATTTAATTTCGACATCATGAAAAACACGGAAGAAATATTAGAACTTAATAAACGTCAGAAAGAATTTTACAATGCTGATATCCATCCAAAAAAGAATTTTGCCTCTTCACTTTGGTCAAATTTTAGAAATGGAGCGCTCAGTGACTTTAGAAAAAAGTTTGATATCAAAGACCGTGTTTACGATGAACACAAGATATGGTTAGGAGATATCAGCAATAAAAAAATTCTTGATTTGGGATGTCTGCGAGGCAACGCCTTGTCATTATATATGGCAGAACACGCAAAGGAATATATCGGAATTGACTTGAGCGATGTGGCCATTGCCAGCCTTCAAAAAAGAATTGAAGAGCACCATTTTAAAAATGCCTCTGCTATCGCTGTTGATTTTTTATCTCCAGAATTCCACCAGACCGACTTTGATATTATCTATGCTTATGGCGTATTGCACCATTTTGAAAATTTTGATCTATTAGTGTCAAAACTCAAAGAAAAGCTTTCAACCAATGGTGTTATCATTTCTTATGATCCTTTAGAAACCAGTCTTCCAATAAAAATATTAAGGGCCCTTTACCGGCCTTTTCAAGATGACAAAGACTGGGAATGGCCATTTACCAAATCTGTGATCACAAAAATTAAAACCAACTTTAAAGTGGAGGAAATTCGAGGGGTTTTAGGAAAAAGTAAATACGGTGTTTTGCTTAATTTATTGCCTTTAAACAACAATTTTAAGTCTCGCATCATTGCGAAGATGGTTGAACAAGACTGGAATATAAAACAACCGGAAGACATCTATTCGTGTATGCATACCACGATGCTGTTGCGTAAAGTATAACTAAATCTGAACAATGACCATCGAATTTCATATGGATTATTGCCAAAAATAAATACAAAAAAATAATTCTAGATTATGAACACCTATCTCGACATTATTATCCGTTCGGTAGCGGTTTATTTGTTTATGATTGTGGCGCTGCGACTGTTTGGCAAGAAAGAGTTGTCGCAACTCAATACAGCCGACGTGATTCTGATATTACTGATCAGCAATTCAGTACAAAATGCAATGGTAGGAAACAATACAACACTTTTGGGTGGACTTGCAGCTGCGAGCGTTCTGTTTGCAATTAACTTTTCATTAAAAAAACTGATGTATCGTTACAAAGGTTTTAGTGACTTTATGCAAGAGAAGCCGGAAATACTGATCCATAATGGCAAACTAGACTTCAAATCACTGCACCATCTTAATATTACAGACGATGAACTTAAAGAAGCGATGCGCGAGCATGGCATTGAACATTTTGTAGATGTAAAACTTGCCATGTTAGAAATAGACGGCAACATCAGCATAATTTCTGGAGACCACGCTTTGCGACAAACTCATTATAAAAGAAAAAAGAATAGAAAAAGTTTAGCCTCACCAGGATAAGAAAGAATAGCGCTAACATTTCGTTTTGACATTTTGACTATATTGCCGCCACTAGTGTATGCATTTTCAGGAAACCTAAATTATCTCTTTCAGCAATACAGCAAGGGACTGAGAATTTGTTAGCAGTTGCGCATTCAGATACAATAAGCTTCTTTTTAAATAAAGTATTGTCTTCTTCTCCAAGTTTGAAAAAGAATACGCGGGTTTGCGGATGATCTCTTTCCGTTATAATAACTTTAGAATTAATATTAGGCACTTGCGCTATATAAAATTGATTTAGTTTGAGCAAGCAACGTCTCTATTATGAAACCCTCAGTAAACGCGGTTAAAGCCGCAAAAACTTTTAAATATTATTTCGCTTTCAAAAAAATTGCTCGATATCGAAGATTTGGAAGTCGAAGTCGAGTACCAATTCGAAACTATTGGTAAATACGATATAAAATTTGATGGCAAATACTTTATCCTCGTTGGCAAAAAAACCAACTGCCTCGCGCAAGACCTCTGCAATGTAACCGAAGAGCAACAGCCGGTTTCATCACCGACAACGGATAAAACTTCATGTTCGCCACAAAGCAACTGCTGCTCATCATGAATGCCCTTTTTATAAAATACAAAAAGCCCATAGAGATCACCACGTCTGTTGTAATTCTTCAGTTAATTTTTGGGTGGGATCCGAAATTTTTTATCATGAATATTATTTAGTTAATTTTTTAAAGAAAAACGATGAAAAAAATACTTGTTCTCGGCACCGGAAACCGCGGCGGAAGTCAAGTGGCAGAAAACTATTTAAGGACACTTACCATTAACAAAGCCGAAGTTTAGAATGCTGAAATTGGAACGCATGGGGTAAATCTGAAAACCGTTGCTACCATGGAAGAAGACGGAACCAACGTTGCCAGACATACTTCAAATCATAGTGAGGCGTATGCCAGAATTAATTTTGACTGTGTCATTAACATATCCGCCAACAAAAACTGTTCATTCTTTGCAACAAGAGAAAAAAATTCTATGACAACTTTTTCGATCGCTTCAAGTCCGAAGGATTAGAAGATAAAGTATGAAAGAATTCAGGAAAGTGCGAGAAATGAGTAAAGAATACACCTCAAATTTTCTAAGGGCGTTTTAATCGAAAACATATTATCGACAGCAGTGCTAATTCAACAATTCTTCTTCAATTACAAAACTGTTCAAAAATGATACTGATTTCTCGATGTCGTAATGCAAAATGCGGTCTTCTTCTAGAAAAGGAACTTCTTCACGAAAGGATTTCAAAAACATCTCAATAAAATTGCTAGATTTTAAAGGTGCTCTGAAGGCAATGGCCTGAGAGGCATTCATCAGTTCGATCGCCAAAATGCGTTCGAGGTTGTCCATCACGCGAAGAACTTTAGTAGCTGCGTTTGCCCCCATACTCACGTGGTCTTCTTGGCCATTGCTCGAAACTATACTATCTACAGAGGCTGGCGATGCCAACTGCTTGTTTTGACTTGCAATGCTGGCAGCGGTGTATTGCGGAATCATAAAACCGGAGTTTAATCCGGGATTTTCTATTAAAAAAGCAGGCAGTCCGCGAAGTCCAGAAATAAGCTGGTAGGTTCTGCGCTCCGAAATGCTTCCGAGTTCGGCCAAAGCAATGGCCAGAAAATCAAGTGCCAAAGCCAGCGGTTGTCCGTGAAAATTGCCACCTGAAATGATTTGGTCGCTATCGATGAATATATTGGGATTGTCGGTTACGGAATTGACCTCAGTCTTAAAAACTTTTTTCACATAATCAATCGCATCTTTCGAAGCTCCATGTACTTGCGGCATGCAACGAAAAGAATACGGATCCTGAACATGCTCCTTTTTCTGGTTTATAATTTGGCTGCCTTCCAAAAATTCATTGACCCTGTTGGCAGTTACAATCTGGCCTTTGTGAGGACGAATAAAATGGATAAGTTCATTAAAAGGCTCTTTACGCCCATCAAATCCTTCAAGTGAAATCGTTCCAATCAAATCGGCCAGCCAAGAGAATTTGCAAGCCTTTATTAAAATATGTGCTCCATACGCGCTCATAAACTGGGTACCATTTAGCAAAGCCAGCCCTTCTTTAGATTGCAATACCACTGGCTTCCAATTAAAATGAGCCAAGATGTCGGCAGCTGCCCTCTTGTGGCCTTCAAACCAAACTTCTCCTTCGCCCAAAAGCGGCAAAGACAAATGCGCCAAGGGTGCCAAATCGCCAGACGCACCCAAGGAGCCTTGGTTGTAGATCACCGGAAGAATGTCATGATTGTAAAAATCAATTAGTCTTTCTACCGTAGCTGGTTGCACGCCAGAATAACCATAACTCAACGACTGAATTTTGAGCAATAACATCATTTTTACAATAGTTAGCGGTACTTCCTCCCCTATCCCGCAAGCATGCGATTTGACTAAATTTTCTTGCAAATGAGAAAGGCTTTCTTCAGAGATGACCACATTACACAACGCGCCAAAACCAGTATTTATACCGTAAATAGGTTCTTTATGCGATGCCATTTTTAGGTCTAGATATT
This sequence comes from Flavobacterium sp., assembly GCA_014378065.1. GTDB lineage: Bacteria > Bacteroidota > Bacteroidia > Flavobacteriales > Flavobacteriaceae > Flavobacterium. Next base: position 8,026 of record JACMOK010000022.1, read on the forward strand.
GTCGGCATTTGGAGATGTTAACTTTAGCCTCCTCTGAAAGTGCTAGCGATTTGTGGTGGCTGATGATTTCCTGTAAGGTTTCTAAAGAAAGAACATCTGAACTGATGTAATGTGTATTGTCCATTGGGTCGTTGATTGGTGGCCCAAAATTCTACAAACAAGAGTTAAAAAACAAGTTTTGTTAATAGTATTTAAAATAATATTTGGGTTTTGAATTTATGCTTACATTTGAAAATCTTAAAAATTATGTGATGAAAAATGTAGCCTATCTTTTATTGGTAATTGGCTTTTCTGCTCTCGCCAATCCAGTTGAAACCGTAACTGTTTCAGGAAAAATTGCAAACGTGGCCGACAGAAAAATTAGCCTCCGAGGTGAATCTTTTATAAAGGAAATAACGCTCAAACCAGACGGAAGTTTCTCAGAAACTTTTAAGACAGATTACAACGGAACCTATTTGTTAAGTACCGCCGAAAATCGAATGTCTGTTTACTTGACCAGAGCAACCAATTTAAAAATCACTGCTGACAATCAAGATTTTTACAAGTCGATTCTGTTTACAGGTAAAGGCAGTACTGAAAACCAATATATCGCCCGCAAAACGGCCGTAAGTATGATGATCAATCAGGAAGAAATGTATCGTTTAGATGAGAATGCCTTTCTATCCAAATTAAAAGAAATTGTGGCAGCAATGCAGTCAAATTACGATACCACAAAATTTGAAGACAATGATTTTAAACAAAAGGAGGCAAAAAACATTTACTATTTTGAACAACTTTACTTTCAAAACTACCCCTCTTACCACGCCCATTATTCCAAAACAGAAAACTTTAAACCTACTGCCTCTTTTCCAAAACTCGATGCTACTATCAACTTTGACGATGAAAGTGCGTTTCTGTTTTCAAATCCATACAAGCAATTGGTGAATGCCAAATTTAATGAAACGGCAGAAAGCAAAATGAAGCCAACCGATCAATTTATGTCGGCTGTTGCCCTTCCGGAAATCAAAAAATTAAAAAGTTCAAGCATAAAAAATGCGTTGTCGCAAGTTTTGTCTTATGAAATCAGTTCAGGAAATCCGAACAGCGCCGAACTGTATAATCAATTGATGGCTTTGTCAACCAATGCGCTTTTCAAGAAAGACATCACCGAAAAATTTAATAAAATTAAAACACTAAGCACCGGAAAACCTTCGCCGGGCTTTGATTATGAAAATTATAAAGGCGGTAAAACTTCTTTAGAAAGTCTGAAAGGCACTTATGTTTACATCGATGTATGGGCAACATGGTGTGGACCTTGTCGGCAAGAGATTCCATCACTCCAAAAAGTAGAGGAGCAATTCAAGGGTAAAAATGTTCGCTTTGTCAGCATTTCCATAGATGCCAGAAAAGACAACGAAAAATGGAAAAAAATGGTTGCCGATAAATTATTGGGAGGCATACAGCTTTTTGCCGATAACGACTGGAATTCGAAATTTGTAAAAGATTATGGTATCGATGGAATTCCTAGATTTATTCTTATCGGACCCGATGGTACAATTGTCAATGCCGATGCGCCGCGTCCGTCCGACCCAAAACTTATTGAATTGTTTACCGATTTAAAAATATAAGTATCATAAGCCTTTCAATCGAAGGGCTTTTTTTTTGCAGGATTTGTAGGTCTACGCAAGAATAATTTAGGAATACTTTAATTTCATCTTTTAAATGAATATTTATTAAAATATCCTCAAAAATCGACTTTTATCTTTTATTTTTGAGCAAAATCGGTACATTTGAAATTGAGATGTCAAAAAAGCGACTTAGAAATTTAAGTGTTTTTTTTGTATCGTAAATGCTGCTTTTACATCATTTGAGATTAAATCTACTTTTTATTAAAATCGATTTACTTTTTTTTTAAAAGAAAGCGCAAAACTTACTAAACAAAATGTCATGACTTTAAATAAGATTATAAAATGAACGTATTAAAATTTGGAGGAACCTCGGTGGCCAATGCACAAAATATCAAATTGGTGCTAAATATCATTAATGAAAGCGCTAAAAAAGACCAACTTGTTGTTGTGGTTTCTGCATTTAGTGGCGTGACGGATTTACTTGTTCTAGCTTCGAGCAATGCTTCGGCAAAAGATAAAAACTATAAAGAAATCGTCAGTCAAATCGAAAAAAAGCACAAAGAAGCCATTGAAGAACTGATACCCCTATCCGATCAAAACGAATTGATAGAATCGATAAACAGCAACATCAATCACCTTAAAACATTATTGGACGGTTGCTATTTATTGGGAGAATTGTCAAGTAGAACATCTGATACCATTCTCAGTTTTGGAGAGTTGCTATCCTCCCAAATTATTGCCAAAGCGTTGGAACAAAAAGTAAAAAATGCAGGCTACAAAGACAGTAGGGATTTGATCAAAACCAACAATCACTTTGGAAAGGCTATTGTCAATTTTGAAACTACAAACCAATTAATTGCTGATTATTTTCTATCAAACAACGCCGACGCAACAGTAATTCCGGGCTTTATCGCATCTTCTTCCGATGGGAACAATACCACTTTGGGTCGCGGTGGATCCGATTATACAGCGGCTATTGTTGCGGCTGCTTTAAATGCAACTCAACTGGAGATTTGGACTGATGTCAACGGTATGTTTACCGCCAATCCAAAAATTGTAAAACAGGCCCAACCCATACAAACCATTTCCTATCAGGAAGCTATGGAACTGTCGCATTTTGGCGCTAAAGTATTGTATCCGCCAACGATTCAACCGGTATTAAAGAAAAATATTCCGATTATCATTAAAAATACTTTTGAACCCGAAGCTGACGGCACACTCATTTCTTCCGCAGTAAACGGCAACGAGAATCCAATCAAAGGGATTTCCCATATTGATAAAATCGCTCTGCTGACTTTGGAGGGTTCTGGAATGATTGGCGTTTCAGGATCTTCCAAGCGTTTGTTTGAAGTGTTATCCAACGAAACCATTAATGTTATTTTTATCACCCAAGCCTCTTCTGAGCACTCGATTTGTATCGGAATTTTAAATGCCGATGCCGATAAAGCACAGTATTCAATTGACAAAGCCTTTGAGCTTGAAATTGCACAAAACAAAATCGATCCTTGCATTGTCGAAAAAAATCTTTGTATCGTCGCATTGGTCGGAGAGAGTATGAAAAACCACCAAGGATTGAGTGGAAAAATGTTCAGTACCTTGGGTAAAAACAATGTTAACATCCGGGCGATCGCACAAGGTGCTTCAGAACGTAATATCTCAGTGGTGATCAACGAACGCGACGTTAAAAAGGCGCTCAACACTTTGCATGAACGCTTTTTTGAAGACAACACCAAACAGCTCAATCTTTTTGTAATGGGTGTTGGAAATGTCGGAGAGAAATTTATGGATCAAATTCACCAGCAAAAGAAATTTTTGAAAGACAATCTCAAAATCAATCTTCGGGTCATTGCGGTGTCCAATTCGAGAACAATGCATTTCAACGAAGAAGGTATGTCGCTAAAAGAATGGAAAGAACTACTCGAAAAGGGAGAAATAGCCAACAAAGAAATTTTTATCGAAAAAGTAAAAAACCTCAATTTGCGCAACAGCATTTTTGTCGATATCACTGCAAATGAAACCATTGCTCAAACCTACGACCAGTATTTGGAACAGAATATCGCAGTAGTGACTTGTAATAAAATTGCTTGTTCTTCAACCTATGAAAATTACAGTAACTTAAAACAATTGTCACGCAAATTCAATGCGCCATTTTTATTTGAAACTAATGTCGGCGCCGGATTGCCTATTATTGACACGCTGAAACATTTGATTGCCTCTGGCGATAAGGTGCATAAAATTCAAGCGGTGCTATCTGGCAGTCTCAACTTTATTTTTAACAATTTCAATGAAGAAAATTCTTTTTATGATGTCGTAAAAGAAGCTGGCATACAAGGCTTTACAGAGCCAGATCCGAAAATTGATTTAAGCGGAGTGGATGTAGCGAGAAAAATACTAATCCTTATTCGAGAAAGCGGTTATCACATGGAGATTGAGGACATTGCAAACGAATCTTTCTTGCCACAAGACTGTTTGGAAACCACTACAATAGATGATTTCTTTGCTTCGCTGACCAAACATACCAATCATTTTGAGAACCTGTATAAGGAAGCAACCAGCAGAGACAGCAGATTAAAATACGTGGCCCAATTTGAAAACGGAATAGCAACTGTCGGCTTGCAATTTATTGCTAAGGACCATCCATTTTACAATCTGGAAGGCAAAGACAACATCGTTTTATTTTTTACTGACCGCTATGTAGATCAGCCATTATTAATAAAAGGTGCGGGAGCAGGAGCGGCAGTAACGGCTTCGGGAATCTTTGCGGATGTGATTAGAATTGGAAATGTTTAATCAAGAAGCGTTAAACAAAATTTAAATGAACGAAATTAAAATTTTTTGCCCAGCCACTATAGCCAATCTTTCTTGCGGATTTGATGTATTGGGATTGTGTTTAGACAACATCGGCGATGAAATGATTGTTCGGAGAACTGCTCAAAACGGTGTGCGCATTACCAACATTACGGGTGCTGATTTGCCACTAGATCCTGAAAAAAATGTAGCAGGTGTAGCAGCCTTGGCGCTTTTAAATAGGTTAAACAGACAAGACGGATTTGAAATTGAAATCCATAAAAAAATTAAGGCGGGAAGTGGAATCGGTAGCAGTGCTGCCAGTGCTGCAGGCGCGGTGTTCGGAATCAATGCCTTGCTTGGGCAGCCGTTTTCAAGAAAAGAATTGGTTGAATTTGCAATGCAAGGCGAGGTATTGGCAAGCGGAGCGGCACATGCAGACAATGTGGCTCCTGCCCTTATGGGCGGAATTACGCTGGTTAGAAGCTATAAACCTTTAGATGTGATTCGAATTGATAGTCCATTAGATTTGTATGCCACAGTCATCCATCCGCAAATTGAGTTGAAAACCTCTGAGATGCGTGCCGTTCTAGAACCAACCATTTCTTTAAAAAATGCCATTGTCCAATGGGGAAATGTAGGTGGTTTGGTAGCAGGCTTGTATACTAGCGATTATGAATTGATTGGTCGATCACTTCACGACGTCATCGTAGAACCTTTGCGAGGTAAATTTATTCCACAGTTTGATGAGATTAAGAAAACAGCATTAGCAAATGGAGCTTTAGGCACGGGTATTTCTGGATCTGGACCTTCCATTTTTGCTTTAAGTAAAGGGCAGGAGACGGCCAAAAAAGTAGCGATAGCCATGAGCAAGATATATGATGAATTGCTTTTACCATACGAAATCCATGTGTCTAAAATTAATCCCGAAGGTGTTAAAATATTATCAAGTCAATAGTAAAGTCAAGTTCTTAGCGTTACCAAAATGAAAATGAGATACTACAGTTTAAACCACAATGCGCCCGAAGTTTCTTTTAAAGAAGCTGTAATTCAAGGATTGGCACCTGACAAGGGCCTGTATTTCCCTCAAAGCATCACTGCTCTTCCTGCTGCTTTTTTTGAAAATATTGAAGCGCTTTCAAATGAACAAATCGCATTTGAAGCTATTCGGCAATTTACAGGCGACGAGATCCCTGAAAAGGATTTGAAAGAAATTATAGCCGATACCTTGTGTTTTGATTTCCCATTGGTAAAAGTTGAAAAAAATGTGTATTCCTTAGAATTGTTTCACGGGCCGACCATGGCTTTTAAAGATGTCGGCGCGCGATTTATGTCGCGTTGCCTTGCCTTTTTTAACAAAGCAAATACCAACAGTAAAAATACGGTACTCGTAGCCACTTCTGGAGATACGGGCGGTGCTGTTGCCAGTGGTTTTTTGGGGGTTAAAGGCGTAGAAGTAATCATTTTGTATCCTTCGGGAAAAGTCAGCGACATTCAAGAACGACAATTGACGACGCTTGGTCAGAATATTACAGCTTTGGAAGTGGATGGTGTTTTTGACGATTGTCAAGACATGGTGAAAAAGGCATTTCTGGATGCCGACTTAAAGCACAAAAACCTGACCTCTGCCAATTCGATCAACATCGCGCGCTGGTTACCCCAAATGTTTTACTTTTTCTTTGCATACAAGCAATTGAAATCAAAAGGTAAATCTTTAATATTCTCTTGCCCGAGTGGCAATTTCGGAAATATTTGTGCGGGAATTATGGCAAAAAGATTAGGACTGCCTATTGCGCATTTTGTAGCCTCAACAAATGTTAATGATACGGTGCCGCGTTTTTTGGAAAAAGGAAACTATGAGCCAAAACCTTCAAAAGCTACGATTTCAAATGCTATGGATGTAGGCAATCCAAGCAATTTTATCCGAATTCAGGAATTGTATGACCATAATTTGGAAGCCTTTAAAAAGGATTTTTCTTCCTATTCTTTTACCGATGCCGCAACTACGATAGCCTTAGAAAATATATATTCTAATTCGGGCTACATTGCTGAACCTCATGGTACGGTGGGTTTTTTGGGTTTGAAAGCAGAAATGCAAAAACAACCCAATAGTGTTGGCATTTTTCTCGAAACCGCACATCCGATAAAATTTTCAGAAGTGGTCGAACCAGCTTTAAAAATTAAACTTCCAATTCCTAAACAGATTGAGGGTGTAATGAATAAAGAAAAACGGATGATTAAAATTAAAACCTATGCCGAATTGAAAGCGTTTTTAATCTAAATGCTACAAGACCATTTCCTTGAACAACCGCTTGGCAGTGTGCGCTAAATCATCACACAAGCCCGGATGGGGTCTCGAGGTTTGAATAACTGAACTTCTTACTGCGGTTAACCAACGAAAGCGCGAGGCAACATCGAGCAAAGCGATAGCTCCTCCCCTTTTATTTCCGCTGGCTATGATTTGCAACGATTCTAAATTCAATTGCAATTGCGCTACATCAAAATCCATAGAAAATAAATTAATTTTAGGTTCATTAACAGTGTAATGCACCTGAATAAACCCTGCTTTTTTGCAAAAGAGAATGATTCCAACATTGAGGAATTCTTCACGTTCGACCAGCGGTAAAACGCGAATTACGGCATATTCATATAAGTGCTTCTCTTGCATTTTGGGCTTCTTTTATAAAAATTTCAGAATGTTCCAGCCGAATCAATAAAAACTCAAGATAAATGGCTCTTAGTTGTTCTGGGTTTTCTTCGACATCTTCCCAACACAGCCAAGTTGTAGGAATAAGGGACACGATGTTTTGAAGCAATTCTTCTGATAAGATTTGTTTAAATGCGGCATCTGTTTCAACTAACAAGTTAGCCTGTGGCAGCAGTACATGGTCTTTAATGAGTGCAAACGGACTCTTAGCATTGGATTTCCAATCGGTCCAAGAATGGTGAAAATACAAGCAGGCACCATGGTCAATCAGCCACAACTCTTTATGCCAGATCAGCATGTTGGTATTTTTAAAGGTACGATCAACGTTGGTAATGAACGCGTCCAACCATACTATTTGAGAAGCAAGTTGGGCATCAACCGTTGTAATTACTGGATCATAGGTAATGGCTCCGGATAAAAAGTGCAAAGCCAAGTTCAAACCCTGGCTGCCTTGCAACAAATCTTGTATTTCTTCATCGGCTTCGGTACGGCCAAACGCTTCGTCCAAATCGGCATAGACCAATTCTGGAATCGGCAAACCCAAAGCACGAGCTATTTCTCCACCAATCAATTCAGCTATCAGTGCTTTAACACCATGTCCCGCGCCTTTAAACTTGAGTACATATTTAAAACCATCATCCGCTTCGGCCAAGGCTGGCAAAGAGCCTCCCTCCCGAAGTGGGGCAATGTAACGAGTCACATTTACAGTTCTCAGTTCGGGTTTTTGTTGCATTGCTTTTTAAATTGCCGAAACAAACTTACAACTATTTAGGCATCAGTTTAAGGTTTGCTATGAATTTTGAAAAGATAAATAGGCTTTCCCAAGGTATCGAATACAATCGGAAGCAATAAAGGACTGATAACCGGTTTCTGGTAAAGCCAAATCAGCGGTCAATCCGTGGAGATACACGCCTATTGTTGCCGCATCAATGGGTGAATAGGATTGTGCCAAAAGTCCGGTAATGATTCCAGTGAGTACATCTCCTGTTCCTGCCGTAGCCAAAGCCGCGTTTCCTGTGGTGTTTTGATATATCGTTTCACCATCGATGATGATCGTTGGTGCTCCTTTCATGACTACAATAACATTGTGCTTTATAGAATAATCAATAGTCATCTGTAGTTTTTCAGCGTCGGAATACCATTTTCCAATAAGGCGTTCGAGTTCTTTTTGATGGGGTGTTAGTATTGTTTTGGGAGGCAACAATGCCAGCCATGTTGGGTTTTTTGCTAAAATATTTAAGGCATCGGCATCTACTACCAAAGGGGTCTTATTGTCCTTTAGGAATTGGCCTATTGCTTTTTGGGTTTTTGTTTCTTGACTCAAACCCGGACCAATGCCGATTGCTTGAGGCTTTAAATCAAAGGCAATCGCCGTCAGATATTTTTGATTTCCATCGGTCAAAACCATGACTTCGGGTATTGATGTCTGTATAATTGTATAGCCGCATTTTGGAACAAAAGCCGTCACCAATCCGCAACCCGAGTGCAGGGCTGCTTTAGATGACAAGCAAATGGAGCCCATCTTGCCATAACTTCCACCGATGAGCAAGGCATGCCCTTGAATTCCTTTGTGCGTTTTGCTATTGATTGCTTTGTAAAGTTGAAGTATTTCGGTTTTACCGATGGAAATTGTTTTTTTCATATCATTGTTATTGTCGCAGCCGGTGCTTTATTGCTCCCTTTTTATGGAATTCTGATTAAAGTTACAACATTTTATCGGAGTGAAAAGCCCTAGCCCTGACCGCAGTGGAAATCCTTTTTTGGTTTGTTTTGTAAAAACCAAAAAAGATTGCAGCGCAGCGCAGGAAACCGCTTCAAAAAAAGAGTATTTTAGAACTTACCGCTTTTAAATCGATATTTTTTGAATAAATTAGCCGCATCAAATTTTACAACATTTCACCATGAAAAATACTGCGCTAACGCACATACATGAAAGTTTGGGAGCCAAAATGCTGCCATTTGCCGGTTACAATATGCCCATTTTATATGAAGGCGTGAATGCAGAACACGAAACGGTGCGCACTGCGGTGGGCGTCTTTGATGTATCGCACATGGGTGAGTTTTTAGTAAGCGGTCCGCAGGCTTTGGCATTGATCCAAAGAGTCACGTCAAACGATGCGGCAACATTGACCGTGGGGAAAGCCCAATACTCGTGTTTGCCCAATCAACACGGTGGCATTGTTGATGATTTGATTGTGTATAAAATTAAAGAAGAACAGTATTTGTTGGTGGTCAATGCTTCAAATATAGACAAGGACTTTGAGTGGATATCAAGTCATAATGCAATGGGAGCCGAACTGAAAAACTTATCGGATGACTATTCGCTACTCGCGATTCAAGGTCCGAAAGCCGTTGAAGCGATGCAGACTTTGACTTCGATTGATTTGGCGGCCATTCCGTATTATCATTTTGAAGTGGCGGATTTTGCCGGATTTGAACACGTAATTATTTCTGCAACCGGATATACCGGCTCTGGAGGATTCGAGATTTATTGCAAGAATTCGGAAGTCGAGGAAATTTGGAATAAAGTCTTTGAAGCGGGACACGCTTTCGGTATCAAACCCATCGGCTTAGCAGCTCGAGATACTTTGCGTCTGGAAATGGGATTTTGTTTGTATGGCAATGATATCAATGACCAAACTTCACCGTTAGAAGCCGGCCTGGGATGGATTACCAAATTTTCGAAAGATTTCGTCAACGCGGAAAACTTGAAAAAACAAAAAGAAATAGGCGTTACTAAAAAATTAGTGGCTTTTGAAATGCAGGACCGCGCGGTGCCCCGGCACGATTATGAAATTGTAGACGCTAAGGGTAACGTTATTGGCATCGTTACTTCGGGAACAATGTCGCCTTCAATGAATGTCGGTATCGGTCTGGGTTATGTGGCGGTTGAACACAGCGCTATTGATTGCGAAATTTATATCCGCATCCGCAAGAATGAGGTACGGGCCAAAGTCGTGAAATTGCCTTTTTATAAGAAATAAGCACCATGTGGTTTGAAAACGATAATGTATTTAAAATTGAATAGAAAGAATTATTTTTGCACCATAAAATAAAAAAACAGTCATGGGAAGAGCGTTTGAGTTCAGAAAAGGAAGAAAGATGAAACGTTGGTCAGCAATGGCTAAAGCCTTTACGCGTATCGGAAAAGATATCGTCATGGCGGTAAAAGAAGGCGGACCAAATGCAGAAGCCAACTCTAGGTTAAGGGCCGTGATTCAAAATGCGAAGGCGGCGAATATGCCCAAAGAAAACGTCGAACGTGCCATCAAAAAAGCCACCGACAAAGACACGGCCAATTATAAAGAAGTTTTGTTTGAAGGTTATGCCCCACATGGGATTGCGTTGTTAATAGAAACTGCTACCGACAACAACAATAGAACCGTAGCCAATGTCAGAAGTTATTTTAACAAATGTAACGGAACAATGGGAACGCAAGGCTCGGTAGAGTTTATGTTTGATCATACTTGCAATTTTCGAATTCCGGCCAACGGCATCGATCCCGAAGAATTGGAACTGGAACTGATTGATTTTGGGGCTGAAGAAGTTTTTGAAGACGAAGATGGTATTTTGATATATGCGCCTTTCGGAAGTTTTGGTGCCATTCAGAAAGAATTGGAAAACAGAAATTTGGAAATTTTATCCTCAGGGTTTGAACGCATTCCACAAATCACTAAAAAATTAACTGAAGCAGAAGTCGTTGATGTAGAAAAATTGATTGACAAAATGGAAGAAGACGATGACGTAATGAATGTGTACCATACAATGGAGGAAAATTAAATAGCCATTCTCATAAAATAGAAAACCTCTGAATATACATTTCAGAGGCTTTTTTTATTATAGTAGTTTAAATAATTGTATTATTTCTAATTTATTTGATAAACTCTATTTTTTGAACTTCCTCGGCATTGATACTGTCAAAAAATCCTTGCTCGTTCATCCAGTCGTCGCTAAATACTTTGCTCATATATCGTGAACCGTGATCGGGGAAAATAGCTATCACATTACTGTTTTCGTCAAACTCACCCTCCTCAGCATATTGCTTGATGGCTTGTAATACGGCCCCCGAAGTGTAACCTACAAATAGCCCTTCTTTCTTGGTGATTTCTCGGGTAGCGTGTGCACTTTCTTCATCGGTGACTTTAATAAATTTGTCAATAATATCGAAATCTGTTGCCGTTGGTATCAGATTTTTGCCTAAACCTTCAATGCGGTAAGGATAAATTTCAGCATTGTCAAATTCTTTAGTTTCATGATACTTTTTTAACACCGAACCAAAAGCATCGACTCCGAGAATCCTGATCTTGGGGTTTTGTTCTTTTAAATATTTTGCAGTGCCCGAAATTGTTCCGCCAGTGCCGCTGCATGCAATCAGATGTGTAATTTTACCTTGTGTCTGCTCCCAAATTTCTGGACCTGTAGTTTGATAATGCGCGTCAATATTCAGTTGGTTAAAATATTGATTGATATAGACCGATCCTTTTGTTTCTTCGTGCAAACGTTTCGCTACATTGTAGTACGAGCGTTCATCATCGGCAGAAACATGGGCTGGGCAAACATATACCTTTGCACCGAGACTGCGCAACATATCTATTTTATCTTTGGAAGATTTAGAGCTTACCGCTAAAATACAGTTGTAACCTTTGATAATACTGACCATGGCCAAACTAAAGCCTGTATTTCCGGAAGTGGTTTCTATAATGGTATCTCCGGGAGAAAGTATGCCTCTTTTTTCAGCTTCTTCAATAATGAATAATGCAATTCTGTCTTTGGTGGAGTGCCCTGGATTAAAGGCTTCTACTTTTGCGTAAAAATTACCGACTAAATTTTCGGTAACTTTATTGAGCTTAATAAGTGGTGTATTCCCTATTAATTCCAAGACATTATTGTAGGCTTTTATTTCTTCTTTCATAAAAAAATAGTTAATCAAGGAGTCGCTGTTGAACTTCGCCGACCTTAAATCCTTGCAAATTTAAGTAAAAAATTTTAATTACTTTTTAATTTTTTCTAAATCTAACAAAAAACTGAATTCCTTTGCGAGTTCTTTTAGCGCTTCAAACCTGCCTGAAGCGCCTCCATGACCGGCATCCATATTGGTATCTAAGAAAAGTACTTTGTCGTTGGTTTTCGTTGCTCTTAACTTGGCTACCCATTTGGCGGGTTCCCAATATTGAACTTGGGAGTCATGCAAACCGGTTGAGACGTAAAGGTTGGGATAATCGTGTGCGGCAACATTGTCATAGGGCGAATAAGAGCGCATGTAATCGTAATATTTTTTGACGTTGGGATTGCCCCATTCATCATATTCTCCGGTAGTAAGCGGAATGGTGTCGTCTAGCATCGTCGTGATCACATCTACAAAAGGCACCTGCGCAATGACACCATTGTAAAGTTGCGGCGCCATATTGACAATTACGCCCATTAACAATCCGCCCGCAGATCCGCCTTCAGCATAGAGATGGGACGCGTCTGTATATTTTTGCTCGATTACAAATTTGGAACAGTCGATAAAATCAGTAAAAGTATTTTTCTTTTTTAACAATTTTCCATCTTCATACCATTGTCTGCCCAAATCTTCGCCACCACGAATGTGGGCAATTGCAAAAACAAACCCTCGATCTAACAACGACAATCGCGTGGAGGAAAAATAGGGATCCATTGAAATGCCGTACGAACCATAAGCATATAATAATAGTGGGTTCTTTCCGTTTTTAATCAATCCTTTTTTATAGACCATCGAAATGGGTACTTGGGTTCCATCGGTTGCAGTAGCCCAGACGCGCTCTTCGGTATAATTGTTTTTGTCAAAATTTCCGCCCAACACCTGTTGCTCCTTTTTAATTTCCTTGGTTTTGGTTTTCATGTTAAAATCGATCACCGAAGCAGGCGTCGCCATCGACTGATAGCCATAGCGCAAGATATCTGTTTCAAAATCGACATTGGAAGTGGTATAAGCCGTATAAGTTTCACTTTCAAAAGGCAGGTAATACTCGGCCTTCCCTTTCCAAGGCATGATGCGAATTTTATTCAACCCATTGCTTCTTTCGGTGACAACCAAATAGTCTTTAAAAATTTCAATGTCTTCAATAAGAACTTCGTTTCGATGCGCAATGACTTCTTGCCAATTTTCTTTAGACGTAGCCTCTTCTGGGGTTTTCATGACCTTAAAATTGGTCGCTTTGTCTTTGTTGGTGACGATATAAAAATGATTCCCAAAGTGCGAAATGCTGTATTCTAAGCCACGGACCCTTTTCTGGAAAATTTTAAACTTGCCATCTGGTGCATCGGCCAAAACCGTTCTGTACTCTGAAGTCAAAGTACTTGTGGCTCCGATGACAATATACTTTTTCGATTTTTCTTTATGAACGGAAACGTCGAAAGTGTCGTCCTTTTCAAAATAAACCAACACATCTGTTGCGGTATCTGCTCCTAATTTGTGCTTATATACCTTGTCCGAACGCAAGGTCTTTTCATCTTGGCGTGTATAAAAAATAGTCTTGTTGTCGTTAGCCCAAGTCGAACTTCTAGTAACATTCTCTATTTTATCGGCAAGGATTTCTCCTGTCTTGAGGTTTTTGATATTCAAAGTATAAATGCGTCTTCCAACGACATCTGTAGCAAATGTTGCAAATTGATTGTCTTGGCTAATACTCAATCCACTCAGTTGAAAATACTTATGTTCTTTGGCCAGTTCATTGCAATTGAATATGATTTCTTCTCTGGCCTCAAGACTTCCTTTTTTTCTTGAATAAATGGGGTAATCCTGCCCGGTTTCAAAACGGGTTATGTAGTAATAACCGTTGTATAAATAAGGCACCGATTCATCATCTTCTTTAATCCGCATCTTCATTTCGTCATACAAAGCCGTTTGAAAGTCTTTGGAGGCTGCCGTAGCGCTATTATAATAGTCATTTTCTTGGTTGAGATAGTCGATTACTTTGGGATTTTCTCGGTCGTTAAGCCAAAAATAATTGTCGGTTCTAACCTCACCAAATTTTTCTGAAATGTTTGGTTTAACTGCTGCAATGGGGGCCTGAATTGATTTCGACATGATTGGGGTTTTGTTTTGCGAATGGGAAGTTGCAAAAATAGCACAAAGACAATGTAAAACGATTGACTTTTTCATCAATTTATAAATTGGTTTGTATGCAATTTAGTAATTTAGCGACTTATAAACTTTAAAAATTTATCAACATGTTTGGAGATTTAATGGGAATGATGGGCAAATTGAAAGAAACCCAAAAGAAGGTAGAAGAGGCCAAAAAGAGATTGGATACGATTTTTATCGACGAACAAAGTGCCGATGGTTTACTCAAAATAACAGTCACAGCCAATAGCAAAATTACCGCGATTGTCATGGAAGATTCTTTGCTTGAAGACAAAGAGCAACTCGAAGATTACTTGTTGGTAGTACTCAATAAAGCGCTGAAGAAAGCTTCCGAAGTGAGTCAAACAGAACTTGATGCTGTCGCCAAAGTAGATTTGCCCATGATTCCGGGAATGGACGATTTATTTAAATAAAAGACAAAAGATCCGGTTTGTTAACCGTCTTTTTAAATTTAAGATAAAGAGACTATACCGTTGGCTACTCATCATAATTGATCATCAAGTGCATTTTTAATTGATCGGTAAAAATGCCGAAATAAGTACCTCGAAAAGTCTTTTTTACAGACATTATGATCCTTTCGCTTACAGGAAGATTGTTGAAAAGTTTATTGGCTTAGGCTATTGAATTTGTGTTAAGCAATAAAGAAATGTTGTTTCCAAAAAGTGGTAGCCTGATTAAATGTGTCTGAGTTGTCAGTTTCCATTCATCGAAGTTTCTGCACTGATCGGCAACGAAACATTCATTATTTTTTCTCTATCTGCGGGTGGCAAATATTTTACATCAATAGGCGACGTATATTTAAATCATGACAGGTAATCAAATTCGCCGCCAAAAAACAATTTTATGAAAAGTAAAAGCCAATTCTCTGTTGCTTTTAAAAGTTATCTGTCGTCACTATTTATTGATTTTATGCTGGTCGCTTTTTAGCTCATGCATAAGTAAACAAACAGGCACCCGAGCTACGACAAAGTTTATAAAGAGAATGGGTCTCATTCTGTAAAATTTAAGATCGCTGTAATGGAATATTGAAAATTGATTCTGACCACAGCATTAAATCATAAGTACGACATGGCAACACCTTAACTGCTTTAAATATCGGAGGACCTTTTTACTTCAGAAATAGTCTAAATAGCGATTTACGGCGACATCAATTATTGAATTTACACAAATTATGCTATCTTTAACTCGTGTTTTTTTCCACATTAAGGGCATTAGAAATGGTTGTTTTTCCTTAAACAGCACACCACCTGATAAAGATCATTTAAAATAGTTAGGTTAAATAAAGCCACATGTAGTTATTAATAAATATGAAGAAATAAAAAATGCTGCTTATGGCCCAATCAAAATTATTTGAGACAATTTATGAAAAAACGCTTTCCGAAAAAATAAAGGAAATCAGTGAAAAGGCTATTTTAAAAATAGCGATTGCGAGTTTTATTATACACTTGGTAATCATTTATTTAGTAGATTTTGGTTTTATCCATGTCAATAAATTTTCAAATTTACTCAGCAATCCCATTGCGGCCATTTACACGCCTTTTTCGTTTATTCTTCTTTATGAAGTATATTTGTTGATTTACTATCTTCCAAAATCTTTTACCACTTATATAGGAAAACAATATGAAATCATGACATTAATTGTTATCCGACGATTGTTTAAAGACCTTGGTAACTTGACGCTCAAATCGGATTGGTTTACCATTAAGTCTGATTTACAATTTACGTATGACCTGATTACCTCCATCTTGATGTTTTTTCTTATTTACCATTTTTATATGCAGAGCAAAATAAGATACGGTGAAGCAACAAAAAATAAAATGGAAATACTCGCGATATCGAGATTTGTAAAAATTAAAAAAACGATGGCGACTGCACTTGTGCCTATGTTTATCTTGCTTTCCATTTATTCGTTTGCAAACTGGTTGTTAAGCATTGTTTCTGATGCCGACAATTCAACCCATTCCTTCGCCAACATCAATAATATCTTTTTTGAGCAGTTTTTCACTATTTTGATTTTTGCAGATGTTTTATTGTTATTATTTTCTTTTTTCCTGACCGACAAATTCCATAAAGTCATCAGAAACTCCGGTTTTATAATTTCTACAATTCTTATCAGACTGTCGTTTTCTATCCATGGCTTATTAAATAATATACTGATTTTATGTGCGCTTGTTTTTGGCCTTTTAATCATCCTGATTCACAATAAGTTTGAGAGACAAATTGCGCTGGAGAAAAACGACAGCGATGCTGCGCTTGAATAATATTTTAAATTTCATTAAGCAACCAGTGGTGCATGTCAAAGGCATCCGATTTACAGATCGACCCTGCCAACAGTAAAAAATTAAATAACGCAACAAATATAACGGGCCGATCCAGCAACGAAACTGATTTTCTAAACAAAGTGGAAAGCAACGTAAAACGCAACGACAGTTTTAGACTGATTTATCTTGTTAGAATAATTACCGGCGTCTGATTAGCGTTTTGCTTTGAGCAGCGCTTTCACTTCAGTAAACCATTCTATTTTTAAAATACTCAGCACTACACTGTCGCGACGCAGTTCGCTTTCAAATGAAGGCATATGGCTTCGAAGTACACCGTCAATTTTGCAGCCAATCGAGAGCATCGCCGCTTTGCTTTGTTCGTTGTTGTTGTCTGCACTAAAGGCAACCCGCTCCATTCCTAAAGTTTCAAAAGCATAGGCTAGTAAAAGATATTTGCAATGTTTGTTGAGTCCGGTGCCTTGAAAATTTTTACCATACCAAGTGTAGCCAATCTGTAGGGTTTTGAACTCAAAATTAATATCGTAAAAACGTGTACTTCCCGCATATTCTTGTGTTCTTTTATCAAAAACGATAAAAGGAAATTCAGTTGCTGCGGTTTTGGCTTTTAAAGCCTTTTGCAAATAATTTTGAAGATTTTCTATTCCGTTGGCGCGGACTAAAGAATATTTCCATAGATCAGGCTCGTTGTTGGAAAAGGGCAATAAGTTTTCCAAATCGGCAGCCTGCAATGGCCGAAGTAGCACGGTATCATTTTCAAGGATTAGGTTTGAAGGAATTGTCATTTTCAATGGGTGTTCTAAGCTGACAGGTAAATTTTCTCTGGTTTTAGCCCCGATAGCAGCGACATCCTTTGCTTGGCTTCTTTATCCAAGCAAAGATATAGCGGATAGCGGGAACAGCTGCTAATAAATAAAAACCCCATAATCGCTTTTAATGGTCAACTTTTTTGTATTCGCGGCTTCTACCCTACCGACAATTTGTGCCTCGACGCCAAAAGATTTTGAGATGGATATTAAGTCTGCGGCTATGTTTTCGGGAACGTACAATTCCATGCGGTGGCCACAGTTGAAAACCTGGTACATCTCCTTCCAATCGGTATTCGACTGCGCTTGAATGAGATGAAACAATGGTGGAACCGGAAACAATTGGTCTTTAATAATATGCAGCTTATCTATAAAATGCAGAATTTTGGTTTGCGCACCGCCGCTGCAATGTACCATGCCGTGAATCTGTTCTGGACCGTATTTTTCAAGTATTTTCTTGACAATCGGCGCATAAGTTCTGGTAGGTGAAAGCACCAATTTGCCCGCATTAATAGGTGAATTTTCGACTGCATCGGTCAGTTTTACTTTGCCGGCATAGACCAGTTCAATGGGTACTGCTTCGTCAAAACTTTCTGGATATTTTAGTGCGAGTTCCTTTTCAAAAACATCATGACGGGCCGATGTAAGTCCGTTACTTCCCATGCCGCCATTGTATTCTTTTTCATAGTGCGCCTGTCCGAAAGAAGCGAGTCCGACAATCACATCACCCGGTTGGATGTTGGCATTGTCAATAACTTCACTGCGTTTCATTCGCGCTGTTACGGTCGAATCAACGATGATTGTCCGCACCAAATCGCCCACATCAGCAGTTTCGCCACCAGTAGAATGTATGGTAACACCAAAAGTTTTGAGTTCGGCAATAAGGGTTTCGGTTCCGTTGATGATGGCAGCAATGACGTCGGCTGGAATTTTGTTTTTATTTCTGCCGATGGTAGATGAAAGCATAATATTATCGGTAACACCCACACAAAGTAGGTCGTCAATATTCATAATTAA
>JACMOK010000131.1 GCA_014378065.1 Flavobacterium sp.
AAGTACATTCACGATTTCTAACCTTGGAATGTTTGGTATTACTGAATTCAATTCTATCATCAACCAGCCGAATTCTGCTATCCTTTCTGTAGGAGCGATTGTAGAAAAACCAGTGGTAAAAAATGGACAAATCGTGGTAGGAAACACAATGATGCTATCTCTAGCTTGCGATCACAGAACTATCGACGGAGCAACCGGAGCACAGTTCTTGCAAACCTTAAAACAATATATCGAAAACCCGGTGACGATGCTAGCCTAATAGCTCGTTAATTTATAAATGAAATCCCGTTTTGAGAAATCAGATCGGGATTTTTTGCATTCGATGGTTAAAATCGTTAATTTTGGAATAGTGTTACCCTGACTTCTTTTAACAATTTCAACCACATAGAAATTATAAAAAAATAATTTACAAAGGTATTCATAGGTATTTTATTTACACATAGCTATAAAATCTATGATAAGCAAAGCGCCTTTCTATAAAAAAAATTCTATTTCTAGCCTGCACTGAGCGAAGTCGAAGTGTGGTTTAAACTTTTCAAACATTTAATCAAGTTCAAGTTTATAAAATTCAAATAATGAAACCAACCATCACGATTATCGGCGCAGGAATTTCAGGATTAACTGCTGCTGTTTATTTGCATCAAAAAGGATATAAAATTCAAATACTTGAAGCAACTGATCGGGCTGGCGGACGAATCAAAACCGATTTCGTTGATGGTTTTCGGCTCGATAGAGGTTTTCAAGTTTTATTGACTGAATATCCCGAAACTAAAGCGTTGTTGGATTACAAAAAATTAAATTTGAAACGATTTCTGCCTGGCGCTACCGTACTTTATGACGAAGGGCAATTCGAAATTGCCGATCCGTTTAGGCGTCCAACGGCACTATTTGCGACATTATTTGCGCCCGTTGGTTCTTTAAAAGATAAAATAAACACCTTTTTTCTGAAAAATAAATTGGTCAAAATTGCTGTTTCTGATGTATTCAAACAACCTGAAATCAAAACTATTGCGCAACTCAAAAAGTATGGTTTCAGTCCTAAAATGATTGACCGCTTTTACAAACCCTTCTTTTCAGGAATTTTTCTGGAAAATGATTTGAAAACATCGAGTAATATGTTTGATTTTGTGATGAAAATGTTTTCCGAAGGCGATGCTGCTATTCCAGAATTGGGTATGGAAGAAATTCCAAAACAATTAGTGGCAATGCTGCCAAAAAATTCAATTCAATACAACCTGAAAGTTACCGCAATTGAAAACAACAAAATCATTTGCCAAAACGCAACCACTTTTGAAACGGATAAGATCATTATTGCCACCGAAGCTATTGGTCTTGCGAGTCATTATATTTCGAAAACTAAACAAAATTTCCATCAAGTAACGAATGTTTATTTTGAAGCCAATAGTGCTCCCACTAAAAAAGCGGTTGTAGTTTTAAATGCTGCAACTACTAAAAAATGGGCAAACAATTTGACTGTACTATCTAATATTTCGAATAAATATGCACCAACAGGAAAAGTTTTAATTTCCGTTTCCTATAATGGTATTCCAGCAATTGAAGACACCACTCTTGCTGAAAATATGAAAGCCGAATTGAAACAATGGTATGGAAATCAAGTGAAAAATTGGAAAATGCTAAAAACCTATCGCGTCAAGTATGCCTTGCCCAACCAAGAAAAAGTGACCAATGAAGTCTTCATTTCCGAAATTAAAATCAACGAAAATCTTTTTATTTGCGGGGATCATTTATTGAATGGTTCGATAAACGCCGCAATGAAATCGGGGAGAATTGTTGCTGAATTGATTGATAGTTGTATTGCTGTCTAAATACAGCTAAACGGATTTTTTTATTTATTTACATCTGTTTAATTAAAGAAATAGCCTTCTCTAAATTGTATGCGCCATCAATCGCATTTTTATCAAAAACCATCATATAATTGTAATTGGAACCTGAAAGCCTAGCCCAAGATTTTCCCAATCGAAGTTTAGATGCACTATCCGAATTATCCCTGTCAGAACCTTTGGTTTCAATAACGATAACTTTATTGGTTTTGGTAACCAAAATAAAATCAGGATAATGATTCGATTTATAACCATTCAAGGCGAATCCTTTTCCTCTTCCCAAATTGCGATGCCAAAATGCAATGTTTTCAAAACTTGAAATTTCTAAAATAAATTGTTGTTCTAATCCATTCATATCACCTTCGTGTACGTATAAAGAATTGCCAATATCATTTCCAATGCGCGACGGAATAATCGCATTTTCAAACTTCCAAACGGCTTGTGTCTTTATTCTATCGATTTCCAACCAATCATTAAACTTTTCTTCAGCGCAAGCATCTGCCAATTCATTTATTTTCTTTTTGATTAAATCGGAATAAGTCAATTTATATTGATTAAAATCAATCAATTCCTGTGATGACATATTCTCTAAAATTCGATTGACATATTTCTTGATTTCGTTATCGGCAATAGGAGGTAACTTATCAATTTGCTTGACTACAAAATGCGCCAGATCTTTAATTTGTCCTTCCTTAGGTTTGGCTAAAATAAACTCTGTAATTTTTTCTTGAACAGAATTGTTTTCAATTTTAAAAGGCGACATTTTATATTCTCCATTACTGATTTCTTCCGCATCAATTTTATACAATTCCGAAGAAATACTTTTAAAGGGAATAACAATGTCCTTGTCTGAAAGTTTAAAATCTTTCAATAAATTGACTCTATCTAACAAAGCAGTTGAACCTTCTTCCATCAAAAGAAACTCATTCTTTGGAACTTCAATCACAAACTTGGGCAAAACAATATCTTGTGCTTGCTTCGCCACGCTTTCGCGCATTTTATATTGCTTCACTTTTATTCCCACTTCTGTAAAAATTTGACTGGCATCGTTAGTAATAGATTGACTAATAATCTGTTCTTGAAAACGTTCGTTTTGTTCAATCGCCATTTCTTCAATTTCAAAAACCGACTTATTGATAATTGTAATTTCTGGAGTTGGATTAAATGAAATTTTAGATGGATCAAATCCATTTTCAGGCTCAATTATACTTTGGTTTTGCTCTGGAAAAAAGAAATTATCTAATGTTTCTTGCTTCGCCTCTTCTTTCACCAATTCGGGCATTATGTCTTTTTCTCGATAATCTTTTTCACTAAAACCCGATTGTTGCAAACCTTTAATGATATTTTGCAACGTATTTTGAAACTTCACCGAAGCCGTAATGACATACGATAAATTCAACATTGTACAGTTGTGTTTCATCACATAAGGCTGACGCAAAACACGACCCAAAATTTGGGTAACATCCACTTCCGAAGATTTATCCGCCAAGGAAGCCAAGATATACGCAAACGGACAATCCCAACCTTCCTTCAAGGCATTGATAGTAATGATGTAACGAACAGGACAATCCTTGCTCATTAAATCCTCATTTTTCAACTCGTCTTTATTGGCAGTTTTGATTTTGATTTGCTCTTCTGGAATACCAACTGCGATCAATTGGGCTTTCAATTTATCAAAAGTGGTGTTGTCTTCTTTTCCTTTGGGTTGTGCTTGAAAAAGAACAATTGGACGAATGTATTTCCCTCCATTTTCTTCGAGAATTTTGGCTTCTATTTCCAATTTATTTTGCAAGTGCAACGCACTTTCGATTACGCCTTCAATGTTTTGATGATTGTAAACGATAACTGGCAACTTCACCATATTCTCTTTTTTGAGTTCAATGGCAGAAACTAAACTCACGATATTCGCGTTTTGTTTAGGCGTTGCGGTCAAGTCCAAAATAAAACTTGGGTTAAGGTTATTCAACATTTCGACACTCAAATCACTTTCGGCATTGTGACTTTCGTCAACAACCAGAATTGGATTTAAACTTCTAATAACATTGATTAACGCTTCTTTTTCGGTGCCTTCTAAAACAATTTCATCATCTATAGAATCGGAAAAACTGGATAAATTAGAATTTTGTTCATTAAATTTTCTGTCCTCTTTATTCTTGGCTCTTATCGAAGCAAAATTCACAACCATAATACTCAGTTGCTCTTGCACCGACGAGGGATTGAAATTAGCTCCTTGCAACAAATCTCGTTTTTCATATACCTGAACACGGTTATTGAATAATGACTTCAGTTTCTGACAATACGGATGATCCGGATTCGAAAGATTCCGAACCGTTTGATCTAACAAATTACTCCAGGGAACCAACCAAACAACTGCTCGTGCCTTTGTGTCCGGCATTGCATCAAAAATAGTTTTCAACGCATTGCAAGCAATGAAAGTTTTCCCTCCAGCCGTTGGTACTTTAATACTCAAATGCACCGCACTGGGAACTGTATTTTGATACGGTCGCATTCCTTCGCCAGTTAATGGATTATAGAAACCCACTTTTTCTTGCCAATAAGAATTGAAAGCTTTATCCGCTTTTTTATGGTTTTGCAAATACTCGAAATACTGCTGCAAATCGTCGATGACTTGCTTTTGGTAGGTTTTTAGCTCCATAATGTATATCGTTATAAGACCTCAAAGGTTTGAAAAAAACCTTTGAGGTCTGGCTGTAACTAAAATCGTGTTATATCTCTCGGGATTTTTTTGAATTCTATATTTTTATCTCGCATAAAAGTTTCGGGCAACAAACAATTATCCGCATAAATTATATAGCGTTCGGCTTTTTGTTGCACATATTGAGCTAAAGAATCATAATCGAGCGTGGTTAAATTATCTTTTTCATAGATAAAATAGTAAGCAGTGTCGTTGTGAGTACCTAAGTAAACCTTTTCCGTTGTAGCTCCCTCCCCTTCGGGGAGGGCTGGGGTGGGGATTCGGGTTTCAGTAAACCAAACATATTCTCTAATTTTTTTGATACCAACAGTTTCATTTAAGTTATTGTTTTCATCAAAAAGTGG
>JACMOK010000132.1 GCA_014378065.1 Flavobacterium sp.
AACTTTTCGTCAATGGGTTTGGAAATGTAATCATCCATGCCGATGGCCTTGCATTTTTCAAGATCTACATTGGTAACATCGGCGGTAAGAGCGATAATTGGAACTTGAGAATTCATCGTATTACGAATATATTCAGTTGCTTCATAGCCATTCATTTCGGGCATTTGCAAATCCATAAAAATGATATCGTATTGGTTTGTTTTCAACATTTCCATAGCGATCTTTCCATTTTCTGCTATATCTACTGCGATGTCCAAATCTTCTAATATTATCTTTATCAACATTTGGTTCAGCTTGACATCTTCTACCACTAAAACTTTCAGATTTTGTATCAGGGCTGGCGCAACTAATTCGGCTTCTACTGCTAACTCAATGGCTGTTTTCTCAAAGTTCAAAATAAAACTAAAAGTAGATCCTTTACCTTCTTTACTCTGCACTGAAAGCGTTCCGCCTTGCGACTCTACCAATTGTTTAACTATAGACAACCCCAAACCCGTTCCGCCAAACAATTGAGAGGTCTCACTCGTGGCCTGTTGAAAAGCGTCAAAAATAGTCACTAGATTACTTTCCGAAATGCCAATCCCAGTATCAGTTACTGCAAATTCAATTGTTGCATTATCATCTTTTTCCTCCAGCAAATTTATATCGACGGTAATCAATCCTTTTTCGGTGAATTTTAGCGAATTGCCGATCAGATTAATAATAATTTGGTGTAAACGGGCCGGATCTCCCAGTAAAACTTGAGGAATGGCACCGTCATACTTTTTTATTAACTGTATATTTTTTTCTTGAATTTTTACTTCAAATAAATTTAGCATCGCTGTAATGGAGGCAGACAATTGGAAAGGAATGCGTTGAAAAGTCATTTTCCCGGCATCTACTTTCGCCAGATCGAGGATATCATTGATCAATACAATTAACGAATCGCCAGAGGCTTGTATCGCGTTGAGGTATTTTTTTTGATTATCGTCTAATGCGGTCTTGAGCATGACACCGGTAAATCCGACAATTGCATTCATCGGGGTCCGAATTTCGTGGCTCATATTAGAAAAAAATTGCTGCTTTGCCTTCATTGCGTTCTCTGCCAAGTTTGTAGCATCCTGCGCTTTTTTATTGGCTTCTTTCTGTTCGGTGACATCGGTGTGCGTGCCAAACCATTGAATGACTTTGCCCTCAGCATCTTTAATGGGAACCACCCGAGATAAAAACCATTTGTATTGTTTGTCTCTACCGCGCAGTAAAAAGGTATCTTCCCAATCGGTTCCTAAGGCAATGGCCTGATTAAAACTTTTGGTAATCTCTGCGAGCATCTCTGGCTGCAGTAGTTTTTGCCATCCCCAGCCTTCGACCTCTTTAAAAGTCGTACCGGTGTAATCGTACCAACGTTGGTTGTACCAATAAATCCATCCTTGTGCATCCATCATCCAAGCAAGCTGCGAAATGTTATCAGCCATGCTTGTGAATTGTTGGGTACTTTCTTTCAAGGCATCTTCTGCCAATTTTTGTTCGTGGATATCAAACCCAACACCAACAAAGCCATGAAAATCGCCATTGGCTAAGTGACGGGGATTGCTTTTAAAAGAATGCCACCGGTAGTCACCGTCATACCGCAAAACCCTTATGGCGGGAATGAAATACGACTGATTGTTTTCTAATCTGGTGTAAATTTGCATGATGAGGGGCAAGTCGTCGGGATGGATGGTTCCGTCCCAGTTTCTTTCCATGGCTTGGTCACAAGTTTGCCCGGTAAAATCCAGCCAAGTTTGGTTCCAATAACTTACGGGTTCTAACCCATCAGATTCTATGGTAAAAATGAACAGGGGGCTGTCGTCAGCCATGGTCCGGAAACGGGCTTCACTTTCTTTGATGCGATTTACAGCCAGCACCTGTTCTGTAACTTCTATTGCCATATTCAAAATGCCATACACTTTACCTGCTGCATTGAGAATTGGTTTGTAAGTGTAATCAAAATAGTAAGTGCCTATCGTTCCATTTATTTTGAGTTGCGTAGGTTCACTTTTTGATTCGTAAATTTTGCCAGTGGCGTATACTTCGGCCAGTATTTGCAGAAAAGGCTGCCCTATTAACTCCGGAACGGCAACTGATAAATTTTGTCCGATGACATTTTTGTCTTTCCCCCAATAGCGAATCATCAGGTCGTTGGCTATTTCTATGGTCATGTCTTCTCCTGTAAATAAACAGGTTGCTACAGGTGCATCCTTTATAAGCGTGCGGAACTTTGTTTCACTTTCTTCTACTTTTTTTCGGGCCATTACCTGCTCGGTAATTTCATGTGCTAAGCACATTACCCCAGAAATGCTTCCGTCGGCTTCATACAACGGTTCATACACAAATGTTACAAAAACATTCTCAATTTTTTCGTTCCGCTTTAAATTGATCGACAATTCCGGTTCTACAAGACGTTTGCCCGTTTTACAAACATTATCCAGCAACTCTTTAATACCCTGTTCACGCAGTTCGGGCAGCACATTAAATGCAGGTTTATTTAGCGTCTCTTCCAATGTTCTGTCCCACATTTCATACATTCCCTTATTAATTACTTCTATCACATAATCTTCTCCACGCAATACGCAGATAGCCACGGGCGCCTGCTGTACCAGCATTTTGAACTTTTCTTCGCTTGCCTTTATTTTTTTATTTAAAATGGCCTGCGGCGTTACTTCGGTGGCAATAATAACTACCCCCGAAATAGTTTCGTCTGCTTCACGGTAGGGCTGATAAGTAAAATTAAAATAAGTATCTTCTGTTTTTCCATTCCGCTGCAGCACTACTAGTGATTCATACGAGGAGTAAGGAATGCCGCTGGTGTAGACTTCATTAAGCAATTCTGGAAACTGCTGGTTTTTAAGCTCGGGTAAAACTTCAATCAATGGTTTGCCTTCTAAGTCTTTTCCTTTTCCCCACATTTCTTTTACGCTATCGTTAGCCAGGGTAACCACCATATCTTTTCCTTTAAGTATTGCAAAAGCAAACGGCGATTGCAGCAGCATTATGTTATACCGCTTATTACTATCTTCAATTTGTTTGCGGGCAAGCACCTGGTTTGTCACTTCGTGTGCAATCGTTATCACTCCTGAAACAGTTTTGTCTGCTTCCAAATGGGGTTGATATACAATATTGAAATACAGGTCTTCCATAACGCCATTGCGATTTAACCGGGCAAGTATTTCATTGGCGTTAGCAGCCTCACCACTCGTATAAACTTTATCGAACAAAGCCGGAAAGGGCTGGTCGATAAGTTCGGGTAAAATCTCTAACATCGGTTTTCCTTCCACCTGCTGGCCTTTTCCCCAAAAATCTTTCATCAGGTCATTGGCAAGGGTTACTACCATATCTTTCCCTTTCATTATTGAAAAAGCAAACGGGGAGTTCATGAGCATCATGTGATAACGATGTTCGTTTTCTTCCAGTCTCTTTTGTGCAAGTTTCTTTTCGGTAATATCTTCAATAGAGAGCAGGATTAGTTTCTCTTCTTTTTTTTCTCTTGTTATTTCAAGAGCGTTTAGTAAAATGATGCGTTCGCCAATCGATAAAAAGTTATGGGTTACTTCAAAATCACTGATTTGTTTTTTTTGCGGCAAAACTTCTTCCAGCAGGGTGCGCAGCTCGGGAATATTCCATTGTCGGTTGCCTAGGTCATAAATCAAAAGCCCTTCTGTTTCCTGTTCATTTACCTTAAATGTTTTATAGAAAGCCTTGTTGGCAGTTTTAACCCTTAAGTGTTTGTCTAGCACGAGCAATGGCTGATAAAGGGTTGCGATTATAGATTCTGAATAATTTCTGGCATCAGTTATCTGTTCGTTCAACCCACTTAATTCATGGTTCAAAACGGTGAGTTCTTCGTTGGTGCTTTGGAGTTCTTCTTTACTGGTCTCCAGTTCTTCGTTAAGGCTTTGCAATTCTTCGCTGCCACTCAGCAGTTCTTCATTGGCACTCTGCAATTCTTCGTTTGAGGCCTCCTGGTCTTCGGTGATGCTGCGCATGTCCTCGCGCGCTTGCGCCAGTTCTTGTTCTAACAACTGAATTTGAATTTCTTTCTCGTCTTTTAGTGTTTTGGTCGATATTTTTCTTTTGTTACGTATTCCTTTAGTGCCTGCCGGCGAGACCTCGGTGTCGTTTAAGTTAGGATCATGAAACAGCACCAAGTAGTAGGGTTCTAAAGTATTGGGCAGCGGAATCGCTTCGATATCAATACTGCGCAATTGTCCGTTGATACTCACGGGGATATTTTCTTTAACTACTGCCAGCTTATCTGTTTTTGCTTTGTGCAGCACATTGCGCAACTCGAAGCCTAAACCATTTTTGGCCATGATCAATAAATTGTGGCTTGGTTTGCCGGGGGCTTGTTCGAGATAGTTTGTGGTATTGCCTCGGAAATGTACAATGTCTAAAGACTCATTGACGATAACACTCGCGGGCGTATACTTGCTCAGTAAGATGTCGTCGGCCGTTTTTTGAAAATCGATACGCATAATTTCTTTTTTTATTGGGTCTACTGCAAGAGTTAGCATTTGCTCGCTGCGCTGGCTGGTGACCTGAATAAATTTTGCCGGAACATCTTTCCGGGTGTATAGCTTTTCACTTTTGGCAACAGCAGAAAAAAGATCGGGAAGCCCGCCAGTAGTTTCTGACTTCCCCAAAAGTAAAAATCCTTTTGGGTTAAGGGCATAATGAAAAGTAGTGATGGCTTTTTTTTGCAGGTAGGGCTCCATGTAAATGAGCACATTGCGGCAACTGATGCAGTCCATTTTGCCAAACGGCGGATCTTTTAAAAAGTTGTGGAGCGCAAATACACATAAATCCCTAATGCTTTTATTAATTTGATAGGCACCGTTGTTTAATGTAAAAAATTCCTTAAGCCGAACTGGTGAAACCGATTCGATTTCTGCCTTTTCGTAAATCCCGCTGCGCGCTTTTAAAATGGCGGGCTCGCTGAGATCGGTGCCGAAAATTTGTATTTTTTCATGATTGTCGCCTAGAAATTCCTTGAAGCACATCGCAAATGAATACACTTCCTGTCCGGTGCTGCATCCCGCAACCCATATCCTCGTTATTTGCCCTGGAACTTTGTCTTTTAGAATGGCTGGAAAAATTTCCTGGCATAGATTTTCAAACACTTTGGGGTCGCGAAAAAACGACGTCACCGGAATTAACATGTCTTGATACAATAAGTCCTGTTCTGGCGTACTGGTCCTTAAAAAGTTGAGGTAGTCTTTGGGTTCTTCATTTTTGTTGACTACCATTCGGCGTAAAATTCTGCGGCGTACGGTGGTTTGTTTGTAATAGGTAAAATCTACTCCTTTTCGGATGCGCAGCAACGACAGGATTTGTCTGAAAACGTCTTCTTCTTGCTTTGGAATGTTTTGCAATTCGGCATCACTCAGCACGGTTTTTTGGGTGACTTCTAATAGTTTTTTAGGAATTTCACCGGGTGGCAACACAAAGTCGACTACACCGGCTCGCACCGCGCTGTTGGGCATACCATCATATTCTGCCGATGCTTCATCTTGCGCGAAAGTGATGCCTCCATGCTCCTTGATTGCTTTTAATCCTTGGGTGCCATCAGAAGCGGTACCCGATAATACCACACCTATGGCGTGTTCTTGGTGTATTTCTGCAAGCGATGCAAAGAAAAGGTCTATTGGCAGATTGCGTTCATTTTTACTTTTTACCGGCCTTGGTGCCAGCAGCAAAACCCCATCTGTGGCCACCATCATTTTGTTGCTGGGAATGACATAGATGTGATCGGGAAGCACTTTAATGTCATCGGCAATTTCAATCACCGGGATATTGGTGACTTTCTGCAGTATTTCGGGTAAAAGGCTTTCGTGGTTAGGGTCTAAATGCTGTACCAATACATAGGCCATTCCTGAATTTTCGGGTATGGCTTTAAGCAATTTTTTAAAAGCATCGAGCCCACCTGCTGAGGCGCCAATACCCACGACAGGAAACAGGTTTTGGGAGGCAGTTAGCGGAATATTTAACGGAGTATCGTCTGAGGTGGCTTTCATCTATAGTTGTTTTTGCCGCCGTTTGTTTCCAATGTCTGGTACTAATTTTAAAAATAGCAGCGCAGGAAAACTGGCAGTGGTATCGTATTCTAATAAAAAAGTGTCATGAAGTTGGCCTCTTCGAATTCGGAGAGCCTCGCCGCAGTCTCTTAAAAAATGAACGTGAATGCCTATCAGGAAACATGTTCAATTAAAAGTAAATGTACGCCATATATTTAGGGTATCCTAAAACTATTTCGACGAATCACTCTCAGAAAACATAACAATTTAGCATACAACAGAGCGTTTATCAGAATGATTGCCGCCATTGGTAGCCCTCTCGCATTGCATTAAATGGTAAAACCGGAATAATGACTATTCCGACTTAAAGACAACGCCTTCAATTTTTCGCATGACATCTCTTTGGTCTTTTGCCACAAATTTTGCAAAACCCAGCAAAAACCATAAGCTTTACAGAAAGTCGCGTCATCAATAGTGGTCGATAATCCGTCATTTATTTATGCGGTACAAAGCGGTCTGGGCGAAAAGCGGATTGATTCGGGAAACGGAATAAGAATTACTCTAAATTGACCGTGTTATTTTGGTGTACCTAAGCCAACATCATTGTAGCGTTGCTTGAAGAAAAGGGTTAGACACTTTGTCAGCGGCGGAATTGGTCTTATTAAATCGATAATTTAATAAATAAAGGAACGAGAAAATATCCAGAAAACACAATCTTGAAAGGCTGGCAGAGCAGAAAGCGGGACTTCAATTTCAATAATTATCAAAGTCATTGCGATGACTATGACCGCATGGCTAAAAAAACAAAAGTCTTTCCATTTGCAACTGGTTGTGCTTGAATTCCGTGATTAAAAAAAATAACAATATATAACCGCGGAAATGTTTTTTTAAATTGTTTTTTTACCGTGGTCTTGATTGCTAAAGTATAAAACTCGTGCAATATTTTGTAACAGCGCTAAACTAAGAATCTTTTAAATTTGATTTTTCAATTTGTGATTTATGAACCCTTCCAAAGTCATTTTTTATCTTAACGACGACAGCGACGACCTCTATTTTTTTAAAAATACCATGGGTAGTCTGGGGCATCAGGTGTTGGTATTTCACAAAGCCGAAACCATGCTTAAGCGGTTGCATCGCCATCCTACTAAACCAGAAGTGATTTTTTTGGATGTGCACGTGCCGATCTTAAATGGGGAGGAAATCCTAAGCCATTTAAAATCGAGCCACGCTTACCGGTCTGTTCCAGTGGTGATGATTTCTGGCATCTATCCAAAAAAGCTGGTCCGGCAACTGCTAACGGTCGGAGCCAATTACCTGATGAAAAGAACGGCTCCCAATGATTTAAAAACTGCTTTGGAAAATGTGCTCAAGGTATTGTTTGAGCAACAAAAATTGTCTGCTTGACAAGAAGCCGGATAGTCAACGCCGGGGTTTTCTATACTTTTAATTACGGGCACTACTATCGGCATCATCGTACCAAAGGATCATCGTGTAGTATTTTTTCAAAAGTCTTTTTATACTAAACTCTTTATCATTTGTAACTTTCAACCGGCCTGTTATTTTTAAAAATCTGATGCAAAAATAACAACAATCAGAAAGGTCCTTTTAATTCTGCACCGCTGAGGGCTGCTTTCATTCTATGCGTTTGACTTCTATTTTTTGAAGGCCTTTGATGAATCTTTTGCCGCTGATCAGATCGCTAGTCGCCAGCACCATGATGCGCTGGTCGATCGCTGCTAACGTTTTACCAGATAAGGCCGTGATGATGTAGAGGTGGTTGCCGATGTCGGTATTGTAAATCTCATTCCACGAGAAAACCACTTTATAGCCATCCGAAGCCACAAAAACAAAGTAGAATTCATTGAGTTCTTTTGGCTTTTGGTAGCGGTATTCGGTTGTCGCTAATACGTTTTTCAGTAAAATGCCTTGTATGTTTTTGAGCGTGTCTTTGATTTCTCCTTTGTGGTTGTAAATAACGTGGTCTTTTAAAATTTGCTTGGGAAAACTGTCGAGTTGGGCGATCGTAAATTTGCCTTCGGCTTTTACATTTCCGGTAATGGTGAACGAATCGGTAGGTAGTATTTTGCGCTGGGCACCAACGAACAAAGTGGTTAAAAGAACCAAGACCAGTATTGTGATTTTAGATTTCATGTTTTCATAGACCGCTTTAGTCTTTGGCCTGTCGTGTTTATTGAATTACAATTTTGGTCGCTACATTGCTTTTACCCGCCTGACATTTGACAAAATAAACGCCTGGCGCCAGACTGTCTACTCTCAGTGACATTGATGGCGCAGTAGCCAACAGAACTAATTGACCCGCTACATCGTAAACCGCAACCGTCGAAATGGCGTCGGAGGACTCAATGTAAAGAATGCCGTTGGTAACAGGATTGGGATATACGTTAACTTTTGCGATGGTTTGGCTATTTGAAGCGAGTGTATTGGTCGAATCTTCGAGATTAATGATGCCGTCATTGTCATCGTCATCGTCCATCAGATTTAAATTGTGGTTCGTGTCCTCATCGGTGTTTAAAATGCCATCGGCATCTTGATCTCCGTCAAACGCAACAGCGACCAATTTTATATTTCCCTGCGTCGGAACCGGCCAGTAACAAGGCGGCTGTGGTTCGAATGTTGGGCCAGTGCCCGTATATTCATAATGAACAGAACAAAATTCTTCTAGTGTGATGTTGGTGTAGGTGAGTTCCGACACCGTATTTAAGCTGTTATAAAACACAAAATTGTACCCCGAGGAACTGACATTATGAATTTGCTCCATCGCCGGTCGATCCTCGTTGAGAATGTAATAGCCAATATCGAATGTGGTGTAGCCGTCATTGTCAAGATCAACACTATACACCGGATTGTACCCGGGTGGTGGTGGTGTATTGCACTGAGCCTGAAGTTCAAAGACTCC